>CAMWPX010000010.1 GCA_947176205.1 uncultured Porphyromonadaceae bacterium
CGATAACACAGGTATCTGTTGCACAGGAAGTGTTCAAACGTGACCTTGAGCAGGTGTCGTTTGTACCGAAAGGGCAGTGGATAACAGGTGTAAGTGTCGGTTACAGTCAGAGTAATCAGAAAAATTATCAGTTTCTTGTGTTTGAGAATCTGAGTGGTGACACATATTCGTTTAAGGTGACACCTATGGTTATGTATGCCTTTAAGGATAATATGGCTGCCGGTCTGAAATTTGGTTATCAGCGTAGCCGTAGCTCTCTTGACGATGGTAAATTCGTATTGGATTCAGAGACTGAATTTAATGCTGATAATATCGGTGGTATACAGTCAAATTTCTACGTGATGGGTGCTTTCAGAAATTATATTTCTTTTGGCGATAACCGTAGGTTCGGTGTCTTTAATGAAGTGCAGTTGCAGTTAGGTGGAGGCAGGTCCCGTCTGTCAAATTTTACCGGTACCGGTGAAAACCGTCATATTGAAGGTACATATGAGACCAATTTTTCTCTTGATATAGGTTTATCACCCGGACTGATAATGTTTCTGAATAACTATTCGGCAATAGAAGTTTCGGTTGGAGTGCTTGGATTCGGATATACGCATACAAAGTCTGTGACCAATCAGGTGTATGTGTCAAATAGAAATTCCAAACACGCAAATTTTAAGATTAATTTATTCTCCATTCAGTTCGGAATGGCATTTTATTTGTAAACAGCTATGAAGACTTCGCATAAAATATTTATTGCTTTGACTGTAATAGCTGCCATGTCGGTTAATGCTTTTACAGTGTCAGCTCTTCCTGCTGACAGTCTGGCTTTATCGTCCAAACGTATAGTAAAAGGACATGTGTATCACCCTGAGTTTGATGAGAAGGTTATAGTGGGTAATGATACCACAAATCTTATTATTCAGGATAAGAATTACGGACGCTATGACCGTGGTCTGTTCAATTATCTGTTTATACCTAAAAAACAGTGGACATTCGGATTAATGGCTTCATATGGCGAATTTGATGCTTCTGATGTGCAGATTCTGCAGGCTCTTAAGGATTTTGATTTCTCAGGTAAGCAGTATGCCATACGCCCTTCGGTAGCGTATTTCTTCAAGAATAACCAGTGTATCGGTCTGAAATTTGACTATACCCGTCAGGAAGCTGACCTTGGACGTTTTGCTGTTAATCTGGGTGAAGATTTGAGCTTTGATATACATGATATCAGTTATTATTCTACCAATTACTCGTTTGGAGTATTTTATAGAAATTATGTGGGATTAGGAAAGTCTCGTCGTTTCGCTGTATTTAACGAAGCTGCATTGACATTCGGTAGCGGTACATCACGTTTCCGCCGCCCATATAATTCCGGAATCCGTGATACTCAGACGCAGTATACTGATGTGGCTCTTAATTTCAGCCCCGGTTTGTGTGTGTTTATAATGGATTACGTAAGTTTCAATATTTCGTTCGGAGTGTTTGGCGTGCATTTGCGTAATGAGAAACAGACCACTGACGGAGTAGATGAAGGCTCACGATTCAGCAGTGGTGCTGATTTCAAATTCAATTTGTTTAATATTAATTTCGGTATAGGTGTACACATTTAAGCAATTCAGATGTAAGACAGTCTTGGGTCTGATGTTTCTGGCTGTCATTTTCGGTTCGTGTATCGAAAATAATATCCCGTATCCTTGGGTCATGCCCAATGTCGCTGCAATAGAGATTATGTCGACTGATGCGGAAGGTCATGAATTATTGGCTTCGCCGATAGAAATAGATTCTGTATCGCGTAGTATCGTGATTCCGCTTACCGAATGGGCTGATATTTATGGTGTGGTGATTGAATCGATGGATATGAAAGACGGTTCAAAATGTGTCACTCCGGGTATTATCGGTAAACCGTTGGATTTATCCAAGCCTATTGACGTAGTGTTTGAGCGGTATCAGCGAGAATTTACATGGACTATTACAGCTACTCAAACTATTGACAGATATTTTACTGTTGCATCTCAAATAGGTAATTCGGTTATAGATGTAGAAAACCACACCGTGACAGCTGTTGTTCCAACGGCTCAGTCAATAGAGAATTTGCCGGTCAGAACTCTTAAATTAGGTGGACCGTATGCAGTTATGACACCTGATTTAGTCGGACATAATGTGAATTTCTCCGAACCTGTGGAAGTTACGGTCAGTGAATTTGAGCGGAATGTGGTGTGGACACTTAATGTCAGTCAGACTGACGTTAACGTTAATATAACTTCAATTGATGCTTGGTCAAATGTAGCTTGGGTTTATGTATCGGCAGCTGTTGGCAAGGATGTTGATTTTGAATATCGTAAAGCGGATGCTGAGGATTGGATAATAGCACCAAGTGAATGGGTGACTGTAAACGGTGGCGAATATTATGCACGTCTTATTCACCTTGAATCTCAGACCGCCTATGTGGTACGTGCGGTTAGCGATGGTGAAAACAGCGCTGAAATGGAGTTCGTTACAGAAGATGTAGTTCAACTGCCCAATTCCAGCTTTACAGAATGGAAGTTGAAGGACAATAAGATATGGAATCCGGGACCGTGGGTGGTCAATGATGAAGGTAAAGAAGAAAATGCATTTTGGGATTCAGGTAACCGTGGTGCTGCGACACTTGGCAAAAGCATCACTGTACCTATAGATGACCCGTCATCATCTAACGGATATCAAGGCGCTATGCTGCAAAGTAAATTTGTCGGAGCTTCGGTATTGGGTAAGTTTGGTGCCGGCAATCTTTTCGCAGGCTCATATGTAAGAACAGATGGTACTGATGGTGTGCTTTCATTCGGTCGTCCGTTTAATGCCCGTCCCACAAAACTTAAAGCAAGAATAAAATATGAACCGGTCAATATATCTCATGCAAGCAAAGTCAATCCTGATTTTCAGGAAATGATAGGTCGTATAGACACTTGTATTGTATGGTGTGCGTTAGCTGACTGGGATCAGCCCTATGAGATTCGTACCAAGAAAAGTGACCGCCATCTGTTTGAAGCGGATAATCCGGGTGTCATAGCTTATGGTGAGTTTACAAGTTATGAGACTATGCAGGATTATATAGACGTGGAGATTCCTTTGAATTATCGTTCGACATCCCGTGTACCCAAATATATCCTTGTGACAGCCTCGGCAAGTAAATTGGGCGATTATTTCACCGGTGGCAGTGGTTCGGTTCTGTATGTCAAGGAATATGAACTGATTTATGATTATTGATAATCATAAAGATTATAATATAAATGATGAGGGTCGGCTTCAGAGCCGGCCCTCATCATTGTAGGAGTAATAGCCGTCATTACTTACTATCAGATGGTCAAGTATATTTATATCGAGTAAAGCGGCAGCTTGTTTTATTTTCTTAGTCAGACTATCATCTTGCACCGATGGATTCAGATTGCCTGAGGGATGGTTGTGGGCAAGAATAATTCCTTGGGCAAGATATTCTATGGCGTGTCGCATGATTAATTTTATATCGACTACAGTAGCTACTGTTCCTCCGCTGCTTATTCGTTCTTTGCCAATCACTTTATTTGAACGGGAAAGCATTATCGCCCAAAACTCTTCGACATGACTATCTTTCATCGAGTGAGGTAATAGCATGAATGCGTCATGAGCGCATTTGATTTGTGGTTTCTCATCGGTTTTTATATCAGTCCTACGGGCTCCTAATTCAAGTGCGGCAGCAAGAGTGACAGCTTTTGCCGGACCAACCCCTTGAAACTTTCTGCACATATCACGTATTGACAATTTGGCTACCTCGGCTAAAGAATTATTGCAACTGTGATATATCTCTTTGCTGAGTTCCAACACCGATTTACCTTTCATTCCGCCACCGAGCAGCAGGGCTATCAGTTCAGTATCTGACAGAGTGGAAATTCCTGATTGAATGGCTTTTTCACGAGGTTTGTCCTCATTGCACAAGTCGGCAATACGGAAGTGAGAATTTTGTTTCTGATTATTGTCAACCATAATTATTTGCCTTTACGGATGGCTATTTCTTCCTCTATGTTTCTGCCACGCTTCATGATTATTTTGGTGAAGAAGGCTTTAATAAAACCGGTTCCGTAGCCAATGATTTGAATAAATGATGCCGGTATGGCAAGTAAAGCGACCTTAATACTGCGTGTGCTTATTGTCGCGCTTATGAATAAGGCTATAATGTAAAAAGCAAATGGTGCGAGAAACCATGGGGATATGAATATTCCGAGGAGTAGTAATATTAAACCGCAGATTACAGCTAAGGCGGGTAGTGTATGCACTAATTTCATTGAGCCTGGATAGAGCAAATGAAGTGTGATGCGTGACATGCCGAATACATATACCTGTCGCCAGAATTTGGCAAAATCTATTCTACGTTTATGATATACTTTAGCTTCGCGTATAAGTCCTGTAGAAAACCCGGCATTCTTTATACGTGTACTCATGTCGATATCTTCGGAAAACATCTCACGGAATCCGCCTACGGCATCATATACGTTTCTACTGTAACCCATATTGAATGAACGTGGCACGAATAGTTCCATGCTTAATTTGCCGCCACGTATACCTCCGGTAGTGAGTAAAGATGTCATAGCGAAGCTAATGGCTTTCTGAACATCGCTGAATGATTTGTCAGCAGCGTCAGGACCTCCGTAGCAGTCAAGCGGCGATGTCATTAGAGCCTGGTCAAGAATACTAAAATAATCAGAAGGGATAACACAGTCGCTATCAAAAAATATCAGGTATTCTCCCGAAGCTCGTTCTATCCCGTAATTGCGGGCTATTGACCTGCCTTCATTCTCTTTATAGAAGTATTTTACGTTTAGTTTGTCAGTGAATTGGTTAACCATGTCGCCGCAAGGTTGTGAGCTTCCGTCTTCTACAATAATAGTCTCAAAGTCAGTAAATGATTGCTTGCTAAGGCTTTCCAATAAATCCTTAATCTCATCTATACGGTTATATACCGGTACGATTACAGAGTATTTGGGCATATTCTTAATTGTATATGGATTTATACTTAACTCATGCGGGATTCGTAGTCAGCAAACGTGAATTGCCGTAAGTACCGGCAATCACCGTTTGAATCGCAAAATACGATATCAGGATGTTGTATGCCATTGAACATATTGGTCTTAACCGTAGTATAATGATTCATATCCTTTAGACGCAGTCTGTCTCCTGATTTCAGTGGTTTTGGAAAACACCAATCGCCCACAAAATCACCGCTCAGACAAGAATTGCCACCTAATCTATATAGTGGTTTCCCTTCGGTTAATTCAATGCTTTCCTCTATAGCCGGTTTGTATGGCATTTCAAGGCAGTCAGGCATGTGGCATGCAAATGAGGCATCAATAATAGCCGTGTTTATCCCTTGGTTGGTAACAACATCTACAACAGAAGTAATCAAATCTCCTGTTTGCCATGTAAAGGCGCTTCCCGGTTCGAGTATAATCTGTAGGTGAGGGTAGCGGTCACGGAAATCTTTCAGTAAGCTAATCAGATGGTGTGTGTCGTAATCAGCACGAGTCATTAAATGTCCGCCGCCCATATTTACCCATTTTATCGAATCAAGATATTTGCCGAATTGCGATTCAAAGGCTTCAAGTACCCGTTCTAAATCATGGGATGTAGATTCACACAAAGCATGGAAGTGCAAGCCTTCTATGCCTTCCTGAAAATTCCCTTCAAGCTGTGACGCATCGACTCCGAAACGTGAACCGGGTAGTGCCGGATTATATATATCTGTTTCTATTACTGAACATCGCGGATTGACTCTTAGTCCGGGAGATACATTATATTGTTTTGCTGTATGGGCAAAACGATTGTATTGGTCAAGAGAATTGAATGTGATGTGTGAAGAATTTTCAAGATAAGGTATAATGGTGTTTTCGGTATACGCAGGACAGTAGCTGTGTGCTTTTACGCCAAGATACTTTACACCAAGCATCAGTTCATTGAGAGATGATGCTGTAAATCCGAACCCGTACTCCTTGAAAATATGAAAAGTACGCCAAAGGGCGTTGGCTTTGAATGCCATGATTATATCCACTCCGGCCTGTGTGCGGACATCGTTTATTAAATTCAGATTACGGCGGAGTTTATCTTCGTATATGATATAAAATGGAGTGGGTATCTGGGATTCTTTCATGGTGGTCATGATTTTATGGTGAATCTGGCGAATTTTAATAACAATAATCGGGAGCCGGTATTATGAAAATCAACCTGAATGCGTACATCTGGTTGTGATGTGTCTATTTTGGTTATTTTTCCTTCACCGAATCTGTCGTGTGTAATGGTCATCCCTACCGTTAATTCGTCGGCAGTGTGAATATTTGAGGAGCCGGCTGCCGGTGCGGCAGCTGGTAGTTTCTTAATAGAAGAAAGAGGAGCCATATTTGACCGGGCTGGACGGTTTACTGTGGAGTCTGCTGGTTGATATGATTTTTTATAGGATTCAAAATTATTTGTGCGGTTGTTATAAATAGTAGCTCCCGATGAAAGATGCAGATATTCAGGATTTATATCCCTCAGGAATCGTGACGGCGAGCATGTGGCAGTCATTCCGTTGCGATAACGTGATGATGCATAACTGAGAGTGCAATAGTTTTTGGCGCGTGTGATAGCTACATACAGTAGTCTGCGCTCTTCTTCTATTTCTTTCAATTGACCAGAACTAAGTGCGGAAGGGAAAAGGTCTTCTTCCACACCTACTATAAAGACATTGTTGAATTCCAGTCCTTTCGCAGCATGTACAGTCATTAATGTGACCCGTTCGGTAATTTCGCCGGGTTCCTCTGAATCCTGGTCCGTAGCAAGTGAGATTTCGCCTAAATAGTCTGACAGGGTTACATGTTCGTTACCCTCTTCGGTGCGTGAGTTGATAAATTCCTTTACACCGCTTAGAAGTTCATTGAGGTTTTCTCTCTTTGACAGATTTTCGGGCGTACTTTCTGTAATAAGCATTTTTATTAACCCGGTAGATTCTATGATTTTATTGGCGACAGACTCTGCATCTTCATTGTCAGTCACCATTTTATTATATGATTTAATCTGTGTCCTGAACGATTGGAGTTTCTTTACAGTACCCGAATTTAGTCCTATTTCAGCATTTTCTATATTATCTATGATTTCCCACATGCTGATTTGTTTATCAATTGCAGAACGAAGAATCTTATTTACAGTTGTCTCTCCTATTCCTCGTGCCGGGAAATTTATTATACGGCGCAATGCCTCATCGTCATTCGGATTAACAGCCATGCGGAAATAAGCTATGGCATCCTTAATCTCCTTACGTTGATAGAACGAAAGACCACCGTATATTCTGTACGGTATGTTACGCTTGCGAAGAGCCTCTTCAAGTATACGGCTTTGGGCATTTGTTCGGTACAGGATGGCAAAATCATCATAAGAATCATGTGTCAGCATTTTCAGTTGCGATATCTTGTTGGCTACAAGATAGCCTTCCTCAAAATCGCTGTATGACTGAACCACATTTATGCGGTCACCTGATTTATTTTTAGAGAATACCTTTTTAGGAATCTGGCAGGTATTCTTTTCAATCAATGAATTTGCGGCATTGATGATATTCTGTGTGGAGCGATAGTTTTGTTCGAGCTTAAAAATCTCAAGGGTAGGGTAGGCGTTTTTCAGATTCAGTATATTGCTGATATTCGCTCCGCGGAACGAGTATATGCTTTGGGCATCATCGCCGACTACACTCAGATTCCCGTTTTCCTGACATAATTGATTTACTATTACGTGTTGCGCGAAGTTTGTATCCTGATATTCGTCAACGAGGACATATCGGAAATATTCACGGTAATGACAAAGGATATCAGGATTATCGCGTAGTAATATATTGGTGTAATACAGTAAGTCATCGAAATCCATGGCACCGGAGGCGAAACAGCGGTCACGATAACGACGGTATATGGCATAAAGCATCGGGCGACGGGAATTTCGGTCAGCTTCCATAATGTCACTTGATGCCGCGTATTTTTCCGGAGATATCAGTGCGTTTTTTGCCGAAGATATGGCTGATATAATAATTGAAGGTTTGTAAATCTTGTCATCAAGGTCCATTTCTTTTATGATAGTCTTGATGAGTGATTTACTATCGGCGGCATCGTAGATGGTGAAATTGGATTTATAGCCGATTCTTTCCGCATTGATTCGTAGTATCTTGGAAAAAATAGAGTGAAAGGTTCCCATCCATAATTTCGCAGCGGTTTTCTCTCCGACAAGCATTTCAATGCGTTCGCGCATCTCATTGGCAGCTTTGTTGGTAAACGTAAGCGCAAGTATTCGCCACGGTTCGTAACCGTTGTTTAACAGATGCACTATTTTATAAGTGAGTACACGTGTCTTACCCGAACCGGCACCGGCTATAACAAGTTGCGGCCCTTGAATATATTCTACCGCAGCACGTTGTTGCGGATTGAGTTTGTCTAAATAGTCAGTAGTATTTTCCACCTGAGGTTTGCTGATGATAAAGTATCATCTACAAAGATACGCAATAATGATGATATTACGCGAGATTGATATGACTGAATAATTTTTTATAGGCGTCTTTGCTACCCATACACACAAGTATATCTGACGGTTCTATCACAGCATCAGTTATATCATCCTGACTGATTACTTTGTATTCTTTGCGTGAAATTCCCATTATATTTCTTGAATTCTTCTCCCGGCTTACAGCTATCAGAGTCAGTCCATAGTCGTGGTTCATGTTCAGATTGGAGTATTTTATTCCGGCAAGAAACTCTGGCACTTTGAATTTCAATACGTAATTATCAGAATCTACGGGTAATGATTCGGTACGACTGTCCACACCCATATCGTTGACCAAATCAAACGCCGCTCTCTGTTCGGGAGTGACTATGCGGTCTATTTCAAAACTTTCCAGTATGGATTCATGCAGTTTGTCTATGGCACGGGCAAATATATGTTTGACTCCAAGTTTTTTCAGAAGAGCCACAGTGCGTATGCTCGCACCGAAATTTTCTCCGATGGCTACAATAACTACATCTACATTTTTTAATGGTAGGGCTGATATCGACACTTCATCGGTAGAGTCAATGATATAGGCTGTGGAGATATAATCTTTGATTGATTCTACTATTGAGGGATTTGTGTCTGCCCCAATTACTTCATGACCCATTTTGGTGAGGTCAATGGCAAGATTTGTTCCGTAGATTCCAAGTCCGATGATTAGGTAACGCATGGTAAAAGAATATGGTTAATTGATGATGATATTGTCGGAGGGTAGGGTAAAACCATGTTGGGGCTTCTTTTTTACAATGCCCATAAGTAAAGATATTATACCTACTCTTCCAACGAACATGGCTATGCAAAGCAGTATTTCAGAACTCTCCGAGAGACTTGATGTGACACCTAATGACGATCCGACTGTAAAAAGAGCTGACATGCACTCAAACAATAGTGCTTTAGGCGATAAATCAGGTTCAAATAGAAGAAGTAAGAATGAAAAGACAAAATATGAAAAAATGGAAATGATTACGACTGCGTTTGCTCGGCGCAGGGAACCGGGGGCAACTGTGCGTTTATATGCCGTAGGCTCCGCCTGTCCGCGCAACAGGCTTCTGACATTTAACCATACAGCTGCGAGAGTATTGACTTTTATACCTCCGGCAGTGGACTGGGAGCTACCTCCCACCCACATTAGAAAAAGCACGATTATTAATGTGACATTGAGAAAATTTCCCGGAGACACCGATACAAATCCGGCACTTCGGGGTGTAGCCGAATTAAATACCGATTGGGTTATTTTCTCCCATAATGTCATCCCGGCAAGAGTATTATTGTATTCAAGGAAGAAAAACGATACTGTTCCGAATACAAATAGAATACTAAAAGTGTAAAGCACGATTTTTGTATTCATATTGTAGATGTGTATGCGAAGACGTTCGTTATTATTAGGTTTTCGGCGGATAAATCGCCAGAATCGTAACATGTGTTCTTCGAATGCTTCTTTGAAATTTACCAGAATCGGAAAACCGATGCTGCCTGAAATGATTATAAGGGTCATAATCCAGTATATGGATGTGTTTCCGTAGAGAAGCATTGGATTTGAAAAACCGTCAGGATAGTTTGAGAATCCGGCATTGCAGAATGCCGATACAGAATGGAAAATTGAAAAAATCAGCTCGTCTGACAGACTCATATCAAGCGTGCCATGAATTGACGACCATAGCAGCAATGCACCGAACGATTCTATTAATAAGGTGAATACCAGTATATATACAAGTGTCGGAATCAGAGTACTCATGCTTTTTGAATACACCATATCCTTTAGCATGATTTGATTGTATATTGATTTATTCCCGGAAAAGAATAATGCGAAAAAACTTGTAAAAGTCATCACTCCTAAGGCTCCGGTCTGCATGAGAAGCGCCAGTATGAATAGTCCCATAGGGGTAAACGTCGAGGGTATGTCGATAGGAGTCAATCCTGTTATGCATACTGCGCTTGTGCTTACGAAAAGTGAGTCAGTGAAACTGATTCCGGAGTATGTACAGCGGGGCAGCATCAGCATGAATGTGCCGAAAATAATGAATATTAAAAAGCTGCAGGATAATAGCAATGATGGATTGGTGCGCTTACCTACTAAAAGGAAAACGGTCTGACTCAGAGTTATGACAGCATAAATGCCTAATATCAGATAGAGAAATTTATTGGAATACAGGATATTAGAGAGCCAAGGAATCCAAGGCGAAAGTGGTGGTGTATGCAGCCATGGAATAATAGTTATCAATATTGCTATATCCGCAATCCACTTGACCGGTAATGATTGTTGAAACGTTTTTCTGAAATGCAATATATATCCAATCAATACATTAGCAATAAATATACCCTGGCAGTAGCGTAATATGTTTTTGAGCATCTGATACTCCTGAACGGAGTGGGAGTAACCGATATGTATGATAATGCATATCAGGCATAATAAAGATGCCGCCGCAGCGAGTCCTGATACGGTCAGTTCGCACCATCTGATAATCCCCGAACTTCTATGGCTGAATCTTACCATAGCTTTACGATAACGGCTCAAAGCATTGTGTAACCGTAATATGAGTGTCGGTTTAGTTGGACTCATGACTGATGATATTATTCGCGTTCCGAGAGTTCAAGCCACCTCAATTCTTTCTCATCGAGTTCTTCACTCAATGCATTGTATCGGGTAGATAATTCCGCTACATTATCAAGTTCGGTACCGGAGGAAAACAATGCGTCAAGTTTGTTTTTTTCTTCAGTAAGAAGTTCAATTTCCTGTGTCAGAGATTCCAGTTCCTTGCGTTCTTTATAAGAAAGTTTCTCCTTGCGTTCTGCTCTTGTTTTTGTCTGTTTGTTTACGGCAGGCTGTTTTTCGGGGGTAAGTTTTTCTTGTTCGGAAAGCCATAGGCGATAATCGCTGTAGTTACCCGGAAAATCCTTGACTTTTCCCGTACCATCCAATACAAATAAATGCTCTGTGATATTGTCAAGGAAATAACGGTCATGCGAGACTACGATAAGGCAACCTTGGAAATTGCTCAGATAGTCTTCCAATATACGTAGGGTTACTATATCGAGGTCATTTGTTGGCTCGTCAAGAATAAGAAAGTTAGGTCTACGCATCAGCACTGTGGCAAGATGCAGTCTGCATCGTTCACCACCTGACAGTGTATGAATATATTTTTGCTGATCGGCAGGGGAGAACAGGAAATGATTGAGAAACTGCATCGGTGAGAGATGAATATTCTCTTTCAATATAATATCATCAGCGATTTCGGTTACGGCGTCAATCACCTTTTTGTTTTCATCAAATTGTATCCCATCCTGACAATAATATCCGAACCTGACGGTAGAGCCGATATCGAAGTGTCCGCTGTCGGTCTTTACCAATCCCAGTAGCATTTTTATAAATGTAGATTTGCCTACACCGTTTGCGCCGATTATACCTACCTTTTCGTAGCGTGAGAAGATATAATTGAAGTCGTTAAGTATGACTTTATCACCGTATTTTTTGCATACATTTTTTGCCTCGAATATTTTGGAACCGATGTAGCCGGAGTTCATATTATCGAGGTTGATGTTATCTTCACGCAGATTGACTTTGGAGCGTTCCTTTAATTCATAAAACGAATCAATGCGGTATTTGGCTTTCCCTGCACGAGCCTGAGGCTGACGGTTCATCCACTCTTGTTCTTTTCTTAGAGTGTTTTTAACTTTTGCAAGTTCATTGCCGAGTGCTTCGATGCGTTCTGCCCGTTTACGTAGATAATAATCAAAGTTACCTTCATACGTATAGATGCTTTGCCTGTCAATTTCTATGATTTTATTACAAACGCGGTCCAGAAAATATCGGTCATGGGTTACAAGCAGGATTGTAAGATTGTTACGTGACAGATAATTTTCAAGCCATTCTATAACGTCTATATCAAGATGATTGGTGGGCTCGTCAAGGATAATCAAATCAGGATTGTCAAGAATGGCGCGAGCTATGGCTATGCGTTTGTGCTGACCTCCTGATAGAGTTGCGATACGTGCGGTAAGGTCGGTTATGTGAAGCTGTGTGAGAAGTTGTTTTATGCGGTCATCGTAATCCCAAGCATCAGCAGCATCCATCAGATGCAGAGCTTCGTTTATTTCTTCGGCATTGCCGCTTTGTAGGGCGGATTCATAGCGGGCTGTGGCTATGCCTTTAGGCGAGAATGTGTCGAAGCAGGCTTCCATCACAGTAGCGTCGGGAGGAAATACCGGTGTCTGCGGGACAACGGATATTTTCAAGTCATTTCTGAACGTAATTTTGCCGCTGTCGATATCTTCTTTACCGGCTATAATATTGAGTAGGGTGGATTTTCCTGTACCGTTTTTTGCGATTATGCCTATTTTATCACCTTGGTTAACACCGAAAGTGATGGAATCGAACAATATTCTGTCGCCAAAACTTTTTGTGACGTTTTCTATTTGAAGATAACTTACCATCGCCGCATTGTGTTTATCGAGATAATTCAAAATTAAGTGAAAGTCCGAAGGCTGTGTTTGTAGTCGGATATGCTGCGGATGAAACCAATGGCGTATTAATCTGGTGTTCGAAGTAAAGCCCCATGGTCATGCGACGGCTAAGCATATATTTGGCTGCAAGATTAAATGATATAACGCGTGTGCCTGAGGTGGCTTGTGTGAATCGGTTCTCGATTTTACGTATGAGAGCTTGATTTTCAGCATAAGAGAAATCCCCGTTTATTGTCAGGTCATTGCTTACACCTGTCTGTTTGCTTTTTAGCTTCAGAACACTTTTGAGGTCAACTATCTTATATCCGATACCGGCAGTAATTCCTTTTTGTGTAGCTTCAACTATCTGCCCGGCTGATGTGTTAAGCGTAAGAGTTCGTGAGTCTCGGTATTCGGCATTGACTGTCAGATTATTCTTCATAGTAACGGCAAGTCCGACAAGCGGAGCGAAGCGTTCGGTTATAGCCACGGATGAGATATTGTAAGGCGATGACGGTATCGGTTGACCTGTGAGTTCATCAAGCGTAAAACCCAGTCTGCCACCATCGGCACTTATCCAGTTGAGATATGAAGAATATGAGCCCACGGCATATGTACACTGATAGGAGTGATTGAGTGTGATGGCTTTGAACAGGTTTTTGAGATTACCGATATTTATTAATCCGTCGTAAGTTATTCGCCAGTTGGGCAGTATATAAGCTAAGGATGGGAAGGGGTCAAGATATTGTGTTGACGGGTCTGTACCGGAGTAGGCAGATATGAAAGCCGGTATGAGTACGTCGCTGCCTGTACGGCTGACTGTGCCTACGGTAGGATTGAATGGATTGCCGGCGTGCGGACTATCCTTCATAAATCCTGTCGTGGGGTAATTTAAGCCTTTATACTGTGACTCAACACGTTGTGCCATGACAGGAATATTGTCGATAAATTTATTGAATGCAGAACTTTCGTATCCGTTATCAGCTGATGATGAAGCCAAGGCTGTGGCTATGGCGCAGTGAGTTTTTGTATAACTTCCTGCCAATGTGGTGGGCATATCAGAATACATAAATTGTATCTGACTGGTTCTATTGTCAGTGCGATTGGCTGTAAGCTGTACTTTCAGCCCCTTGATTGGTTCAAGTGCTACTTCTATACTTACTTCGTTAGTGTGGGAGAATACCGCAGGGGTGGTTTGCTCGGAATTTGTCATTAGCCATCCCAAATCTTTGGCTCTGTCAAGGTAGCTTTCATCGGTGAATCCGAATGCATAGTCAAGACCGGGAGACAACGGTCCGTTATTGCTCCCTTGACCGAATATATCCCCGATATCCGGAAGGAAGAGGGGGATTGACGATGAACGGGTATCGCGCCAACGGATGTTTACACTACGTGTCATCATGGCAAAACGCAGTACATGTTCGCCGGCATCTTCCCAGAATGACCTACCGTCTTTAAGTATTTCCGTAATTGTAAACTTAATATTGTCAGTTCCACGGTTAAGAATTTCCACGTTATTGGCATCAATAACCTTGGTCTTAAGTACTACAGCTTTGTTGGTCGTAGCATCTACACCGGCTATTTTTACTTTTTTATTACGCAGATTATGTTTAATGACGAGAGATGTGTCGGGGTTAAGCGCATACGTGCGTTCGAAGCGTTTTGGCTTAGGTGTATTTGTAGAGCGGCTGCCTTTCTTTTTGGTAAGTTCTTTGGCCGTACGACGGGTAGCGGCGAAGCGGGTATTGATTTTTTTCAGATACTCACTTTTGTTATATAGCGATTCAAGATTAATTTTACCGTCTACGTTCCATGCGGCTTGATTGGAAATGCTGTTGCCAAGAGATGTCCCTTCCACCGTAGCGCCGCGGTCCCATCGGTATACGGCATTATACGTTGCCGATGCTGAAATCCAGTCAAGTAAAGGTATACGGTTGAATGGTGCTTTATAGCTGGCATTGAATGTCTGGTTGTAGCTCCACGGGGTACCCAAGTGCAGGATGCTGTTCCATACGGTATCAGCCCATTGCTTGTATTTATCGGGGAACAATTTTTTATTGACAGCTCCTATCGGTTCTTCAATTCGGGCGGATGTATTGGAGTTGAATGTAAAGTTTAGTGATTTGGTAAGGTTCCAGGTTATAGCAAGCTGGCGATCCCATAGAAAGTTTTTACTTACGGAAACCGGAAGTTTGAAATCAGTGTCAATCTCGCTTCGTGTCTGTTGTTCGTAATAGTAACGAGACATATTGGTAAGGAATGAGAATGAATTGGGAAGCCAGTTCAGTTCCCATTCTTTAAGGAAACGTGCATTTTTATTTTTTGATGTTACGAAGGCAAACGGTTTGAGCGGTTTTATGTATGGAGTGTATGTATATTGGAAACTGCCACGATAGTCGTCAAGATTTTCATATTCTGTCGTGGGGTTTGATTTATGTGATTTGCTGAATGAAAAATTGAGAATGAAATTGGCAGGATCCCATGGCATTGGATTCTTGCTTTTTACGTCAAATGTGAGCCCGGAAATACTGAAATTCTGCTGTTCATTATGTTCAATAGCAAAAGCGTTGATTGAATCTTGTTCCTGCTTTGAAGCTCCTTCGAGCGCATCTTTCAGAAGCACGTCATGATCAAGCGGATTGTATTTAGGTGTAGTCTTTTCTTTAGTATAGGAGTAGAAAATAGGGGCTCTGAGTTTTACGCTTTCGGGCAAGAAGCGACCAAGGTCGGTTTGTATCGCGAAATTATAACGCAGGTAGTCATCCATTCGGCGTTCATTCAGACCTTGGTCTACGCCGCCGAAGCCGGAGGTCTCATAGTGTGTACCAAGATTGAGTGTGGCTAAGTCTGATAAGCTGAGTGAAGCTGTAGCATCAGCAGCCCAGCCGCCTGATGATTCAAAATCGGTTACTTTTAATTCATTGACCCAAACAATGCCGCTTTTTTCAGTGGCAGCGTTATTACGTACTCCTACCAGAAGTACACGGACATCGCTTAGTGATGGATTACCTTTGACCGATATGCTGTTACGCTGGTTATCCGGGTCCCGACCGGTATATACAACACCGAAGTTAACACCTTCTTCTCCATTGCGTTTGGCTTGATTACGCATTTTTTTCAAATCCACCAGTGACTGGAGTCGGAAGTTGACAAAGTTTTCTTCAGGCCATACGATGTAGCGGTCTGAAGATGAGTCGGTATAACGTCCGTGAGGCGTGAGTTTCAGTGGTACCTCGTATTCATAATAATTGTTCTTTACATCAGTACCGAGTCTTATAAATACCGATAGGTCACCGTTATGCAGATTGCTTATGTCATCTATGAGTGATTCGGCATGGACCCACATCTGCAGGCGGCTGTAGTTGCGTAAATCTTGAGATGTATTGCGATATACGGCTCTGCCGTCGCCGGGATTGAGTTCGGATACTTTCAGCGACAGGGATTGTTCGTTAAGTTGTACAATCTGTGACTGTTCCGGATTGGATATACGGGTGACACCGGGAGGCAATACATAGTTGACAGGAACCCTACCTGAGTTCTCTTCGATATTGACTACGGAGACTTCAAGTTTACCTTCAGCCGGAGTTTCACCGCGATTGTTAAGATTAAAGTTGTACGGACGCCATTCACCTCTGATTAATTCCAGTGAAGCAAAGCGCAGATGTGTGGTAGCTTTGAACCCGGTGAGGAATATACGCGCGAATCTAATTGTAGAGAAGCCGTTAATAGAACCGACCTTTTTCTGAAAATCGTTTAATGGGATTCTGAATTGATACCACTCTACTTCCAAATCTTCTCCATCACGGGTTGACACTACTGACACTTGTTTATCGGTAATATAGTTTTTACCGACAACAAAATCTTCAGGCCGGATGGATATATGATATTGATAATAACGTTCGTATTCGTTAAGAGTGTTATCTTGATTTATATCTTCAACGTCCGGAGTCACTCGTGATGACTGGTAAAGCGGGTCACTGGTGTCATCAGGCGACAGAGAGTTACCTTCCACACCGTTGTACCGTTTATATCGGTCAATGATTGATACATGCTGCTCATCATAGTCATATCCGCGATAAAAATGGTAATTATCTCCGGCAGGGTCGTTAAAGGGCGAGAATTCATCGTTTTGCATTCTTTCAATGGTGGCAGGTGAAAGATTCTGCCGCAGATTGTTAAGATAATTGCTGTAAGAACTGAAGGAGAATTCTTCATCATTTTTTAATCCGTCAAGACCTACGTCTTGGTTTCTACGGGCTTCATTACTGTTATCAAACGCGTAGGTCAACGAGTTTTCATTACTTACACGACCCCAGACGGTAGTTGTGGTATGTTCGGTTGACCCGTTATACGGTAAGCCGTTTTCGTATGACTTCAGTCCGTCTTTGAGGATGTCTTCAGATATTTCACCAAGGTTGAAGTACAGGTCGCCACCTTCGGTATTGGGATTTTCAGGGTCAAGAAACGGACTTAGCAACCAGAACTGGATGTATTCGATATTGCTTTGCTCGAAGTTGGTGTTGTCAAGTCTACGCATTATACCGCCCCAGCGTCTCTCAGGATTATTGAGGAATCCTTCGGAGTCTATATTTATACCGTCAAGGTTATATGGACCACGTTCATTAGGATAGAATGATAAGTTAAGGGTTTGTATGGTCGATGATTCGCCATAAGTAAGTTGTCGGTCCGGATATATTTCGCGTGAAGTTATTTCTCTGACGTAGGGATTTGACTGCTGTTTAAGGTCATTTTTTATATATCCCGGAGCTAATGAGGAGTTTCGAGAGGTAAACATGCGGTCAATATAGTACCAGTTAAGGAGCGCTCGGTTCTTGCCGTAATCGATATTGTTGCTTAGGGCAGCTTCAGGGAATAAAGCATCGGAAGAATTGTCATATGGGGTGGAGGCAAGATTCCATGCGTATGGTGAGCGTAAATCTATACCGCTTTGTGCTGATTCGAAGTCATCGATGAATGATGAGCCTGAGTTGGAGCCGCTTTTTTGTGAATGGGGAAGCAGTTGGGCAAATTCGCCTTGAAGCGATAGTCTTGACGGTGCTGTGGCATTGATGGTCGGAACTTTGTTCAGCAGGTTAGTCAGCCACATAAATTCAGTGTTGTATGCGAAGTTAAATCCCCAGATGGTATTATTGACTACTTCATCACCGATATTGACTTTTTCAGTAAGTGCTTTCTCGCCATAATGCATCAATGTACCGCCAATGGTAAGATTTTTATTGAATTTGTAGCTCAAATCAAGTCCGAGAAGTGTCTTGCGCTGTGTGGAAAACATTGATTGGTTTTCCAACGTCACATTGATGCTTTGACCTGAATCTATTATGCTTTGGTTGGTTATGGTTACTATGCCCATAGCATAATCCACAGTATAGTCGCTGTTTTCGTTCAGTGTAACACCTCCGGCGGTTACTATAACTGAGCCTCGGGGCACATTCATGGCGTTCAGACGGATTTGTGACCCGGCGGATGCCTGATATTCACCCACAAGCATGAATTTATTCTTATCGGCAAACTGACGGGCTATTACCAGAGTTGAGTCGTAAAGTTCCTGATAGACATATTGTCTGGCAATTTGTGGGTTGCCAATTTTATTAGCAAGGTGAGTGCCGAATGGCTCTACTACCGGGAATATGATTTTACCGGTAGATGATTGAACCGTATAGCCTTCTACAAAGTCAAAGAATCCGTCGGAATTTGATTGCTGATTGGAGTCCAGACGGTCAAGGTTCATGACCTGAAGCAGTGGTTTGTCCGACAGTCCCGGTATCGGTAGATAGTTTATTTCCGTACCGGTGGTATCTGACAGATATTTGATTTGCATCTTGAAGTTACTGCTTTGGACTTGATACGCACCCAATGAATATACATTTTTCATCATCAGGTCCCACATCGGTAGTTCCGGAGATATTGTGGTGCCTTTAAGCATTTTAACAAAAAGACATTGGTCAGTGGAGGTTATGTCAGAAGAAAATTCCCCTACTTGATACACCTGACCTTGATATGTGTATTCATATGCGATTCCAAGCACATCATCGGAATTCATCTGATTTTTGAATGAGATGTATCCCAATGTGGCGTTAAGCGTGTATTCGCTTTCTGACAGCAGACGGGCGCTTTCTACCTTTTCATAATCCTGACCGCCGTTTATACCGTACGCTGCTAATGGTTCGAGGGCCTGTGTTACGGAAGTAATATATCTGGCATCGGGATATTCGGTCTTGATTTTTGAAAGCAGGTCGTTGGATTTGTTTGACGGATTGATTATAGCCGGATTGGGATTCCAGTAAGCGTTGGCAAGCCTGCCGCTTTCTCCCAAGTCCATGAATGCCACTATGTTACGGCTTTGATTGAAGTTGTTGTTTTTATTAGTCACCCATACTTCCACTCTGGTGATATTGACTCCGGAAGTAATTATTGGAATTTTTGCAGCGAAACGGTCATAATTATCTCTGAAGAAATGTCCGAGAAAGAAGTGTCTGTTTTGGTCATAGTCATCGATACTGACTCTGAACGGGGTGGTCTGTGCTCCACCTTTTGTACTGATGGACCTTGATTCTGAATTTTGTTGGGAAACCAAAGCTGTTGCGGTAAGTTTTCCAAATTGAAGTTTGGCTTTGACACCGAACAATGCCGTACTACCTCTAATCAATTGAGAGCCGGTGGTCATGCTTACGTTACCGGCTTCGATATTCTTGACTATGTCATCTTCTTTACCTTCATACTGTAGCTTAAGGTTTTTTGAATCGAAATCAAAAGTAGCGTCAGTATTATAAGTCATGTTGAAGTTCAGGCGGTCACCAACGGATGCGGCTATCGTAGCCTGAATCTTTTGCTGAAAGTCAAAGAATGTTTTTCTACGGGCGTTGAGAGCAAGAGCCGGGTTGTCGGTAAAAGTCGATTTTACACCCATGTCAAGTTGTACGGAGCCTTGCGTTCTTAAGCGAACGCCGCCCGGACCGAAGATTTTTTCCAACGGACCGAGCGCGAAATTCATATCGAGAACGTCAAACGGTTTTTTCTCTTTCTCCTGAGTAAGGGCTTCAGCGTTACGTTTCCGATAATATTCCTGCATGGATTTACGCATCTGCCAGTCGTTATACTGTTTCTCGGTAAGAAGAAACGGAGTGGAGATATCCATGTCACCGACACGTGTACGTAACACGTAGCACCCTGTTTCCGGGTCAAATTCAGTGACAGTATTTACATTTGACGGAGACCGTAAATCAGCTGAAAATTCCTGTCCCATCAGCTCTTCGTAACTTTGTGGTACAGTCTGCTGTACCGGTGATGGAAGCATAATGGAATCAAGAGGAGATAATGGTGGTGGTGCAACAGATGCCGGGGCAGGAGGAGGCAGTTCTGATTTATAATATTGGGCTCTTGCGGTGAGTATGCAGAGTAAAAGCAGTGACACTATCAGAATCAGTGCCCGATAGCGGGAAGCGAAGCGAGATACAGATTTGTTATGTCGACGTGTTGTCACTGGAATGATTGGCTAAGTCTCACCTATTCATTATGAAAATTGCAAGCGGTTACATCATGCTAAGAGCTTTTTTGATAGCGTTTTCTACTTTTATTGTGGGATTTTCATCAAAAATCTTCTTAAGAGCTTTTTGTGACGGCATGCGTGCAAATCCCAACATCATCATAGCAGATAAGGCTTCATCAAATACCTCTGATGTGATAACAGGCTGTATATTTAACGCATCGCCTGTAGGTTTTATTTTGTCGCGAAGGTCGACTATAATTCTTTGGGCAGTTTTTATCCCTATACCTTTTACATTTTTTAGTCGGTTATGGTCGCCGGATAAAATTACGCTTTCAAGTTCAGGTGCTGGAATGGATGATAAAATCATACGTGCTGTATTGGCACCTACGCCCGACACACCTATAAGGGAGCGGAACAGCGAACGTTCCTGCTCATTTATGAATCCGAATAGTTGGTGAGCGTCTTCCCGGATTGATTCGTGAATAAGCAATTTGGCTGTAGTCTGCCCCTCAAGCGCTGTGAATGTGGGTAGTGAAATACAAGCCATGTATCCTATTCCGGAGCAGTCAATAACTGCATAGGTGGGGGTAAGCTCGGCTATTTTTCCCGAAAGATATTCAATCATAGCGATAATGCGGTTAATCTTACAAAATTAACGTTTTTTGTTGATAATTCCTAACCAGTTATGCATAATTCTGATTCCGTTTTCATGCCATGAGTCGGTAGGTGGGTTTGACGGGTCGTCATGTGGAAAATAGTTGCATGGTATATGCGGTTCAAGACCCTTATTTTTATCGCGTTTATATTCATTGCCTAATGTCTCAAGTCTGTATTCACCATGACCATTGATGAAGTATTCATTCTGGCTGTCATTGGTAAGCATGCATATTCCTGCAGATTGACTTGTTGCAGCAATGGAAATGGCTGACGATATGCTGTCAGTTTTCCAATAGGCAAAACGGCTATGCGGGAGCCTGAATCCGTCAGAGAGATTTTTTAGTAGGGGCGTTTCTTTATTTATGATAGTGTGACTGAATATTCCGGATATTTTTATGTCAGTGAGATAGAAGGGTACATTATAGAGATAATAGGCAGCAGCAAATGCGGCCCAGCAGATGTACAGAGCCGGTTTACCTATGGTGTGCAGAGCATCGAAGATACTTTTTATTTCATCTATGTAATCAATGTCATTCATTGCTACAAATTCAAGCGGAGCACCTGTTACAATCACGCCATCATAATCATTAAGGTCAATTTCTGTGGATTTGATGTAAAACTTCCGTAGATGTTCGGCTGATGTGTGTCTGCTTTGGTGCGAAGCCATGGTAATCAGGCTTAATTTCACCGGCACAGGGTAGGGCGCTATTAGTCTCATAAAGTCAAGTTCGGTTTCTTCTTTATGAGGCATGAGGTTTATCAGTCCGATATGAAGTGAAGCGGGACTGTCAGCGGGATTTACCATATATCCTTCTGAGGATAAAATCTTGGCAACCGGTATATCAGCAGGGATAATTATTGACATTATGATTTTGGTGTGATGGCGTTCCACAGAATGTCATCGGGCGCGGGAGCTACTACTTTTATTGTCTGATGAGATACAGGATGCTCAAATTCAATGCTGTGGGCATGTAAAGAGATGCTTCCGTCGGGATTGGAGCGCTTGTCACCATATTTCAAATCACCTTTAATGGGACAGCCGATTGAGGATAGCTGTACTCTTATCTGATGCTTGCGTCCTG
Source organism: uncultured Porphyromonadaceae bacterium (assembly GCA_947176205.1). Classification (GTDB taxonomy): domain Bacteria; phylum Bacteroidota; class Bacteroidia; order Bacteroidales; family Muribaculaceae; genus Paramuribaculum. The sequence goes on from CAMWPX010000010.1 coordinate 22,231, forward strand.
TCTCAAGATTTATTTCAAGCAGATAATATCGGTCAGACTTGCCGATTAGTTTATAACTTAGCACAGCTTCTTTTGCACCAGGCTTTGGAGTGTTGGAGGTGTATGATTTATTGTTGCGCTCTACTGAAGTGATGTAGTGTATTAGTCTGTCAGCTTCTTTGGGTGGCTGAAAACGGGTTATGGCTCGATATGTTTTACGTATGGAACCGTTGCGAAGCATTTCGTTCAGTCGGCTGAGGGCTTTGGATGTTTTTGCGAAAATAACAGCTCCACTGACCGGGCGGTCAAGACGATGAACTACGCCGCAGAATACATTGCCCGGTTTCTGATATTTTTCTTTCAAATAACTGCGTACGCGTTCTACCAGTGGTTCGTCACCGGTTTTATCGCCCTGAACTATTTCTCCGGGAGCCTTATTGACAATGATAATATGGTTATCTTCGTAAAGTGGCTGCATAATGCTGCAAATTTACTGATTATTTGTAAAAAAATAAAAGCCCTCATGTGGAGAGCTTTTATTTTTTCAAGATTTATTTAAGTGTGAATTACTTCACAAGCACTTTCTGTGTCTGATTGCCTTGACGGATAACGTAGATACCCGGGGTGAGATTGTCGGCTTCGACTTCTACACCGTTGAGGTTGTAGTAATTAACCGGAGCGTTGACATTGCTGTCGGTTCCTACGGTGGATATGCCTGACAATCCTGTTGTTCCGTTGAATGTCACTTTGAAAGTAGCCATCGTCACGTCACCTTCGTCCTCATCTTCGTAAATCCAGTCCACGAAGATTATCATGTCGAGTTCGTTGCCTATTTCTGTACCCGACAATCTTATGTTAGCCAAAATATCTCCGTCGAGTAGGCTGAAATGCTTCACATCGCCCGACAACTCAGAGACACCATCTTTAGTTACGATATCAGTATCAGAAACGATGATGTCGCCCAAGGGCAGAGGACCGTCACCGAGGTCAATAGCGAAGTCGGGGAGGGTTACCGTGCATTTATCAGCTGAAGTTTTATTGATGTAAACTGATTTTTCTTCGCTGAGAATCACATTTTCAACACCATCCTCTTCAGTGGAGATAATTAATGTACCGTCATATTTCTGACCTTCAATATCACTTGCTGAGTCTACGAACCGTATGGTGTAAGTATGTTCTGTAGCTCCGTCCACGTCTGTACCGCCAACGTTTGAGTTTGTCACTTTAATGGTGGCCACTGAGTTAGCTGTATCAAGGCTGAGTGTGGCGTTTGCGCTGCCGCTTGTGCCGAGAGTAGTGAAATTAAATGCACCGGCTGCAGGCATTTCGCCATTTACGGTATACTCATATTTGTCGGAGCTGAAGCCATTTACTTCTTGGCCATTTACGGAAAGTGATGCCAGACGGGAGAAATACAGGAGCTTTACCTCATCAATACTCATTGTGTTGGCTTTTCCGGGAGTGGTGGAATAATAGTCACCGGCCGAGAAAATGATGTTGAATTTTTCAGGTGCGGCATTATTACTATACTCGAAGGGCAATTCCATGCGGGTCCATGAGGTTTGATTACCTTCAATGCTTTTCTCTATTTTAGAGATAAGCGCGAAATCAGAAGATGTTGTTACCGCGCCACCCTGTGATGTTGTTTTGCCGAGAATATTGCGGTCGCGGTCGGTCATTGTAGCGGTTGCCGGTGAACCGGAAAGCACGTTGTTACCCGGAACGGATACTTGAGTTGTGGTTCCTTTCCAACTGTATGCAATAACCATAGCTACCTCAGATGCGTTGGCCGTGCCATGGGTGCGCTGATAATAAAATTCTACCGCATCAGGGCGATAAGTAAAGTTGATGCCGCCGAAAGAGCCTCCGTCCATATTTTTAATGGGTGTAATGCCACCGACTGATGTAGCCCACGATGTACCTAATGTTATATATCCGGGTACAATCTGAGATGACTTGTATGGATTTGGTTCATTGTGAATTTCTACAGCACTACCGGAGTGTCCGTCAACTTTCTTTCCTACTTCGGTTGCGCCCATTCCATTAGCCATCCCGATTACATGGGATATAGTCCAATTTTCAGGTGTTTGACCTTTAGTGGATTTGTTATTGTTTGATGTCCAGGGAGTGCAATCGCCCCAAGTTCCGTCAAAATTGCTGTTCGGTAATTGTTGTGCTGTGATTGATGTGGCTACACCGAGAGAGAGCAACACTGTGTAGAGTTTTTTCATAATCTTAGTAATTAGTTAGATAAATCTTGGTAATTAGTTAAAAGTGCTTGTGTTAATCTATTTTGTTTGCCGCAAATTTATTAATTTTTTTCAATAACCAACAGTTTCGCGTGCTCCGTTAACACTTTTTTGCTCGTGTTTTTAGCGTTAATTCACATTTACGTCGCAATAATTATGCTATTTTCACATTGTTGCGCTTATTACCGTAAACTCAGAGAGTCAAGCAGACCTTGTAAAGTGGAGCGGATTTCTTTAAGCCTGGCTACGGTGCGATGACGGTTTGATACACCTTTGGGATTGATGCGAATCTGTTCTTGCGCGGCATCGAGTTTTAGTCCTCGTTCTTTTACCAAGTAGTGTATCATGGATATGGTGTCGATATCGTCAGCGGTATAAAAACGTGTGCCGTGGGCATTGCGTTTCGGCTTAATGATAGTGAAATTTTTTTCCCAAAAGCGCAATGTGGATGCCGGTAAATTCAGCAGTTTTGCCACTTCGGATATCTTGTAATATTTTTTTTCAAGTGAGTCCATTAAATAAGCGATACAATTACTTTGCAAAAGTAGTCAAAAACAGCTAATTTTGCACATTATTATTATA
>CAMWPX010000011.1 GCA_947176205.1 uncultured Porphyromonadaceae bacterium
TAAGGGTACAACGGTTTTCGAGACCGTCCCGATCGACCACTCCGGCATCTTTCCATGGGGATGTAATGCGGTTTTTGCGGTGCAAATTTAATAAAGTTTTTTATCAGGGCAATGTTTTTATTTCGGTTTTTTATACCTTCGTGTTTTAATAGTTTAACCGATTATAAAAAAGTTATGATAATGAGACGAGTTCTGATGGTTGTGTGTATGGTGGGTATGATGACTATGTGTGTCAAGGCGGGTGAGCCGCTGAAAGTCATGTCATTTAATGTACGGTATGATAATCCGTGGGATAAGGAGAACGGTTGGGTCAACCGACGTGAGAGGGTGGCGGATGCTATAGCTTATTATGATGCGGATATAGTGGGTACTCAGGAGGTGCTGGATAATCAGCTTGAGGATTTGAAGGCGAGGCTTGATGAATATGGTGTGACCGGAGTAGGACGTGAGGATGGGGCGAAGCAGGGCGAATATGCTGCGTTGTGGTATAAGCTTGACCGCTTCACACCTGTGTCTACTGGTAATTTTTGGCTGAGTGCTACTCCTGATGTGGCTGGTTCACTCGGGTGGGACGGTGCTTGCGTGAGGATAGCTACCTGGGCTGTTTTACATGATAAGCTTACGGGGAAAGAGGTGTTGGCTCTGAACACTCATCTTGACCATGTGGGGGAAGTGGCTCGTCGTGAGGGTGTTAAGCTCATACTGGAACGTGTGGATTCGCTTGCCGGAAATCGTCCGGTGGTAGTTACGGGTGATTTTAATTCGGTGCCTGATAGTGAGGTGGTAACGACACTGACTGATATGGGCTCAGGCAAGGGGTTGACTGATAGCAGAGGTGCGGCGAGGCTGGTGTATGGTCCGGAGTGGACTTTTCATGACTATTTCCGTGTACCTGAAGGTGAACGTACGCGTATAGATTATGTGCTGACCAAAGGTGGTCTTAACGTGAAGAGTTACGGCGTGATGGCTGAGGGTGCCGAGCATGGCGTGTATCTGTCGGACCACTGTCCGGTAGTGGTGAACATGGAGTATGTTCAATGACCGGCCACGGCTATGCGTTTGGCGGCTGACTGGATTTCAGGTCCGTCTATTTCTTTGACTGTGGCGCGATAGATATATATGCCACGGGGTACGCGAGCTCCGGATGTGCCGCATAGATTCCATGTGACCGGTGCACTCAGGAACATATCGCTGCGGTCGGTCACGCTTGAGGTCCAGACCTGACGTCCCATCATGTCATATATTTCAATGGATACTGTAAGTTCGGCATCGGGACGATTATGCGAGATGTAGAAGTTGGCATGGTCGTATGCCGGATTGGCATCGGTGAATACATCAAATACTTTGGGTGCTGCTGCCGGGTCAACGAAGAATGACATGGTGTGGGTACGAGAGTTGCCGAAAGTGTCCCATACGCGGAATGAGAGAGTGTGGTTGCCGGGTGTAATCTCATCGAGCTGATACATGATTGTACCTGAGCGGTGGTCGTCGGCTGACGGTGTGTAGAAAGATGAAACATCCGAGAATGTACGCGAGTCATCGAGTTTCAAAATCATCTGATGGCCTATGCCTGCTGTGGACAGGTTGATGGCTGTGTCATCATGTACTTTGGCTATGAACACTGGTGATGAGTTGACGGCGTCACCGTCGGTATATGATTCATGGTTGAGGTATGCGTATTCAATCACGGGCGGATTGTCGTCAGGTTCGGCAGTCTCATCTATGCCGTAGATATAAAAGTCTCGGTTACATCCTACGGCATCGCGTCCGTCAGCAGTGTATGCGTACATGCTGAATGCTGCCGGGCGGAAGTTTTCAGCTATTTCCGTGGGCATGGATACGGGGATGCTGAATTGTCCGTTGACTACTTTGCCGCGTCCTATGTGGAGTTTGCCGTTCTGTTCATCAAATGTATATTTCAGACCTGAAGTTTTGCTGTCGGCACGTCCGTAAGTGGTGGTGCTGAACATAGCGTCATAGAGAGTGACAAGGATTTCGCCGTTGAAGTCATCAAGCGGTTCGCCCAATGCGTTTCTGACCGAACCAGAAAAGAGGACGTTCTGTCGCCCCATGATTGTGACTTGTGCTTCGGGGTCGACGGGGTCTTCGTTGATATAATCAAGAGTAACTATATTGTCGGGCATGGCAAGACGCATCGCGGGGTCGCCAAGGAGAACGAACAGTGCTCGTCCGGAATCGCCCTTATGGTGTTTTTTTGCACGGAGCCAGATGTCACCGAGTGTAGGAAGTGAACCATCGGGATTTCGGTTAAAACCATACTGCCCTATGGTGCGGGCAAGCATACCGTTGAAGTCAATGCCTGATTCGCGTACTGGAGAAATCGAGCCGATAATGCCGCCTTTGGGATTGAACAGCATGTGTTCGGCTCCGCAGGGTGTGTAATTATCCCAACGGGAAAACGAGCAAGTGGCTCCGAAGAATACGGGCAACTGTTTATTGTACATGTGTTCGAAATCATTGGGATTTAGCAGGCTCTCCTCGGAAAGTGACACCATGGAGCCGTGACCTATATAGGATAGCCACATTATGCCTTCGTCAAATAGCTGCATGAGGCGCTTGCGACCGGCTATACTTTTACCGCCTATTACCGGAAATGCATCGACAAATATTTTATTGTAAACCATCTGACTGCCGGCATCGGTTTCTATCAGATTCTGGTACAGATTTTCTTCGGCATGCTTCATGAAGTCACCGGCGTTGGCATTATCAGCCATGATTACCATGGAGTTGCGCCACTGTGACTGATTTTTTGTGCGGTCATAGTAGCTGTACATTTTGTCGACAAAAGTGGTGGCTTGAGCGAGTGAGGATGCGCTTATGCGTCCTACGGCTATGTTAAGGTCAAGCAGATAGCTTTGACCTGATGTGCCGTCGGAGAGGGCAGCCAGATAATCGTCGGTAGTGAAGCTGCCGGATGCGCCTACATTGAGTGATTCGGTGGCTTGCCAGGTGGGAAGATATGGTGTGGTGCTGTTTCGTAGCGGTTGAGTGAGATGACGGTTGTCAAATATTCCACGACCGAAAAGCAAGGCATAGCGCAAGGGTTTTCCGGCTTGGTTGCCACGGTCATATACCATTTTAAGGAATCGGCGGAAGGCGCCTATATCAGGCACGCCTGATGAAAATTCAGGATATATGATGTCCTGTGAGATGACTTCTACGTTGAGCTTATCAGGACCGTTGCGGTGGAGGTCAGCAAGGCGTTGAGCCTGTGATGCAAATTCGTTGATGGTAATTATAATCATGTCAGGGCATGACGAGAGTCCGTGAAGGTTTTGATTGGCTACGCTGCCTTCGAGTTTGGGCGCAGGGTATGAAACTCCTTCATTCCATGCCACATATGTACGCATTCCGCTGTAGTCTGATTCCCAATAAAGGTCAGACCCAGAGGCTTTGGTGTTAAGGGCTTTTATGCTTTGTGGATTTGTGACGTCCCATACGTGGGTGCCGCCTTTGGCTCGGGAGAGTTTTACGTTGCGCTGGTCGCAGTGGAACATTAGAGAACCGGAAGCCGGAAGGGCTATCAGGCGTGTGTAATTGACTGTTATATAATTGAGATAGGCAGCCGTAAGGTTTGTGCCGGGGGTGAAATCGATGGTGAATGCAAGATGGTCAGATTCAAGTTCGAAGTTTTTACGTGCGGTTACGCCTCGGGCGTCGGCATAGCTTCCCGGGGTCGATACGGTGGTCGAGCCGGAAATAGGCTTGCCGTTAGCTGAAAAATTCAGTGTGCCGTTGGACGAATGAGCTGCGGCGAATGATGTGGTGGTTTTCACCAGATTGTCAGCCTTATCAGTGAGGTCGAAATTGAATGTGCGGTTTCGTACGGTACGGAAGTCTTCACCGAATAATTCACGACCCATTCCTGAGATGGACACTTCATCGATATCATGTACAAGCAGACATGTATAGGTGGATACGGCGTCAGATGACATTATGGCTTCGCCTACATAAGGTATTTCAGCAGCCGGATTGTCGTTTTCGGTTATGAAGTAATATCCTTTGTCAGAAAAATAATTGTTGGAATGGGTGAATGCTTTTTGTGAGGTGTTGTATGTGACCGACATGGGACCGGTGGCATAGAAATAAATACCGGCGTCGGTGGCTACTGTCTGAACAAGCGGGAGGTCATCGATATAATTGGCAGCGGTCAAAGCGTCGGGTAATAATTCACCTCCGTAACCGTGAATTTTCACGGTGCGTGGTGATGAAAAACCCCAAGATCGCAAGGTTGATGCAGGAATAAAATGTATGCCTGAGGTTTCGATACTTATTTTTTGCCAGCGTCCGGAGGCAAGCACACTTTCAGATGTGTAGGTGTCGACAGAGAATGCCGATGCCTGCGGCGTGACAAACATGGCTGCCAATGCGGTTAGAAATGCCAGTATATATGTGTGTACGTTAGTAGCTTTCATGTGATAAGTCCATATCGTAATAATACTTACAGATAACGTGATTTTTCTATATAATATTGTGTGTGTCTCCGAGCCGTAACGGCTAATAACCGGTGTGTGCAGGAATGATGAAGTTAATTATTGCAAAGGTGCGGAAAAAATATTGCGAATTGATTACAGAATAATGAAATTTTTGTAATTTTACGCCTTGATAACATTTCTTGTGACTTTCTGTTGCGGAGGAGTAAAATAGAGTAAATAATATTAACAGATAATAGATGAAGCGCATAATATTATCGTTGCTTGTGGCAATGACGGTAAGTGTGGGATATTCGACGGGATTCGATGATTCCCGTAGGGTTGAACTGATAGACAGTATAAGCCATGCATTAAAAAATGCAGCAACTTACACCGATAGTGTTAATCTGTACTATGATTTGTTTGACTTGAGCACCACATCAGCGAAGAAGGATGTGGGGATGGCTCTCATGGGGATGGCTGAACGTCATAAGGATGAGGTGGTTATGCTTGATATAGCCAGGCGTGTGGCTTCATCATCAATAAAGCGTGATTCTACGCTGCGTCAGACACTCCTTGACCGCATCAGTGTGCTTCCGGACAGTCGTGACCGTGAGGCAACAGAGTCGTTTATCGATTTGACGGCAATGCGTATAAAGGCTATGAATTCAAATGAAGAGGAGCGCCGTGAACAGCTCAATACCTATCTGCGAAAGTATAAGACTGCCAGCAGTCATCTTACACCGCGTGAGAATATGGAGATGCTTTTCGTAATATGCACTTATCTTGATTCATCGGTACCGGGCGATTTGCTTACGGGGTATATAGATAAATTGGGCGAGGCGGTAGATAAGTTGCCGTTTCATCTGTATGCTCTATATAATATGTATTATCTTGATGCCTCTATTGTTTATACCAATTATGGCGATGCTGCCAAGGCTGTCAAAGCAAGCAAGAGGTTGCTTGATATCATAGATAAACTGTCGGAGCAGTCACAAACGGAAAATCGTAAATACCGTAATTATTATAATCACTATTATAATACTTACCGCAGACTGCTTGCTAATCATGCGGCTCTTACCGATGATGAGATTGAGGAGTATTATTCCAAGCTGAAGGAATGTGTGGACAAATCGCTTGAATGCAATTATGATTTTGTCAACGCTCAGCGTCCGCAGATATATTATCTTATGGCAAAGAAGGATTATGCCAAGGCTCTTCCGCTGATTAAGAATCAGGTGGAGAATCCGATGAATGCCAATTCGCGCCGTCAGCTTTATGATATGATGCTTATAGCGGCTGAGGCGATGGGTGATAAGGAAGCCATGCTTACGGCGGCATTGGAGTCAAACAAAATACAGCGTGAGTATCTGGCGCATAACAGTCAGGAACGTGCCCGCGAACTCCAGATACTTTATGATATGAATTCACTGCAGGCTGAGAAGACCGAACTGGAGCTGCGAAACAGGGAGTCGGAGCTCGATCAGCGTCATTCACGCTATATGGTGACTCTGGGTCTGGCTTTTGTAATGCTACTTACTGTAATAGTAGTATTGATATTTTATTATCGTGCCCGCAAGCTGTCGGCAAAATTGGCGTCAGCCAATGATATGCTCATAGAGGAGCGTGATAATATGCAGCATGTTCAGCGTGAGTTGATTGATGCTCGTGACCGTGCTCGTAAAGCTGACCGTCATAAGACGGACTTTATCAATAATCTGTCGCACGAAGTGGAAACCCCGCTTAACGCTATAGTGGAATATTCACATCTGATAGTGGATAATATGAGCGAGGAGAAACGCAAGTATATAAGCAAATATGCCGATATAGTGGATTTGAGTGCCGATATGCTTCGTTCGCTTGTGAATGATGTGCTTGAGATTGCGGCTCTTGAAAATTCCGTACCGACTGTGGATCGTCTGCCGATATCGGTCAATACGATTTGTGATGTGGCTGCGGAAAGTGTAAAGAATTACGTGCATGACGGCGTGAAGCTGATTGTTGACAAGCCTGAAGAAAATACGTTTATCATCAATACTGATGCAAAACGTGTGGAACAAGTGCTTATAAATCTGCTTACCAATGGATTGAAGTTTACCGATGAGGGTACCGTGACATTATCATACGGTATAAATACCGGTGAATCGACTGTGACATTCTCGGTGAGCGATACCGGTGTCGGCATACCTGATGGAAAAGAAGAGATAATTTTCGAACGATTTGAAAAACTGTCAAGTACAACTGATGGTCTGGGATTGGGTCTGAATATCTGTAAGATGGTAGCTGAACTGCTTCATGGTACGGTGTGTGTGGATCGCGATTATCCCGGTCCGGGGGCAAGATTCTTATTTACTATTCCCATGTGATAATGTCGGAAATAAACCAAAAGCCGGAAACATGATTGTGCTTCCGGCTTTTTTGTGAAAGTATGACCTGTCTTGATAAAATGACGGACTGAAAATGTAGTGAATTCAAAATAAAATTATTACATTAGCAGGTGATAAATCAGAAACCATGAAAAACGAGCCTCATACTGACGAAAGTAAGATTATGCGCCCGCAAGGCTTTTGGCGCCGGGCACTGGATATGTATGTGGATGGATTTCGGAATATGACCGTGGGTCGCACATTGTGGGCTCTTATAATAGTTAAAGTCATCATATTGCTCGTGGTGTTCAAACTGCTGTTTTTCCCTAATGTGCTTAATCGGGATTATGATACCGATGAGGCTCGGGCTGAAGCGGTAAGGCAGTCACTTGTAGGAAAATAATAATCAAAATCAGGTATAACAATTTTAACACGTATTATTAAATTATGGAAGATCTGACAGGCTTAGTCGACTGGTCGCGCGCGCAATTTGCGCTGACCGCCATGTTTCACTGGCTATTCGTACCTCTAACACTCGGGCTTTCGGTAATAGTTGCCATAATGGAAACTATCTATTATCGGACACGCAGTCAGAAGTGGCTGGCAATTACCAAGTTCTGGATGTTGCTGTTTGCGGTCAATTTCGCTATAGGTGTGGCTACCGGTATTATTCTTGAATTTGAGTTCGGTAGCAACTGGTCAAATTACAGTTGGTTTGTCGGTGATATATTCGGAGCTCCGCTTGCAATAGAAGGACTTCTGGCATTCTTCCTCGAAGCTACTTTCGGAGCGGTAATGTTTTTCGGCTGGAAAAAAGTAAGTCCGAAATTCCATCTTACCGCTACATGGCTTACTGCAATAGGCGCTTCCATTTCTGCACTGTGGATACTTGTGGCCAATGCATGGATGCAGTATCCTGTGGGTATGGAGTTTGACCCGGCACAGATGCGTAATGTTATGGATGATTTTACAGCTGTGGCACTGTCGCCCGTGGCTATACATAAATTCATTCACTCGGTGTCAAGTGGCTGGATTCTTGCCGGCGTATTCGTGACGGGAGTGAGCTGCTGGTTCCTGCTGAAGAAACGTAATCGTGATATGGCTATCCGCTCTATCAAAGTTGGTGCATCGGTAGGTCTTGCCGGTATGTTACTCACATTGTGGTCAGGTGACAGCTCGGCGGTAGACGTAGCACGTGTGCAGCCTATGAAACTTGCCGCTATGGAAGGGTTGTATAACGGTAGTTGCGGACAGGAACTTGTAGGGCTGGCATTGCTCAATCCGGATAAGACACTGCAGAATGATGAGAACCCGTATCTGTTTGATATATCGATTCCTAAGGGATTGTCATTGTTGGCTACACATTCTACTGACGGATTTGTGCCCGGTATCAATGACCTTATCAATGGTATAGAAATAACTCCTGAAGGTGATACCATACACACTACTTCGTATGCCGAGCGTATTACCATGGGTAAGACAGCCCATGAAGCGTTGCGGGCTTACGGAGAGGCTCAGTCAGCCGGTGATGAAGCGGCAATGGCGGTGGCATCACAGACATTGAAGGATAATTATCAATATTTCGGCTACGGTTATCTGGAATCACCATACGATGCGGTACCGCCTGTGGGTCTGACATTCTATGCGTTCCGACTGATGGTAATCATAGGTGGTTTCCTATTGCTTGTTATCGCAGTTATGGCGTTTGCCGCTATGCGCCGTCAGAATTGGCTTGCCAACAAGTGGTTGCTGTGGATAGGTGTGATATCGATACCTTTGGTATGGGTTTGTTCACAGGCAGGTTGGGTTACAGCCGAAGTGGGACGTCAGCCATGGATAATACAGGATATCATGCCCGTGCAGGCGGCAATATCGGCTGTAAGTACATCTACGGTTATGATAAGTTTCTGGGCTTTTGCTGTGGTATTCACGGTGTTCCTCGCTGCTGAGATATGCATTATGCTTAAGCAGATTTCGCGAGGTTCGCTTACGGATTACGATTCATTGTCAGATTAATAAATAATATATATAAAAATAGAAATTATGGACTCATTGGAATGTCTACAGATATATTGGTGGCTGCTGATAGCCGTATTGGGAGCAGCTTTGGTGTTTATGCTTTTCGTACAGGGCGGTCAAAGCATGCTCTTGTGTAAACGTAACGCTCCCTATCGTCCGTTGATGATAGAGATACTGGGTCATAAATGGGAACTGACGTTTACCACGCTTGTGGTGTTCGGTGGTGCGTTTTTCGCCTCGTTCCCGTTGTTCTATTCCACAAGTTTCGGCGGTGCATACTGGCTGTGGATGCTGATATTGTTCAGTTTTATCCTTCAGGCAGTGAGTTATGAATTCCGCAGTAAGCCGGGTAATCTGTTAGGTGAGCGCACTTACGATGTGTTTTTGTTTATCAACGGTAGTGTAGGGTGTGTACTTCTCGGAGTAGCGGTAGGCATGATGTTTTTTGGCGGTGAATTTACCGTGGCTAAAGGCAATATACTTGACGGTAGCGCTCCCGTAATCAGCCAGTGGTCATCGACTCACGGACTCGAGGCTATATTTTGCTGGAAGAATCTGATATTCGGATTTGCTGTGCTTTTCCTTGCCCGTACTATGGCTCTGTTGTATTTCGTTAATTGCGCTCATGGCAAGGATGAGAAAAAATTTGCATCATCTCAGCGTGGAGCGGTACTTGTCAACGGGGCTATTTTCGTAGTTCTTTTCCTTGCTTTCTTGTTTGTGTTGCTCACTTCACAAGGTGTTGAGGCTGTAGATGGCTCCTACTGTCAGGTTGAATACAAATATCTTGACAATTTCTTGTCAATGTGGTGGGTGACCATGGTATTTCTGCTGGGTGTGATAGCGGTGCTGTGGGGTATCCTAAGCACTGTGCTGTCAGATAAATCACGCAATGGAATATGGTGGGCAGGTATAGGAGCGGCAGCTGTAGTGGTAAGCCTTTTCTGCGTAGCCGGCTATAATGGCACGGCTTATTATCCGTCGCTTATTGATGTGAATTCGTCGCTGACCATTCACAACAGCTCTTCATCGCTTTTTACGTTAAGAGTAATGACGTGGGTGTCAATAGTCACTCCGTTCGTTCTTGGATATATAGCTTACGTCTGGAAAAAAATGCGTTAAACATCGGTTGACCGCATACCAGGATAACCAACCGAATAATCCTCCTATCCCGGCACCTACCAGCAGGTCGCCGGGATAGTGTACACCAAGATATGCCCTTGAGTAGCATTGGATAATAGCCCAAGGTATCATAATCCAGGCTATCAGACGTGTGCGGAGCGCCAGAATAAGGACTACTGTCAGGGCAACGGAGTTGGCTGCATGGCATGAGGGAAAACCATAGGAGCCGCTTCGGTAGTCGTTGACCACATGTACCATGGCTGACAGAGGATTGTCGAGATTTGAAGGTCGCAGACGGGCTACGGTCTCGCGTAACCATCCGGCGCATGTCTGGTCAGCGAGAGTTACAGCCAGTGCTACCGCTATAAGTATGGCGATTGCACGCTTCCAGTGACAGCGGAAGAATATGTAGGCTATCAAAAGAGCATAGAAAGGTATCCATGTCCAACGATATGAAATCACGTACATCACTTGGTCAAAAAAATCAGAGTGGTGAGAATTAATCCATAGCAGGAAGGAGGAATCAAGGTCAGTAAGCCATTCCATATCTAATCAAGTCTAATTTAATGTGGTGAGTACAGATGTTTATTCGGCTTCAACCTTACGTTTGAAGTCAATCATAGATATAGCCGTCTCGGCTGCTTCACATCCTTTGTGACCATGCTTGCCGCCTACCCGTTCTAAAGCCTGTGTTTCGTTATTGACCGTAAGCAGGCCGAATATTACCGGTGTATCGCAATCGGCGTTAAGGGCGGTTACTCCCTGTGTCACACTCTGGCATACGTAATCAAAATGGGGCGTGTCACCGCGTACTACGCAACCGAATACTATTACGGCGTCAAATTGTGATGATTCGATTAGTTGTGATGCTGCAAATGTAAGCTCTACCGCGCCCGGCACATCATAGAGGTGTATGTGTTCATTCGTGAATCCGTGGCTGAGCAGTGTGTTGACAGCTCCTTCACGCAGACGTGAAGTTATGTGACCGTTCCATTGAGCTGTTACTATGGCTATATGAGCAGGCATTACATCAGGTAATGATAAAGTAGGGACGTTGGTGGACATATTTGTTTTATAGGGGGTTAGAGCATGGATGTTATTTGTGCTGCAACGAGCTTGTTTTCAAGACACGCCCGGGCTGTTACGGATAAGATGTCAGATTCGGAGACCGATGCCGGAATTGACAGTGTGACAGAGCCATTGGAGTCGGAGAATGTCAGTAATGATGAATCATCGCTGAGATTTATCGCTGTCGGCGCATGGAAGCGAATGTGATTGCGGTATGCTTTTTGTGGGTCTGACTCTGAGAATATATGGTGTAGTTGAGAGGTAGTGGTAATGACTACGTCACTGTGGTCAAGATAATCAAGAATCGCCGGCATGACTTTGGTGATACGTGGCGCACATTGAGCCGGGAATCCGGGGGTATATATCCGTGTGGCTTTACGTTCGGTGGCGAATTCAAGAAGATCCACTATCTGCTGACGATAACGGTCATCAAGTGCGAAATAATTGCCGAAAACGACTACATCGCCCGGGTCGATACGAGGCCATACGGTGTCAAATTTCCTGTCGGGACGGTGAGCGTGGATAACTTCGGCATGAGTGGCGTCGCCATCGGTGAAGTATACAGTGGTAGCACCTCCTTCGGTGTAGCGGTCGATGGAAAGTGTGTCGATACCTACACTCTGCATGTGTGATATTATCATGTCGCCAAGGAAGTCACGGGCGGTCTCGCTTACATAACTGACATTGGTGTGTGCTGACGATGCTTTAATGGCGGCATTGGCTATATTGCCGCAGATATTTATTTTGGCATTTGCAGGTAATGTCGCAGCATCAGAAAGTGAGACGCCTACGGCACACTCACCTATAAAAATAATTTTGTTCATAACGTTTCCGGGATATTAGCTGCGTGATACGGAACCGAGGTAGCCGCCATGATGACGCAGCGCATAATCTGACTTGGTGAATCCTGTTAGATTCATTACGTTGACTACCAAAATATCACCTATTACGGTCATCATGGTGGTAGAAGTGGTGGGGGTCAGACCTAATGGGCATACTTCAGGAGCATCAGCTGTGTAAAGTGCGACTGTGGCACGTTTTGCAAGTTCACTGTCGCTATTGCCGGTAATCACTATGGTGGGTATGCCGGGATATAGTTTGTGTGTCAATTCTATCAGGTCAATGATTTCACGTGTTCTGCCTGAATTGGATATAAGCAGCATGACATCATCGGGCTGCAGCACGCCTAAATCACCGTGTTGAGCTTCGGAGGGGTGGAGATTGACAGCCGGAGTACCAGTCGACGAGAATGTGGTGGCTATGTTGAGTGCTATCTGACCGGCTTTACCCATACCTGAGGTGACGAGTTTACCTTTGCGGTGGTGTACATGCTCGATGATAAGTTCTACGGCACGGTCGTATGATTCAGAGTATGGTATGGTGGCAATAGCTTGACTTTCAGCGACTATTATGTCGCGCATGGTTTTCTCGATGGTAGTCATTGTATTATGGGCTGAGTTGTGATAATTACATGTGGTAATCTCTAACTGCAAAGTTACTTATTTTTTTACAAATAGCATCGGGGTAAACAGTTATACCGATTCAAATCGGTCGCTTCTCATAGTCGGTTAACCGGGCTATAAGCTCGGTATCGATAGGTGCGGAGCGTGTGGTGACAGGGTCAAAACCTACCATTACTGTGGTTCCGATGCATTTGGTCTGCATGGTGTCGGCATCCACTATCCGTTGTTGGAGTGTGATGCTACGTTCGCCATGGTGTATTATTGTGGTCCATACCTGAAGATGGTTGTCGAAATAAGCAGGTTCGAAATAGTCACAATCTATGTGTGCCACTACCATACATAGGTCGCGTGGGGTGAGCTTACGCTGTAATACGGTAGTGAAATAATCTATTTTGGCAAGATCCATGAAACTCAGATACACATTGTTGTTGACGTGTCCTATCAAATCTATGTCAGTGAATCGTGTCTGTACGTCAATACAATGGCGAAATGGGTGTCTGGCTTCAGGTACACGCGGGTTATCTGAGGGAAGGTAAGTGGTCATCGGTGGTATGGTTCAATGAAGTTTTATTTCTATAATGGCTCGTGACCCTACGGCATCGTTAAGCATCTGCACGAGTCGGTCACGGTGGAATGATAATTCTTGCTTGAGTGAAGCCGAGGATATGTATACGTGCAGTATGCCATGGTCTACGTAGCGTTTTAGTGTATATCGGTTGATTCCGGGACCGACAATGTCGGGCCACAGATAGCATGCACGCTGTTCGGCGTAGGCTCCTGACACACCTGCCTGTGACATTGATTCCTCGATTATGTCCGTTATTGATTTCGGCTCGGTACGTTTCATTCTGATTCAGGGTGTGAATGAGTGGGCGTAAATGAACCGTGACTGACGGTCCACATCCGGTAATCACCTCCGGTGTGACTCATTATGCTGTCGAGGTGGTCACGATTGGTATCGGTGACAAATATCTGTCCGAATTCATCGCCGGTGACTATATTCATTATGCTTTCCACACGGTTGCTGTCAAGTTTGTCAAAAATATCGTCAAGCAGCAGCAGGGGTTTGATGGAAGTTGCTTG
Organism: uncultured Porphyromonadaceae bacterium; assembly: GCA_947176205.1. Lineage (GTDB taxonomy): Bacteria > Bacteroidota > Bacteroidia > Bacteroidales > Muribaculaceae > Paramuribaculum. The sequence continues at coordinate 13,555 of CAMWPX010000011.1, forward strand.
GTGGAGAAAATCATATTGGGCAAGCCGTAGGGCTACGGTAAATGTCTTGCATTGACCCTGTGAAGCGGCTTTACGCATGGGCAGCGAGTGAAGTAGCATTTCCACGTCGTCGCGATGCGGACCCACGGAAGTGTATTTGACTATTTCATCATGGCGTCGGTCCCGGTCAAGCAAGGATTTTAGCGAGCCGTCAGCCGAGGCATCAAGCGCTCCGATATACCGTAGGGTTATGTTGTCAGCTTCACTGCCGGCTATGGCTGAATAATATCGGGTAAATATCGTCTGCAGGCGGTTAATCCATTCGGCACGTGTGCGATGTATATAGCGTGCCGGCGCTTCCATGGCATTCTCTATGGCATCATATAGGGTATGGTCTACTATATTGGCGCGTAGCAGGCGGTTACGTTGTTCTAGTCCGGAATTATAGCGTATGAGGGCGTCAAGATAGCGAGCATCGCTCTGTGATATCACCATATCCATCCAGCGCCGGCGTTCTTCAGCCGGACCTTGTATCAGGTCAATATCACGCGGAGCTACCATAACCGCAGGAAATGCTCCTATGTGCTGCGATAGCTTTACGTATTCTTTACCACCGCGTTTGAGACATTTACGTTTACCGCGGGTGATACCGAGCGTGAGTTGCTCGGGAGTGTCGCGCCGCATATATCTGGCTGCGGCAGTAGTGAAATCTTCTCCCTGACGAATGAGCTGCATGTCAGTCATGCCTGTGAAGCTCCGGCAGAAACTCAGATAGTGTATGGCATCCAGCAGATTGCTTTTACCCATGCCGTTGTCGCCCAAAAAACAATTGATTTTCGGAGAGAAATCAATGGACAGTTCGGCGATATTTTTGAAGTTATTCAGAGTTAGATGAGAAAGATACATAGGCTCATGAATCGGTTTCGTCAGGAAACTTGCGGAAATATTCTGACAATAGACCCTCAAGATTGAAGTACACACCTCCGAATCCTTGCGGAGTACGGACTTTCAGGTACTCAAAGTATGGTTCGTGATAGGTGTGGTCAATAATGGTACAACCCATTTTATTGAGTAATACATATTCATGTTCGGTCTCTGTGACATACCATGCATTCTCTTCATCGACACCGGTTCCGGTAGAGACTATTGCCATGAGGATGTAGTTGAATTTATATTGCCAGATGGATGCGAGATTTATGTGTCCGCGTACTTTCAAGGCTGAAATCAGTGACTCCATCTGAGTGAGGTCAAAGGGATTGTCACGTAAAATCAATCCGGCGTATTTGATGATTGAGTCACATTCCTGTGATGTGAGTTTGGTGTAGTCGCCGGTTACAGGTTTTGCCCGTTCTTTCAAGCGTGATTCACGGTAAGGGTTATAATCTTCCTGAAACATGTATCCCAGATAAAGCCGACGGTATTTTTCAAGCTTCATCACAGTATCGTTGCTCTGAAATTCTTTCATCAGACGCGGATAATAATAGGGTGAAGACCTGTCGTATGTCTCGCGGCGAATCTCATCGAGGTCAGGTACTTCGCGCTTTATACGGTCAAAGTCTATGTTTACGGGTGTTTGGGCAAATATGTCGTTGCCTGATATCGTGATAAGTAATATAAGCAGGAATAAGCGGTACATTGATTTTTATTTTGTGTAAAGACCGATTATGATGGTGGCTGCCATGACAATTATTGAGATATTAACCGTGATAGGCAGACCTTTGGCGCATAGATAATTGAAGAATTTCTTTGAGGGAAATTCAAGTATATTGCCCGAAGGTGTACGGCTATATGCGAGAGAGCCGAGTACGGCTCCTATGGCGGCTGCGATTACAGTACCCCATGTCGATAGCAGTGTGCCTGCGATAGCTGCGGTAAGGGCTCCTCCGGCTATGTAGCTGACTCCAACGCGTGATTTTGCTACGTCAGCAGGAAGCAGATAGTTGATGCCTAAAGCTATCACAGCTGTTATCCCCCAGAACAAAAGTGTGTTGGTCGGTATCGTTCCCCAGAGAAGAAGCAGGGATAACCAAGCTGTGGCAGGAGCAAAACGCCATGATGCGAATGTGCCGACGAGTGTAAGCAGAGCCAGTATGTTGCTTAATGTTATAAGAATTACTAATATGGACATGTCGTCAGTATTTATGAGGGATTAACGTTAGGTTTGGATATGGTATTGTTTTCGGGATAAGATATACGCGAATGATACATGGTGGAGAGCCGTGATATGAAAATCTTTTTGATTTCCGCTATATCACGGAATGATATCGGAGATTCGTTGTGCAGACCTTCGGCAATCTGAGTGTCAATAATGCGGTTGACCAGATTTGTGAGCGATTCGGTAGAATAGTCTTTCAGTGAACGTGATGCGGCTTCCACTGCATCAGCCATCATTACTATCGATGTTTCCACTGATTGGGGATTGGGACCCGGATAAGAGAAAATGGATTCGTCAGGCTGTTGGTCAGGATGCTGGTTGCACCACGTGGTATAAAAGTACCGGGCCTTGCCTTTACCGTGGTGAGTGTCAATAAAATCTTTTACTTGCTTTGGAAGCTTGTTTTTTTCGGCAAGTCGTTGCCCTTCTGTTACATGTCCTATGACTATCCGGGCGCTTTGTTCCGGACTGAGCATGTCGTGGGGATTCATGCCATGCTGATTTTCGGTGAAAAATGCAGGATTTGTAAGTTTTCCTATGTCGTGGTACAGCGCACCTGTACGAACCATCTGTACGTTGGCTCCTATACGGTTGGCGGCAGCGGCGGCAAGATTACCTACTGCGGTTACGTGCTGGAATGTGCCCGGACATTCTTCTGACAGTTCACGAAGCAGGGGATGGTTGATATCGGAAAGTTCGACCAGAGTCATCTGTGATACGAAGCCAAATGCTTTTTCAAGCAGGAATATGATTACATAAGCAAATGACAGAAGCAGGGCGTTGATGCCGAGAGCTGCAAACATTTTGAGATTTATGGCATCGATAGACCCTGTCTGCATAAGAATCATACACAGGTAGACGAGAGCGGACGAGGTGAATACCATTACTGCCGTGCGTATAATCTGTGACCTCTTAGTGAGTTCGCGTAACGATACCATAGCAGTGTAAGTGGCTACGAATTGGGTGATTATGAATTCGGCAGGGAAGCGTGATACCATTATGCACAGCAGCATTGTGACTATGGCGCAGAAGAAGGCTGTGCGTGAGTCAAGGAATACGGTGATTATAATGGGTATCATGGCAAACGGTACCATGTAGAGTCCGTAAGTGAATGTTTTTGCCATAGCGAAACTTATTAACGTTATGGCGACTATAATCAGCATCACCATGCTGAGTACACGTACATTGTCATAGTATCTGCGGCGGAAGGATATGAAATAAGTATATATGGCAGCGATAAGTATAACTATGTATAGTAGAGTGCCTATATACTTATAAATCTGATTGGCTGACATCTGATTGCCTTTATCATCCGACATCTGCAGATAGGTGCGGAGTATGGTGTAAATCTGCGGGGTCACTACTTCACCACGGTCTATTATTCGCTCGCCACGCTGTATCACACCGATAGGAGCCAGAGCTTTGGCTTCGGCTTCCTGACGCAGGCGTTCGGTTGCGGCTGAGTCGGGAAGGATGTTAGGCACGATATATTCGGCAAGATGTGATACGGCTATCAGTTTGCGTGCCGATGAAGAAGTAAGGGCGCTATCGATATCTGTGTATGCACGGCGCATGGTGAAGAACGATGCAATCGGTTTGGATGATATGACATTGTTGGTAATCATTCGTATCGACCGGCTGTCAGCGGCTTCGGATGCTATAATGCCTTTGTTATAGATATAGCGGAGTCGTGCGGTGATAATCTGACGGTTGCGCTGTGTGGCATGTTCATTATTAAGTGACTCAAGTTCTTCTACAAAGCGTTGAAGCATACTATTCTCGATTTCGGTGTCGCGGTAGTATACCGGTTCGAAGTTCCGGTCAAGGCTGTCACGCAGATGGGCTTCGGATACGGAGTCGAGGCGTACGGGTATGTCAAAAGGTGCGGTGAGCAGATTGTATGTCCACGGACGGTTTACGGTAAACTCGTAGCTGCTGCTCTTCATAGTGGGCCGGAACAGGAATATTGCCGCCACAGCTATGACAAACAGTGTAAGACGAAGAGTTATGTCGGTAGTTTTTTTTGATTTCATAATTACTGGATAAGTAAATTAGGACTGCTCTGTATGGCGTTGTGCAGAAAGAATACCATCGATGGTTTTAATTTTCTTGCACAAGTCGGTAACTACGGATGTGTCGCTTACAAGGACTTTAAGTTTACAGTGAAACATTTCTTTTTCGGTGTCGATGTGGAGGGAGCGCATATCCATGTTGAGTTGAGCGGATATGAAGTGGGTTACTTCCATAAGTATGCCGCGACGGTCCAGACCGGTTATTTCTATTTCGGCGCAGAAACTGTTTTTGACGTTTTCCCAGTCGGTGGCAACTATCCGAGAACCGTAAGTGGCTTTAAGTACTTGGGCGTGTTCGCATGTGAGAGTGTGAATCTCGACATTGCCATCATCGTTGATAAAGCCCATGACATCATCACCTTTTATGGGCTGACAACAGGGGGCGAATACAAAATTCTGTTCTTTGTCAGTGTAGCGAAGGGAATATATTTCCTTGGTGTTGATTTTCTCCGGAGTTATAATTTTTGGAGCTGACTTATCGTCGGATTTATTTTTGGTTCCGATGCGGAATATCTTTTTGAGCAGGTTGGGTGAAGTTTTGGGAGAGTCCTTAAGTATGTATCCCTCAAGTGAAATTTCTTCAGCACCGAGTTTATAGTACAAAGTGTCTCGTGTGGGTATGTGATAAAACGCCATCATTTTTGTTATCACCTCGTTGGTTCCCTTAACTTCGGCATCATCAAGAAATTTGTTGAGAATCTCCTGACCTTTTTCTATAATGGGTGCCTGCTGGCGGCGCAAAGCAATCTGTAATCGCGAACGCGCTTTGGCTGATTTCAGTATATCAGCCCATTCAGGTTTCGGGGTCTGTGATTGCGACGTGAGAATTTCCACCTGGTCTCCACTGTTGAGCACATGGGAAAGTGGTACGAGCTTGTGATTGACTTTCCCGGCTATACATTTAGGCCCGAGCTGAGAGTGCAACTCGAATGCCATGTCAAGAACTGTAGCTCCTGCAGGGAGTGTTATAAGCTCGCCTTTAGGGGTGAAAACACTTATCTGGGAAGCAAACAGGTTCAGCTTCAGCGTTCCTAAAAAATCTATGGCATTAGGGTTCGGGTCATCGAGAATGTCCTTGATGGTTCCGAGCCAAGCTTTGAGTTCTGATTCTTCCTCACCTTCTCCAATCTTATACTTCCAGTGGGCTGCAAAACCTTTTTCGGCTACTTCATCCATGCGTTCGGAACGAATCTGTACTTCCACCCAGTTACCGTCGGGACCCATAACAGTCAGGTGAAGAGCGCGGTAACCGTTGGCTTTCGGATTGTTTATCCAGTCACGTGTGCGTTCGGGATGTAATTTGTATATGTCGGTTATGCGTGAATATATATTCCAGCATATATCTTTTTCTTTTTCGGGGTCATCGCATTTGAAGATTATACGCATGGCGTACAAGTCATACACTTCCTCAAAAGGTATGTTTTTGGTGGTCATCTTACGCCATATCGAATACACTGACTTTACGCGGGCTTTGGCTTCGTATTCCAGACCCATATCATTGAGGCGGGCAAGAATAGGTGCCGAAAAATTTTCATAAACATGATTGCGGCACTCTTCGGTCTCGCGGATTTGTTGCTCAATCTGTGCATAAGTAGCAGGATGCTCGTATTTGAAGCTTAGGTCTTCGAGCTCGGTTTTGATGTTGAACAGACCCAGGCGATGGGCCAGCGGAGCGTAGATATAAAGCGTCTCGCCTGCTATTTTGAACTGTTTGTTGGGAGCCATCGAGCCGAGTGTACGCATGTTGTGCAGGCGGTCAGCCATCTTTATCAGTACTACTCTGATATCTTGACTCATGGTGAGTAGAAGCTTACGGAAGTTTTCTGCTTGCAGACTTGCTTTATCGCCGAATATGCCGCCTGAAATTTTAGTCAGTCCGCTTACGAGTTCGGCTATTTTAGGACCGAAGTGCTGTTCTATATCCTCTACGGTGTATTCGGTGTCCTCTACTACATCATGCAGCAGTGCGGCGCAAATGGAAGTAGAGCCGAGCCCTATCTCCTGTGACGCTATCTTGGCTACGGCAATAGGGTGCAGGATATACGGTTCACCGGAACGGCGGCGTATGCCTCCATGAGCTTTTTTGGCAAATCTGAAGGCACGTTCTATTATTTCCACTTTTTTACGGTGATTGCTTTTTAGATAGCCCTGAAGCATCGACTGAAATTCTTCTTCAATCATGCGGTCTTCTTCGTCCTGTGTAAGTAGTGCCTGCATATTCATAGTCATGGAAAGAGTATATAGGGGAGATAAAATACAAAAATAATAAGAATAGATAAAAGTATATGCAAAATTAGGGCTATATTTGCCGAATAATATAGGTTTTTTATTTTGCACTATTGATATATTAAATTTCGATATGGGAAAATTTAACTTTGATGAAGTAATTGACCGTCGCGGGTCAATGTGTATGAAATATGATAATCTGCAGGAACTGTTCGGTCGTACTGACTTGATTCCGATGTGGATAGCAGATATGGAGTTTGCGGCGTCGCCAGCGATAGCAGATGCTCTGAAGCGACGTTTTTCCCATGAGATTTATGGGTATAGTGTAGCTCCCGAAAGCTATTGGAAGTCAATAATCGATTGGCAGCGACGCCGTCACGGTTTCGAGATAAAGCGTGAGGAACTTACATTTGTGGCGGGAGTGGTGCGCGGCATAGCCTATGCGCTTAACTTCTTTACAGAGCGCGGTGACAAAGTGGTCATTCAGCCACCGGTGTATCATCCTTTCCGTTTTGTAGCAGAAGGTAATGACCGTGTGGTAATTGAGAATCCTCTTATAGCCGGTGACGGCGATGCTTTTTACCGGATGGATTTCGATGGTCTGGAGCATATATTCGCTACAGAACATCCAAAAATGATGATTCTTTGCAATCCTCACAATCCTGTGGGAATCCAGTGGGATGAGGAGACTCTGCGCCGATTGGCATCACTGGCAAGGAAATATAATGTGATAGTGCTTAGCGATGAGATTCATGCTGACCTTATGCTGTTCGGCCGCAAGCACATACCGTTTGCGTCGGTCAGTGACGATGCTGCTGCTGTAGCTGTGACATTCGGTGCTCCGTCAAAGACATTCAATATCCCCGGACTGGTAAGTTCGTGGATTATGGTGCGTAATCCTGAGTTGCGTGAGCCATTCTATCATTGGATGGAAGTCAATGAGTTTTCATCTCCTTTCTTCAGCGCAACCGTAGGAGCCGAGGCCGCTTATACTTACGGTGAGGAATGGCTTGATGAATTGCTTCCGTATATTGAGGAAAACATTCGTGTTACCGAGCAGTTCGTGACCAGCAATATCGATAGAATTAAAGTGGTGCGTCCGCAGGCATCGTTTTTGATATGGCTTGACTGCCGGGGGCTAAATCTCGCTCAGTCAGAACTTGAGAAAATGTTTGTAGAGCGTGCGGGGCTGGCTTTGAATCCCGGTACGATGTTTGGGGCTCAGGGCGCCGGGTTCATGCGTATGAATATAGCTATGCCTCGTGCCTCGCTTTTGAAGGCTCTTGAACGTCTCGCCGTAGCTGTTACCGATACGAAAGGATAAATTAAAGCTATGTAAAAAAAGAGCCGATTTTAACGAATCGGCTCTTTTTTATATGGAGATTGTGATTAGCGTACAGCTATTTTCCGGGTCTTATGGGTGTTGTGTGTGTCGACAGTGAGCAGATAGATACCTGAGGTGAGACCGTTGGTGGAAACGAATGTTTCAGACCCGTCGGCACAGATGCTTTTCACCGTGCGTCCCTGCATGTCGGTAAGTGTGATACGTGCGGTATTATCGCCGGCAGTGGCTACGTAGTAACCATCAGAGGCAGGAGTTATGATTATGCTCATATCGGCATTGTCCTTAACGGTACCTATAGCTGACAGCCCGACTATATGACGCAGACCTGCAGCCGCATCGAGTTTGCCGGCTCCGGCACGTTTGGCGTTGGCTGTTCCTGTAGTGTAGGAATCGTTGATAGATGTGGCGTTTATGATGCTGACCATGTCATGAACAGTGAGTGACGGGTCGGCTTCAAGCCACAGAGCCATTGTGCCGGTGGCAAACGGACATGCCATGGATGTGCCTTGCATCGGACCCCAATAGTGCGTTTTTGAGTTGACTGTGGCAGAAGCCATCATGTCATCGGCTGATTCGTCCTGATATCCCTGTGCTACATAATAGCTGCTGAATGATGATGCTATAGCGGATCCGGGGGCGAGTACATGCGGAAGTGTCATGTCATCGGCGCCGTGACCGTAAGATGAAAACGAGCATATATCATCCTGAGTTTCGCCGTAACCGTAGAGACCGAGATTAAGGTCGCGGAATTTTTGTGAACTGGTGTAGGCGCCGATAGCAAGTGTGTTGGGGCCGCATGCCATACCGTTGATTGATTCATCGGGTGTACCGGCTGTGAATCCGCTCAAGGCAGAACCGGTGGGACTATATTTATTGGTGAACTCGGTGTAACCGCTGAAATACATGTTGACTTTTTGACCGGCTGCACCTTCTACGGTGATGGCGAATCTACCGGTTGAAGGATAAGCTTCGCTGAAATCTATGGATACGTTGTAACGATTGTTATTAGCATCTACTCCGGCATAAAGTCGTGCTGAACCTCCGCTTTTTACACCTGATACGCTTACACCTGATGATGATGTCGCAGAAGATGATTTAGTGCGTTGTGTCAAAGTCCCGGATGAATTGCATGTGGAGATAGTGACTGTGAGCGGGCGAGAGTCGGAAGCCCAGATGTCAAGGACTCCGTCGACACCGCTTGAGTAAGAACTGTTGTAATACAGGATGGTCTTTACCGAGGTGTCACCGGTGGAGAATGTTTTGGTTATAGACATGTTGTCGGAGCCTTCATTGCCTGATGAAATACAGATGATGGCGTCTTTGCCGTATTCGTTGAGGGTGGCGGTGAAGTTGTCAGTGCCGTCGTGTGGACCATCATTGGAGCCGAGTGAAAGGTTGATGGCTACTGGTTTGCCTTCAGCTTTTGCATAATCGGATATGGTCTTTACGGCTTTCAGTATGCAGGAGTCATAGAAGTCACCGCATGCCAGCGCAAGCTCGGCATCAGGAGCTACACCGTAGTAAGGTATATTGCCGGTAAGTTTTGATTTTGACGCGGCAGTGGTGTAAGTGGCAGTACCTTTATAGCTGCCGCCCATTATACCGGCTACGTGTGTGGCGTGGGTTTCTTCAGCATCGTCTGTGGTGAAGCTGCTGATGGTAGATTGATTATAAGTGGTAACTGAGGCTGACGAGCCGGTGTATTTCCAGAGTTTTTTTACACGGGAGTTTCCGTCGGCATCCATGAAGTTGATGTGGTTAGGCTCAAGTCCGCCGTCCATCATACCGAGGATAACGCCTTTACCTGTGAAGGTCTGCATGTCGCCGCCAACTTCTATTCCGGAATGTGCTTCATCTACATTTGCTGCCGGACGTGCTGCGTACATGTGTGCACGGCGTTTACCACCGAACGATATGGATTTTACAGCATCCAGTTCTGCTAACCGCTCCATATCATTTATGGGTGCGTTTATCATTACCAAGTCACCGAGATTGTCTTCTATGGCTATTGATTGTACACTGAGTAAATCTTCTGCACAGTAGCCTTCGTTGAGCCGGACTATGGCTGTTACCTGCTTGGTGGTACCGGCATCAAGTGTTTTTGTGTTATATTCTGTGCGAGCAGACTGGGCTGTACGGTGGCGGTCAAGCTCCATAAGACCGGTGTGGCTGATTTTGCTTTGAGCCGATGCATCAAGTGTGAACAGAGCGAGGGCAATGTAAGCGTAAATGTGTTTCATAATCAAGATAAATAATGAGTGGTTAGGTTATTAAGGAGCAAGAGCCGATTTCCCCTGACGGAGCATCGGCTACATTGTTATGGGGTTATATTTGGGCAGCTTATTCTGCTGCGTTCTCGGCGGGAGCTTCCACTTCTACAGGAGTTACTTCGGCAGCTTCTTCTGTAGCAGCTACGGGTGTGTCGTAGTTAGCACCGGTAGTGATGGTTGAAGCAGGAGCTTTAGTCTTGATATCCTGTGTGGTGTTATGACTGGGAATTGTATAAGCGCAAGCTATTGAAAGAACGAGGATGGAGCCGGCAAGAGTCCAGGTTACTTTTTCAATGAAGTTGTTTGTACGGCGTACACCCATAATCTGGTTGGAACCGGCAAATGTAGATGATAAGCCGCCTCCTTTGGATTTCTGAATGAGAACAACTCCGATAAGCAATAGCGCAGCCAAAAGGGCAAGTGCGAGGAAAATATAAAACATGGTTATAAATTTTGATTTTACAGTGTGTTAAGAATAATAATTACAATCAACGTTTGGAAAGTTCCTGCAGACGGATTAGCTTTCGCAGATAACGCAATTGGTCTGCAAAGTAAATACTTTTTTCCGGAAAATTCAAACTTAATTGGTAGATAATTTCGTATGCTTTGTCAAACCGCCTGTTTTTGATATATATTTTGGCAAGACTTTCATTAAGGGAGGTGTCGGGGTCGGGAGGAGTCGGAGCTACGGGCGTTTCCGCCACACGGGCTGCCTGACGGGTGCGTTCCTGTTCAGTCTTGCTTTTTTGACCGGCAAGAAAGGCATCAAGCATGGCGTCTTGAGCGGAAACAGGCGCATTGTCATCCTTAGGATGTAGCTCGGCTTCTTTAGCGAGTACTTGAGAGTAGTCAGGTACGGGGTTGAATATAAGGCGTTCGAGCAGAGCATCTTCGTGAGGTGTGGATTTTCCGTATGTAGAAAGGAATGTGTCAATCGCTGAATCTGTCGAAGGTGTTTCGGGGCGTCCGTCCTGAGGATAGAATGAAGCGAAGCGGCGTCCGTCCGGGTCAGTAAGGCGAAGCAGGGTGGTCAGGTCGTTGGAGTTTAGGGCAGCTACATGTCGGAGCCGTGCGGCTTCGTCATCGCTTAGTCCGGGTTTTTTAAGGGCGAGGG
>CAMWPX010000012.1 GCA_947176205.1 uncultured Porphyromonadaceae bacterium
GAAATAAACTGTAGTAATAATCAACAACTAACTAATTATGAAAAAATTTCTATTAATAACTATCTCAATATTTGCCATAGCATCCTCACAGGCTCAAGGAATAAAAGATGTATTGCAATCGCTCGGTGGCGGTAAAGATAAAGGAGACGGAAACTCAACGGTAGAAAATGTGCTTGGAGCCTTGGGCAATGTTCTGTCAACTGATAAAATAGATGTAAAATCACTTGTAGGCAACTGGCACTATTCAGCTCCAGCTGTAACTTTCAAATCTGACAATCTGCTGAAAAAAGCAGGCGGCGCAGCTGCTTCAAAAGTTATTACTGACAAGCTCGAACCTATCTACAAAAAAGTAGGTATGGATAAAATGACGCTGACTGTCAATGATGACAACAGTTTCACAATGAAAGTGCGCGGGATTTCACTCAAAGGAACTATCAGTTCCGAAGTTCCAGCCGGGTCAAAAGCTAATTTCGTATTTAATTTCAAAGTCGCCGGAAAGATAAATCTCGGTAAACTTGAGACTTACGTAGTAAAAGGCATTGGCGGAAATATTAATGTAATGTTTGATATAAGTAAACTCATCACATTACTTGAAAAAGTCAGCTCCGTAGCTAATATCAGCACCGTTAAGACTCTTGTGAGCGCACTTAAAAGCTATGACGGACTGTGCGCCGGTTTTGAGCTGAGAAAATAATGATGCTGACGGCGTCAGTTGTCACGTACAACACTCCTGAAGATGAGTTGGCGGCTTGTCTCGCATCATTGTCTCCGGATTACTTCGACAAGATATTTATCATAGACAACTCCAAATCAGAAATTACCAGAAAGCAGTGTCAGGACAGACATGGCATAACCTACATTCCATCGGATAATGTCGGATACGGTCGGGCGCACAACATAGCCATAACCAAAGCAATGCAACTTGGCTCGGAATATCATCTCGTCATCAATCCTGATGTTTACTTTACGCCATCGGAAATCAAAAAAATGCTTGACTACATGCGTCAAAATCATGATGTAGCCACCCTGCAACCAGCTATGATACATCCGAACGGCAGCCCCCAATATACGGTAAAAAAACTACCTGCACCGACAGACCTTATCATACGTAGGTTTTGCCCTTCAAAATGGTTCAAGAAACGAAATGCACGTTATGAATTACGTCATATAGACCATAGCAAACCATTCAATGTACCCTACCATCAAGGGAGCTTCATGCTACTCCGTACTTCTGCTATACGTGAAGTCGGGATGTTTGACGAACGCTTCTTTATGTATCCTGAAGATATTGATTTGACTCGCAGGCTTCATAGCAGATATCGCACTATGTATTATCCATATGCGACTGTCACTCATGCCCACCGTGCTGCCTCATATCACAGTATGAGAATGCTCGGGATTCACATCATAAATATGGTCCGGTATTTCAATAAATGGGGATGGTGGCATGATGAAGAAAGACGCAGGTATAACGCACCTTTTCATTAATATTAAAAGAGCGTCATCGGCATTACTCCGACAACGCTCTTTTTGTATTGAATAACAATCAGCGCAATGTATAACTGAGGTTAAGCTCCTGCCCATCGCTAACATCGGGAAGTTCCTGTACATCAGCCACTACATTGACCACGACAACTGCGGTCGCTGTAGATAATTCGCAGTCTTCTTCATACACAGGCATACTCAGTTGAAGTGCATACTTGCCCGGCTCGAGATTCTTTGTGGGAATAGTAATACCGAACGGAGCCTCTGGATTTGTACCGAGTGACATACCGTTGAGCCAATATGTCACAGGTCCGGAAGTAGCTTTATGTCCTTGATTTACAGCTGTAATATTTATCGACTTAACTATCAGGTCATCGGGTTGAACTATATAGACCATACCATCAGAAACGACTCCCGACTCATAAGTAAGAGTCATGTTAACATTAGGTAACTTGTCTTCCTCCGAGCACGAACTAACAAGTCCGCACAAGCCCGTAAATGATAGAAGAATTGACAAAAGTCTGATTGTTTTCATTGTTTAGGTATTAGATAATTATAATATCTTTCAGTTACGGAACACAAGTTGGTCATCAGACATATCAATGATGATAGGACGCTCTTTATCAACCTTCTGAGCAAGAATATCTTTGGAAAGCTGATTAAGAACCAATCTATGAATAGCTCGCTTGACCGGACGCGCGCCAAACTCAGGGTCATAGCCTTCCTCAGCAAGATATCTCATAGCGGCAGGTGTGACTTCAAGTGTTATACCATTATTGGAAAGCATACGCTGAATACCGCGAATCTGCAACCCGACAATTTCTTCAATTTCCTTCTCGTTAAGAGGTGTAAACATAATTGTCTCATCAATACGATTAAGGAATTCGGGGCGTATGGTCTGTTTTAGCATATCCAATACTTCACCTTTAGTCTTTTCTATTGTTTCCTCACGATTATCCTCGGTCATTTTGGAGAAATTGTCACGTATCACTGACGAACCCATATTTGAGGTCATAATGATAATCGTATTCTTGAAATTCACAAGTCTGCCCTTATTATCGGTCAATCGACCATCATCAAGAACCTGAAGCAGAATATTGAATACGTCAGGGTGTGCTTTTTCAATTTCATCAAAAAGAACTACAGAGTAAGGTTTACGACGAACCGCTTCCGTAAGCTGTCCACCTTCATCATAACCGACATATCCGGGAGGCGCTCCTACCAATCGGCTCACGGCATGTTTCTCCTGATATTCGCTCATATCTATTCGAGTCATCATATTCTCATCGTCAAACAGATACTCGGCAAGAGCTTTAGCCAATTCCGTCTTACCTACACCTGTGGTACCGAGAAAGATAAATGAACCTATAGGACGGCGCGGGTCATTAAGTCCGGCACGGCTGCGACGAACCGCATCTGCGATAGCCCTGATGGCATCTTCCTGACCGACTACACGATTGTGCAGTTCTGACTCAAGGTGCAATAATTTTTCCTTCTCACTCTGAACCATCTTGTTAACAGGGATACCGGTCCAACGCGATACCACATCGGCTATATCTTCAGCATCAACTTCTTCTTTAATCAGAGCTTTCTCACCCTGCATCATATTAAGCTGCTCCTGAATCATTGCGTTTTCACGTTCCTTCTCCTGTACACGTGAATATCTGATTTCAGCCACTTTCGCATAATCACCCTCACGTTCAGCCCGGTCAGCCTCAAAATTGAGCTGTTCAATATCAATCTTATTTTGCTGAATCTTATTAATCAGCTCTTTTTCAGCACGCCATTTTGCGGTATACTCTTTTTCTTCTTCACGTAGAGCAGACAAATCTTTTTCTATCTCTTTCACTTTTTCTGTATCACCTTCACGCTTGATTGCTTCACGTTCGATTTCTTTCTGAGCAATCATACGCGAAATCTCATCAAGAGCCTGAGGCACAGAATCAATCTCCAGACGAAGCTTCGAAGCTGCCTCATCGACAAGGTCAATAGCCTTATCCGGCAAAAAGCGGTCGGTTATATAACGTTCTGACAACTGAACGGCAGCGATAATGGCTTCATCTTTGATACGGACTTTATGGTGGTTTTCATAACGCTCTTTCAACCCTCGGAGAATAGCAATAGCGCTCATCGCGTCAGGTGCATTGACCATCACCTTCTGAACACGCCGTTCAAGAGCCTTATCCTTTTCAAAATATTTTTGATATTCATCAAGTGTGGTAGCTCCGATACTTCTTAGTTCGCCACGAGCGAGAGCGGGCTTAAGAATATTGGCGGCATCCATAGCGCCCTCACCCTTTCCGGCACCTACCAATGTGTGAATCTCATCTATAAACAGAATTATTTCACCGTCACTGCCGGTCACTTCATTGACAATAGCTTTCAGTCGCTCTTCAAATTCACCTTTATATTTAGCTCCGGCTACCAGCGCACCCATATCGAGCGAAAATATCTGCTTGCTACGAAGATTCTCAGGCACGTCGCCTCTGACTATACGTTGTGCCAACCCTTCGGCTATAGCAGTCTTACCGGTACCGGGTTCACCAATAAGCATCGGGTTATTTTTGGTTCGACGACTTAATATCTGAAGTACCCTACGGATTTCATCATCACGACCGATTACAGGGTCAAGCTTACCTGTACGCGCCCTTTCATTAAGGTTGATAGCATACTTGCTAAGAGCGTTATATGTGTCCTCAGCGCTTTGATCAGTAGCCTTTTTCCCTTTACGAAGTTCTTCAACAGCGCTTCTAAGCTCCTTGTCACTCAGACCGGAATCTTTAAGAATAGTTGATGCCGGAGAATTAACCTCAAAAAGACTCATCAAAAGTGCTTCAAGAGTCACATATTCGTCACCTTGTTTTTTTGCGATATCGAGTGAACGCTGGAGTACATCGTTGGATGACCGGCTGAGATAAGGTTCGCCACCTGAAACTTTAGGAAGCGTTTCAATCTCCTTATCAATCTGCGACATTACCAAAGGAAGGTTAGCGCCTACTTTAGCGAAAATAAACTTGATTAGCGATTCACCTTCGGTGATTACCGCTTTTAATATATGTACCGGCTCAATGGCTTGATTGCCATTGCCCTTAGTCAGTTCAAATGCTTTTTGAACAGCCTCTTGCGATTTAATTGTAAAATTGTTGAAATTCATATATATTGTAATTTCGAGTTAAATAGTGATTCGGATTTTTTGTTATTTTATATTTCTAACAAAACCCGCAGTAATTAAGTTTTAACAAATTCATATTTATTAAACCTCCGCTTGTAATGATTTTTTATCCAAACGGGATTATATTCACTGAATTTTGCTAATTTTGTATGTGCAAACCTTATGCCGAATTTTATAAAACATGAAATATATTCTCCCCATTATTCTTATATTGGTCAGCATCCGTAGCAATGCACAGGATTCAGACCCTTATTTCCCACTTCCCTTAATCCCTGATTCTATCAGCAATTTCAATAACAGATGTGACTACATGGTCACTCATTATTGGGATTTCTGTGATACAAAACGCGCATTCTCTTCACGTGACAAAATGGCAGAAGCATTCAAGGTATATCTGTCGTTTATGCCATACGCTACAGCCGATACCGTAATGACATCTATCGACAAATTCCTTAAACGTATAGAAAAACAACCTAAGGACGTAGCTTTCATAGCAGACCAAGCCATAGAGAAACTCTATAGTGACTCATCCGAGTTTGTGAGTGACCAACTTTGCCTTAAATTTATAGATAATGCCATATCTAACAGCAAAGTAAAGAAAGAAGACAAACTACGTTTCAACCATCTGTCAACTAAACTTCACAACTCAGCCACTGGAAGCATCGCTCCGGATTTCAATTACACGGACTGTTCAGGCGAGACCCATCGTTATAATGTGGCTGACTCCACTTGCATGGCTACCATTTTATTTTTCAACGACCCGGATTGTGACGAATGCCGTATGTCACGCGTTAAACTTGATGCCGATATACACACAACCAAATTAATAGATGCCGGAGTCGTAAGAATTGCCGCGATTACACCTGATTCCGCCACTGATGACTGGTGTGATAAGGCATCACGATTTCCCGACACATGGACTGTTGGAGCTTCAGAGGATATAGATGAGATATTTGACCTCAGAGTTTCTCCTTCGTTCTATCTTCTTAATTATACTGGAAAAATCATGCTTAAACACGCTACCGTCGATATGATATTAAATATTACCAATCAACTCAGCGTGCCTAAAAACAAACAACATACATCTTCAGAATAATCACCTATAATCATATGACTGTCATGAAAAAGAAATCAGGTTTTACCAATTTTTTAGCCCGTACTTTCCTACGGTTTACCGGCTATACATATAGTAACATGGCAAGATTATTCATGCGGCTTTTTGTCGGAATCATGTTCATGCAATTCGGTATCCGCCATCTGGTACATTTCTCTGAACTTGCCAATGATTTTCCATGCGTCATGGGTATGTCATCGGAGACTTGCCTGATTTTTATGATTATCATCGAATTACTATGCTCCCTATTGATAATGATAGGTTTTATGACCCGACTGTCTACTATACCACCCATAATTTCAATGATAGCCGCCGAATACTATATTCTTCATAATCTTATTCCTCAAACCGCAATTCACAACATCAGCAGCACTGAGCCCGGCTATCTCCCCATTATGTTTATCGGAATATTCTTATATATCCTGCTCGCCGGACCTGGTAAAATATCACTTGACTACTTCATATCTCTTTTCATAATCAATCATGAAGGAAAAGATGAGAATGAAGAACTTGAAGAAGTATAAATACTAACAAACCATACCTATCAACCAGCATAAAAAGATGAAAATCGCCGTACTGATTTCCGGTGGAGTAGACAGTGCCGTAGCCGTTCACAGACTTATGGAACAAGGTCATGACCTTCATCTGTTTTATATCCGCATCGGTATGGATAACGGCGAAGGTGATTGTTCGGCAGAGGAAGATATAGAAATGTGCCGGTACATAGCTGCCCGTTACCACCTGCCTTTTGAGGTAGTATCACTGCATGAGGAGTATTGGGAGCATGTGATGGAGTATGCCCTACGTACAGTACGTCAAGGTCTCACCCCCAATCCTGACATAATGTGCAATAAAATCATCAAGTTCGGTTTTTTTGAAGAACGTTGGGGACACCTTTTCGATAAAACAGCAACCGGACATTATGCTACAACACGTGTAATCGATGGCCTGACATATCTTGGAACAGCACCAGACCCGGTAAAGGACCAGACAGACTTCCTTGCGCGAATATCATACAAACAGCTTTCACACCTCATATTCCCTATAGGTGACATACCTAAGGCTAAAGTTAGAGAAATAGCTATAGCCACCCAATTGCCTAACGCATATCGCCGTGATAGCCAAGGAATATGCTTTCTTGGGAAAATAAATTATAACGATTTCATCCGCAGGCATCTTGGTGAACGCGAAGGTGCTATCATAGAAATTGAAACAGGACGCAAATTAGGAACACATAAAGGCTTCTGGTTTCACACAATCGGACAACGTAAGGGATTAGGTTTAAGCGGAGGACCATGGTATGTGGTAAAAAAATGCGTCAATGACAACGTGGTATATGTGTCAAACGGATATAATACCGATAAACAGTATGGCAGGATATTGCATCTTGACGAAATGCACTGGATTACCAGAAACCCATGGGAGAATGATTGTCAGTCTGTGGAAATTTGCTTCAAGAATCGCCATACTCCTGAATATCTGCATGGTCGACTTTCCCGTATCGGTGAATCGGAATACATTATCGAAAGCGATACCGACGTACAAGGCATTGCCCCCGGACAGTTTGCAGTGATTTATGACAAGGATTACTCATTGTGTTTCGGAAGCGGTATAATCACCGGACGAAACACCGAATCGTAATCCTCATAATTCTTTGATTTCAAATTATATCAGACATGAATCAACGAATCAAACTAAAAGTATTAGGACTCTCCTACTCCCAGATACAAAGCGGAGCCTATGCCTTGATATTGGCACAAATCGGAGGTCCGTACCGTATTCCTGTAGTAATCGGAGCTCCCGAAGCCCAATCTATAGCCATGCGTATGGAGAATATAGCGCCGCCACGCCCGTTGACTCATGATTTATTTTTAAGTTTCGCACATGCTTTCGGTGTAAAACTTAAGGAAGTATTCATATATAAGTTTGAGGACGGAATTTTCTCATCCGAATTGACATTCACTGACGGAGAACGCACTATAACTATTGATTCACGAACTTCTGACGCTATAGCTATAGCCATCCGTACCGGTTCCCCTATTTATACCCCCAAAGAAATTCTTGATGAGACAGGGTTCATAATAGAAAGTCAGTCACCTGCGTCATCTGCCAAAACAAAAGCTAATGAAGATGACCTTGATGACTTAGAATTGCCCTCGATGATGCGGACTCCAAAACTGGAAAACTATACAGTGGAGGAACTCGAACGTACTCTTGCCAAACTTATTTCTCAAGAGAAATATGAAGAAGCCGCACGAGTCAATAAAATATTGCAAGAAAAAAAATCCAAATAAGCCAACATATAACAATTATAAATCATGTCAGCTATAAAAGTCAAACTCTCGGTAATGAACTTCCTCGAATTTGCAGTTTGGGGAGCATATCTAACATGTATGGGCAATTATCTCGGACGTGCCGGGATGGGTGAAGAAATCGCCTGGTTCTATGCCATACAAGGTATTGTGTCAATATTTATGCCAACAATCATGGGTATAATCGCTGATAAGTTCATTCAGCCACAACGTGCCTTAGGTCTATGCCACCTGCTTGCCGGTCTCGGCATGCTCGGACTCTTTTATCTCGGTATGAATTATGCAATGCCTGATAAGACTACCTTTATAGCCGTATATACATTCAGCGTGGCATTCTTCATGCCTACGCTGGCATTATCCAATACTACAGCTTTCAACATTCTTAAACGCGAAGGACTTGACACTGTAAAGGACTTCCCGCCGATCCGCGTACTTGGTACCGTTGGCTTTATAGCTACCATGTGGTTTGTAAACTGTGCCGCGATAGATGACTCCGGATTTACATTCACATTAAGCGACAACGCCGGTAAGTTTCAATACACTTATATGCAGTTCTTTGTATCCGGTATATTGAGTCTGCTTCTATGCATTTATTGCTTCACATTACCAAAATGTCATATTTGTAAGAATAAATCTGCAGAAAAGAAAAGTCTGGCACATACCTTTGGCTTTGATGCATTCAAGCTTTTCAAAGATAAAAAGATGGCATTGTTTTTCATCTTCTCGATGCTGTTGGGTATGTCACTCCAGATTACCAATGGTTATGCTGGTCCATTCCTCACCAGTTTCAAAAGTAGTGATATTGCAGAAATTGCAAATAGTTTCGCTGCCAATAATGCCACTATGCTGGTATCCATATCCCAGATAAGTGAGGCACTTTGTATACTGCTTATACCATTCTTCTTAAAAAGATTCGGAATAAAGACAGTAATGCTGATGGCTATGTTTGCTTGGGTTCTACGTTTCGGATTCTTCGGAATCGGTTCGCCCGACATGCCCGGCGTCCTTCTCTTCTTCCTTTCCTGCATAGTATATGGTGTAGCATTCGACTTCTTCAATGTATCAGGCGGTCTGTATGTAGACCAAAAATGCGGAGAATCAATAAAAGCATCGGCACAAGGATTATTCATGCTCATGACCAACGGACTTGGAGCAACCATAGGAACTCTTTCTGCCGGAGCTATAGTCAACCATTACTGCCATTGGGAAAACGGTGTTCTTATTGGCAACTGGACTACAACATGGCTTATATTCTCGGCTTATGCATTGGTCGTAGCTGTAGCCTTCTGGCTTGTATTCCGTGATAAAAAGACTGCCAAAAGTACATCTGTTCCTGAATCCGAAGTAACCGATATCGCAGAAGCTCCCGAAGGCTTCATAACCACCGATGACAAAGAAGTAATATGATACAGTTCTATGCTCCTGACATAGAATCCACATTAACGTTACCGGAATCTGATTCGCAACACTGTATAAAAGTACTGCGAATGACTGCCGGTGACAACATTACTGTAATTGACGGTAAAGGTAATCAGTATATTTGCTCAATTATTGACCCTCATTCCAAACACACCGGAGTCAATATAATTAGTAAATGTGTCATTCCACTATGCTGGGACTATAATATAACGGTTGCCGTCGCTCCGACAAAACACCTTGACCGAATGGAATGGCTTACCGAAAAACTTACCGAAATCGGAGTCAATCGTATCGTACCGTTACTATGTCGACGTTCCGAACGTAAAGAAATCAAGGTGGAACGTCTCCAGAAAATTGCGATTTCAGCTATGAAACAATCGCTAAAAGCGGTTCTCCCTGAAATCACACCAATTACTCAGTATTCGCAATTCATGCAAGAGCAACACACCGGTATGAAATTTATAGCTTATTGCGATGACTCATTACCACGCCGCTTGCTTGCCAAAGAATACAAACCAGGAGAATCAGCCACAATACTGATAGGTCCTGAAGGTGATTTCGATGAAAAAGAAATCAGCATGGCGCTTAATAACGGATGGATTCCAACTACGTTGGGAGATAACCGTCTTCGCACCGAAACCGCAGCCCTCGTAGCCTGCGATACTTTCCACATTGTAAACCAAATTAATTCTTGATTAATGGACAGAATCATACATAAAATAACTCCTGACGAAAACTTTTTTCTACTCGCAGGTCCGTGCGTCATAGAAAATGAAAGCATGGCTATGGAGATTGCCGAGAAAATTGTCACCGCGACAGACAAACTCAGCATACCATATATTTTCAAAGGCTCATACCGCAAAGCTAACCGCTCACGTATAGATTCTTTTACCGGAATAGGTGACCTGGAAGCTCTGCATATCCTTGCTAAAGTCAGAGAAACATTCGGCTGTCCGGTAGTTACAGATATCCACTCCCCGGAAGAAGCTGCCGTAGCTGCTGAATTTGTCGATGTGCTTCAGATACCAGCCTTCCTTTGCCGACAGACCGACCTACTCATTGCGGCCGCACGTACGGGAAAAACCGTAAATATCAAAAAAGGACAATTCCTTTCTCCTGAAGCCATGAAATTTGCCGTACAGAAAGTACGCGATGCGGGTAATATGAATGTCGCAGTTACCGAACGCGGTGCTTCATTCGGCTATTATGACCTTATTGTAGATTATCGTGGGATACCAACTATGCAGAAATTCGATTGTCCGGTAATCCTTGATGCGACTCATTCACTGCAACAGCCGAATCAGGATGCCGGGGTCACAGGTGGGCGTCCTGACCTTATAGAAACAATTGCTCGTGCCGGAATAGCAGTAGGTGCCGACGGACTTTTCATCGAGACCCATCAATGCCCGGCTAAGGCGAAAAGTGACGGAGCCAATATGCTCCCGCTTGACCAACTCCCCGCATTACTTGAAAAATTAACAGCTATACGTCGTACTATAGCTCATTTCTGAATTATATCCCGGGTTAAAATAAGCTGATAAAACATAGCGTCATCATAGCTTTCGCCTATCCTCACCCATGAGCGGAGACGACCCGTAATCTTGAACCCGACAGATTCAAATAATCGGGCGGAGATTTTATTTTTAATTGTTACCACAGCCCAAAGCTGATGAAGCCCGAAATGCTTATAACAATGGGTTATAAAATTCATCAGACCGACCTTCCCCAATCCATTTCCACGGTACTTCCGGTCTATTATAATACCCACACCGGCACGGCGATTTATTGAATCCACTTCATATAAATCTATAGCTCCTACTCTATCACCGGTCGCTCTATCCTCTATAATCAATCTTAACTGCCCGGCGGCAAAAACATCAGGATTATAATTTCTGGCATAATCCATCAGTAATTCGCGCGACATAGGCGCACGGTATAATCCTGACTCCGTTACATCCGCCTCATTCTCCCAACGATACAAGGCATCCACATCATCCGGCTCAAGAGCACGAAGAATCAAATCCATAGACCTTAATCTTCAGTAAAAGAATCAGAAAACAAAGTACGCTGAAGCAATGAACGTCCAAGTGTGACCTCATCCGTATATTCCAACTCGTTACCGACTGCCACTCCTCGTGCCAGCTGCGTTATCTTTATCTCAGGAAAGACTGATAATTTCCTATAAATGTAAAAGTTTGTAGTATCGCCTTCCATCGTGGCACTCAACGCCAATATCACTTCCTTAATATCCTCAGAAGACACTCGCTCTACAAGTGAGTCAATTTGTAATGATTCAGGTCCGATACCATCGAGAGGTGATATCAAACCGCCCAACACATGATACACACCTCCAAACTGCCGTGTGCGCTCCACACTCATAACATCATTGACATTCTCCACCACACAAATCTGGCTGTGGTCTCGAAGAGACGAAGCGCATATATCGCAAACTTCGGTTTCGGAGATATTATGACACACTGAACAATAACAGATATTCTTCCGCAAATCAATTATAGCTTCGCCCAAAGCTATACCCTCGGATTCATCTCTGCGTAATAAATGCAGAGCAAGACGAAGCGCAGTTTTACGTCCGATACCTGGCAAACGCGACAGCTCGGTTACAGCATGTTCAAGCAGGTGCGAGGAATACTCCTGATTCATCAGACACTATTTTTCAGTAAGAGGCGAATAATCTCGTGAATATCTCATCATCTGCTCGGCATAACCTTCACCATAACTTACTGTAACATCAATTACAGTTCCATCAGGAGAATATACCAAAGTATAGCGAGGATTTACAAATCCTTTATACGGCGCTATATCAAGATGAGAATATCGGTCAAGAATTTCCTTGTGAAGGTCAGGCTCTACTTTTACAGCATATTTTTCCACCAAATCCCGACCGGCTTCATAATCACCTTCGCTTTTTATTCGTTGGATTTCCGCAAGTAGTTCT
Source organism: uncultured Porphyromonadaceae bacterium (assembly GCA_947176205.1). Lineage (GTDB taxonomy): Bacteria > Bacteroidota > Bacteroidia > Bacteroidales > Muribaculaceae > Paramuribaculum. The sequence goes on from CAMWPX010000012.1 coordinate 12,459, forward strand.
CCGAAAAGATTACGTAATGCTTCAAAATCATTAATTCGCAGATACGTCTTCCCATTTTCTTTATATAGCTCAACCACATTGGCAGAGGCTCCGTGCTGCAATGCCCATTCGGCTATCAGCTTACGATTTCGCATATGTGCTTCTTCCACATCCTTACCAGGCTCAATTCTCATAAGCTGAGTCATCAGACCATTAAGCATATACTTATAATACTGTGCCTTGTACGCTTCCGGAGAATCCACAAGACCCAGCTCAACCATCTTCGGGTCAGCAAGATAATACAGCGCAAATAAGTCAGCACGAGCTTCTTCAAGAGTGGAACCGTGAGCTTTCAGGGCATCCGGGTCGACTCCAGGAAGCAGCTTTCCTGAACCATGTCCCAAACATTCATGTAAATCAGTATGCAGATTATCCGTAATAAACAGATACTTATCCATAAGCTCACGCATTGCGGCATCAGGAATAAATTCTTCATTAAAACCATTGCCGTGCGAAGCTTCGTCATAGGCCTTGGTAATATTTTCAATAGTCACTGATTTTGAACCGTGTGCCGCACGAATCCAATTGGCATTAGGCAGATTTATGCCAATCGGCGTAGCAGGATAAGAATCACCAGCGAGAATAGCGGCAGTAATCACCTTGGCACTCACACCTTTCACAGTCTCTTTTTTGAATCGCGAATCAACCGGTGAATTATCCTCAAACCACTGCGCGTTTTTACTGATTGTTTCCGTTCTTTCCGATGCACCTAAATCCTTAAAATTAACTATTGATTCCCAATTGCCGGTCATACCTAACGGATCGTCATAACTTTCAATAAAGCCATTAATAAAATCCACACGTGATGCTGTATCTTCTACCCATATTATGGAATATTCATCAAACGTACGCAGATTACCGGTGGTATAGTATTCTATCAATTTTTCTATGGTACGTCGCTGCATATCGTTTTCTGCAAATCTGTTCGCTTTCTGCAAATTATCGATTATTCGTGTAATCGCATCAGAATATAAACCACCTTTTTTGAACGGAAGCTCTGTTATTTTTCCATTGACTTTAACTATCTTTGTATTCAATCCATAAGATATCGGGGTGGTATCCGTAGTATCCTTCAATGCATTATAATAATCCTCTACTTCCTTTTGTGTCACACCTTCATAAAGATTCGTTGCAGATGTAACAATCAAATCCTGACCTTCTGCCTGGTTGACTTTTTTAGCCATGAATTCCGGTGCAAATATAATTTTTTTCAGGATATCGATATTCTCCACCTTTTTCTCAGCCGGTAACTCCGATACACATTTATCAAAAAATTCCACTGAGAATTCAGGAACGAATTTATCCATGGAATAATGATGGTGAAAACCGTTGCCGAACCATACCTGCTTGAGATATTTTTCAAACGCCTTATAATCATCAGTCGTTTTATCACCCTTATAATCATTATATATAGATTCCAACAACTGACGTAGCTGCAGGTTATATTTATTATTCTGATCCCACAATATATCTCTGCCTGAGATAGCTGCTTCTGTTAGATAATAAACCAATTGCTTCTGATTCAACGACAAGTCTTCAAATCCGGGAACCTGATACCGGAGAACCTCTATATCGGCAAAACGGTCTGCCACATAATCAAATTTTTTATTCTCTGAAGCCATAGCATTAATGGTAATCGATGCAGTAAGCACACTAATTGTCAATAGTCGTGACATAAAATATTGGTTATTAAATTATTCTATATATAATATCAGCCCCTTGAGGTATTCACCTTCAGGGTGATAGATATTCACGGGATGGTCTGGCGGCTGCGTCAACTGATGTAAAATCCTCACACGTCTACCTGTTTGCGCCGCAGCCGAAAACACTGCCAGACGGAATTGTTCCTTAGATACAGCTTGCGAACATGAAAACGTAAACAACAGACTACCCGAAGGCATCTTTTCCATCGCTTTTGCATTAAGTCGCTGATAACCACGCAATGCATTATGAATAGCTCCCCTATGCTTGGCAAATGCCGGAGGGTCAAGTATTACAAGGTCATAATACCCATTCGGCATATCACCCAAATATTTGAAAGCATCCTCAGCTATCGCTTTATGATTGGCAGAATCACCAAAATTCAATTTTACATTAGCATCTGTCAATGCCACAGCTTTGGCTGAAGAATCAACGGAATGAACGAGTTCAGCGCCACCGGATAATGCATATATCGAAAAACCTCCGGTATAACAAAACATATTCAACACTTTCCTTCCATGTGCATATTTACGTAACAAAGCCCGATTATCTCGTTGGTCTACAAAGAAACCGGTCTTCTGCCCTTTCAGCCAATCGACATAAAACTTAAGACCGTTTTCCATAGCCACATTATCATGGTATCCACCTATGATGTAATCATTCTGTGGGTCAAGACTCGCTTTATATGGCAGTGTGGTTTCTGACTTATAATATACATTTTTTATACCGGCACCATCAAGGTCTACAAGACTACGGGCTATTATCTCTCGGGCATAATGCATGCCTGGCGAATGTGCTTGCATTACGGCTGTATCGCCATAAATATCCACTATTAATCCAGGAAGAAAATCACCTTCACCATGTATAAGCCTATAAGCGTTATTATCCTCACGACATAAATTCAAAGCACCACGTCGCAATTCAAATGCTTCCGCCAGACGCTTTGCGTAAAAATCGGTATCAATTTCATCCAATGAAGATGAGAGCATTCTCACGGCAATACTACCTATTTGATAGTGCCCTACACCCAATGGATTTCCATCGTGAGACACCACTTTCACGGTATCTCCCTCCTCTATCTTGTTATCCATAGATTCAATGGCTCCGGAGAACACCCACGGATGAAATCTCAGCAAAGATTCTTCTTTGCCGCGACGTAATTTTATTATCGGATAATTACTCATGTCTCAAAATAATTATTTCAAAGCTCTGACAATATCTGCACCATTGGCATAGACAAGCAATAGCAATAAGAATGCCATACCGACATACTGCGCGTATATCAACACCTTTTCACTCGGTTTACGGCGTGTAATCAATTCATAGAGAACAAACAATACATGTCCTCCGTCAAGTCCCGGTATCGGAAGTATATTCATAAACGCAAGTATAATCGATAAAAATGCCGTAATATTCCAGAATGAATACCAATCCCATTTATCGGGATACATATTACCGATAGCTCCAAATCCACCAATGCTCTGAGCCCCTTCTACTGTAAACAGATGACGCAACGAACTTACATAGTTTGCCATCGTAGTGCAACCGAGTTCTATGCCCTTGGGGAAAGATTCAAAAAATCCATATTTAACCATTACGGTAGGATAAATATCAGTAATATTCATCAACTGAAATCCTAATTTCCCCCCGTCGGAGGGCTTTACCGGCATAACGAGTTTTTCCCCGTCACGTTCTATAGTCACAGTGGTTTCTTTTCCGGCAAAAGCAGTAAGCGCCTCGGTAAGCATAGGAAATGTGGGTGTATCAACCGTATCGATAGCCACAATATGGTCACCATGTTGCAAACCGGCTTTTGCAGCAGCTTCACCACCTGTTACTTTATCTACATACACCGGCACTCGATATGACATAAACATTTCTTTACCCAACTTCAACATAAAGTCATTTGGTAAATCCAATGTCACCGTATCCGTATGATTTCTAAGCACTGTAACACTCTTTGCATTAGCCAACTCAAAAAGAATGTCTGATTTTGAAGAATCGATTGACTCCCCGTTAATCATCAGAGGCACATCACCATTGCGAAATCCGTAAGCCTGAGCCTCCGTACTATAATCCATTCCCTCAACAGCCTTATCGATAGGTATATACTTATCACCCCAATACCATGCGATACCGGCGTATATCAATATTGCGAGAATGAAATTAAACAATACACCTCCTATCATCACGCAAAGTCGCTGATAAGCAGGTTTTACACGAAATTCATACGGTTTGGGAGGCAATGCCAGCTGCTCTTTGTCAAGAGATTCATCGACCATACCGGCTATCTTTACATATCCGCCCAACGGTAGCCAACCTATACCATATTCAGTATCACGCCATGATGCTTTTTCATTACCGTTTTTGTCATATTTGATTTTTTTCTTCTTCGGAGTCCACTTTACAAGTGAAAACCAAGGATTAAAAAACATATAGAATTTCTCAACCTTAATTCCGAATATACGAGCCATTACATAATGCCCGAATTCATGAATAGTCACAAGCAGAGCCAGTGCAAGCACTAACTGACCACCTTTTATTAATATTGATTCCATGAATATAGCCTAAATTTTTATCGTTTATTTCTTATCTGAATTTCTGAATCACCTCACTCGCGATACTACGTGCTTGCGTGTTGACAGCCACATAATCATCATATCCGGGATTCATAATCATATCAGCCCGTTCAAGCGTAGATGTAATTACATTAAAAATATCTATATATTTCAACTCCCCATGCAGAAAAGAAGATACAGCCACTTCATTAGCGGCATTTATCGTACAGGCAGCTGTACCCCCGGCTTTCAATGCATAACGGGCAAGAGTCAGACAAGGAAACCGCTCCTCATCCGGCATCTCAAATGTCATAGACGCATAATCAGCAACAGTAAGCACTCTACGTGATGACGGTATCCGTTCTCCATATCCCAAAGCATAACATATAGGCAGATGCATATCGGGAATCCCAAGCTGAGCCTTCACCGCTCCATCAGCAAATTGAACCATCGAATGGATGATTGACTGTGGATGAACCACGGCTTCAATCTTTTCCACCGGGACACCGAACAGCCACCGGGCTTCTATAATTTCAAATGCCTTATTCATCATTGTTGATGAATCGACCGTGATTTTCGCTCCCATCTGCCAATTAGGATGCATCAAGGCATCTTTAACCGTCACCGACGTCATCTCTTTACGGCTTAATGTGCGGAACGGACCGCCGGAAGCAGTGATAATCAGTTTCGTCACATTTGACATATCTTCACCTACAAGACACTGGTAGATAGCCGAATGCTCCGAATCCACAGGATATATCTTTGATTTTGACTCTTTTAGCAGTCTTTCAATCAGCTCTCCAGCCACTACAAGAGTTTCCTTATTAGCCAAAGCTATATCCTTGCCGGCTTTAATAGCTCTTACCGTAGGAGCCAATCCGCTATATCCTATCGTGGCTGTCAAAACCACATCCACGTCATCACGCTCTACAGCACAACACATAGCATCAGCTCCGGAATAAACCTCGATATCACGACCGCTCAACGCATCACGCACTTCCGCATATCTGCTTTTATCAGCGATTATCGCAACACGCGGACGGAATAATTTACACTGCTTTATCAACAATTCCGCATTACTACCGGCAGCAAGTACACTCACCTGAAACCTCCCGTTATTTTCCGAGATAATATCAAGTGCCTGTGTACCGATAGAACCGGTACTACCTAATATGGCAATACGTCTGGGCGAAGATGTAATAATATCCTTGGTCATTTCTATTGCAAAGGTAATCATTTTACCCCAAAGTATTCACTCCGCACCCCATAACCTCACGCAGATATTTTTTCTTAATAATAATTTAACAACTTTTTTAATCCCGATAACGAAAACTTCCCGTCTCTACATTGTTTTATCACTATAAAATTCATACTTTTGCCCATAATACCAATAATTCATGTATATCAATAATTCCTTAAATTTTTAATAAATATGGACACAAACAATCAACTGTTGGAATCAGTTGTTGCCAAAGCCAATGTATGGTTAGGCGATGCTTACGATGAAGAAACTCGTACTGCAGTACAAAAAATGCTCGATAACCCCGACAAGACAGAGTTAATCGACGCATTTTACAAGGACCTCGAATTCGGCACAGGTGGTCTGCGCGGTGTAATGGGTGCCGGTTCTAACCGCATGAACATCTACACTGTCGGAGCGGCTACTCAAGGTCTCGCCAACTATCTTAAGGAAGCCTTTGCCGATTTGCCCGAAATATCTGTAGCCGTAGGTCATGATGTACGTAACAACAGTCGTAAATTCGCTGAAATAGTTGCTGATATTTTTTCTGCAAACGGAATAAAAGTATATCTTTTTGACAATTTCCGTCCTACGCCCGAACTTTCATTTGCTATTCGTACACTCGGATGTCAGAGCGGCGTTAACATCACCGCTTCCCACAACCCCAAAGAATACAACGGCTACAAAGCATATTGGGCTGACGGTGCTCAAATCATAGCTCCTCATGATGTCAACATCATAGACCATGTCAATCGCATCAAAGGCGTAGAGGATATTAAATTCCAAGGTAACCCCGAAAAGATTCAAATCATAGGTGAAGACATCGACCGCAAATTCCTTGACGCCATCAAAGGTCTTTCTCTCAGTCCTGACGCCATAGCCCGTCACCGTGACCTCAAGATTGTCTACACACCTATTCACGGCACAGGTGTACATTTGATTCCCGCTTCATTGAAGAATTATGGCTTTGAAAACATTATCCATGTACCTGAGCAGGATATAACTTCCGGTGACTTCCCCACCGTTGAATCGCCCAATCCCGAAGTCCCCTCAGCTATGGCTATGGCTATAGCCAAAGCTAAAGAAACCAACGCGGATTTGGTTATGGCATCAGACCCCGATGCCGACCGTATAGGATGTGTTCTCCGCGATGCCAAAGGTGAATATGTGCTTATCAATGGTAATCAGATTGTCATGATTTTGCTTAACTACATCATGACCCGCAATGCTGAACTCGGCAAACTTACCGGCAATGAATATATCGTAAAGACTATCGTTACTACAGAGACAATCAAGTCTATAGCTGATGCCAACCACATCAAGATGTTTGACTGCTTTACAGGATTCAAATGGATAGCTGCCGTAATCCGCGACCATGAAGGAACCGCACGTTATCTTGGAGGTGGTGAAGAAAGCTATGGCTTCCTTGCTGAAGACTTCTGCCGCGACAAAGATGCTGTATCAGCAATATCGCTTATGGCTGAAGCTGCAGCATGGGCTAAAGACAAAGGACTTGATTTCCTTCAGATGCTTCAAGATATCTATGTACGCTACGGATTCTCTCACGAAGAAGGCATATCGGTAGTACGCAAAGGGAAAACCGGTGCAGAAGAAATTCAAGCCATGATGAAAGGATTCCGTGTAAATCCGCCTAAAGAAATAGGTGGCAGCAAAGTCCTTGTAATAAAAGATTATGACACTCTGAATCTCACCGATACTACCACTGGCACTATCACTAAATTAGATATGCCCACAACCTCCAATGTACTCCAATACTTCACTGAGGACGGTACAAAAATTTCAGTACGTCCCTCAGGAACAGAGCCAAAAATCAAATTTTACATTGAGGTCCATGGTAAAATGGAATCGGCAGCCGACTATGATAAGGCTAATGCTGAAGCTCTCTCTAAAATCGAAACAATCAAAAAAGATCTCGGCATAGCATAATCCTTATAGTAAAACTTATTTATCAAGCGGGCGAATAATATTCGCCCGCTTTTTTATATCTTTGTCAATCCTAATAAACAGCTTCTACCGATTATGTTCTCAACTACGTCATTACGTACATTCATACTTTCTATTTTTTCTTGCATAATATTCACCATTTCCGCCGAAGGACAGTTTAAGCCCGAATTCTGGTGGGCGATAGATTTCAATAGTATTTTCGATAATCGTGAAGGAGATGCCACCTATACTTCTAACCAGACTATTTTTCAGACACAACTTGCACCGGAGATAGGCTTGACACTTAACGACGGTAAACACCGCGTAGCAGCTGGAGCCGTATGGACTCAGCCAATTGACGGTAACTGGGATAACCACAGCATCCGACCCACGATTTATTATCGTTTCACCGGTAAAAAATGGCAATTTTCCATGGGTATGTTCCCTCGTCATCAGCTAATTCGTCGTCTGCCAAATTATATATGGAGCGACTCCAACTATTATACTCAGCATAATATCCGTGGAGCCCTGATTCAATATAAAAACACAGGTGGATTCTTTGAAGCCTTGATAGATTGGCGAAGCATACCTACTGCATCACGACGTGAAGCATTCAATATCATAGCCCAAGGCGAATGGAAGCACAACAATGGGCTACTCGTTGCCGGTGGATTAGCCATGATGAATCACCTTGCCAAATCAAAGAATGCCCCGGACGACCAATATGTAGTGGACAACTTTATGGCAAATCCTTGGGTCGGACTTGAATTAGGGCAAAAAATCAATGTTCTTGATTCAATGGCAATAAGAATAGGTGTACTATCCGATATAGCCCGCGACCGTTCTCATGGCTCAAAATTCAAATTCGCAGCTGGAGCATGGGTCGATATTGACGCCCAATGGCGTTGGCTGGAACTAAAGAATACTCTTTACTGCGGACAACGTCTTTTCCCTTTTATAAACCATTACGGAGAGATGCTCAATCAGGGCGAACCTATGTATGCTTCACGCTATTTTGACCGTGCTACACTAAGTGCATATATTTTACGCAAAAGTTTTATGACCCTTAAAGCATCTCTTGACTTTAATTTCGCTGAATCTTGCTTTCAATTTTACCAGCGGATACAATTAAATATATCATTCTAATCATCCATAACAAAACAGGAGCTGCATATTACATGTAATATGCAGCTCCTGTTTTGTTTCTATTACGTAATATTACATATAGCCACGGATTATACCACGTTTAGAATTGCGGACAAACATAATTATCTCATCACGCTCAGGTGTAGCGGGAAGTTCTGCCTCAATACGCTCTACGGCATCCGAATTATTTAATCCCGAAAGATATAAATAACGATAAGTCTCCTGTATATCACGAATCTGTTCTGAGGTAAAACCTCTGCGACGCAAACCTATGGAATTCACTCCGGCATAGGATATCGGTTCACGACCGGCTTTAACATACGGAGGTACATCCTTATTAACCAATGCTCCACCCTGCAGCATCACATGCGGTCCAATGTGGCAGAACTGATGAACCAGAGCACCGCCACCTATTACGGCAAAATTATCCACCACTACTTCACCGGCAAGTTGAGTAGCGTTTGACATAATGACATTATCGCCCACCACACAATCGTGAGCCACATGACAATAAGCCATGATAAGACAATTATTGCCCACCACTGTCTTACCTTTCGCTGCAGTACCGCGGTTTATAGTAACGCATTCACGGATAGTAGTATTATCACCTATTATAGCAAGAGTTTCTTCACCCTTGAATTTCAAATCCTGAGGTATAGCCGAAATAACAGCACCCGGAAAAATCGTACAATTTTTACCGATACGGGCACCGTCCATAATGGTCACATTACTGCCGATACGGGTACCTTCACCTATCTCTACATTCTGCTCTATAGTGACAAATGGGTCTATAACAACGCTCGGAGCAATTTTAGCTGCCGGATGTATGTAAGCTAACGGTTGTTTCATATAAAATCGACTGAATTAAGTTATCCTTTATTTTTAATTATCTGCGCCATAAACTCACATTCCGACACTATTTTCTCACCGACAAACGCATAGCCTTTCATTACGGCGCAACCACGACGCATCTCGGTAAGAAATGAAATATGAAACAGTATCGTATCACCCGGAACTACTTTCTGACGGAATTTCACATTATCTATCTTCATGAAATATGTCGAATATAATTCGGGATTTTCAACTGTAGACAGCACAAGCAAACCACCGGTCTGTGCCATAGCTTCAATCTGCAACACACCCGGCATAACCGGTTCCTGTGGAAAATGTCCTTGGAAGAAAGGCTCATTTGTCGTCACATTCTTCACTCCTACAATATAATTTTCCCCTTTCTCAATAATTTTATCAATCAACAAGAACGGATAACGGTGAGGAAGCAGTTCGCGAATACGGTTATTATCCATTATAGGCTCCACGTTAGGATTATATGAGGGTGCCTGTATATCCTGACGCTTTATTTCCTTTCTTACCTGTTTTGCAAAACGTGTGTTTATTGAGTGACCGGGACGAGTAGCGATAACTTTACCCTTAAGCGGACGTCCGAGAAGTGCGAGGTCACCCATTACATCCATCAGTTTATGACGAGCCGGCTCGTTATCAAACCTCAAAGGCATGGCCTGTATATAACCGAATGTCTTTACCTCCTTATGACCTACACCCATAAGGTCTGCCAAATGGTCCAATTCTGCCTGAGCCATTTCCTTGTCATAAATAACAACGGCATTATCAAGGTCACCACCTTTTATAAGATTACCCTTTACGAGCGGTTCTATTTCACGGACGAATACAAATGTACGGCATGCGCTGATTTCCCGACCGAAAAGTTCCATATCATCAAGCGATGCAAACTGATTGGAGAGCACAGGCGAGTCAAACTCAATCTTGACATCCACACTGAATTTATCATCAGGCAAAACTACTATTGAAGCTCCTGTTTCGGAATCCTTAACCTCAATCTTCTGTTTCACGACATAAAAATCCTTATCGGCTTTCTGCTCCACCAAGCCCACTTCGGCTATCTTGTCACAGATTTCCTTGGCACTACCGTCAAGAATCGGCATTTCCGGACCGTTGATTTTTACCAACACATTATCTATTCCGGCAGCATACAGTGCTGACATCGCATGCTCTATAGTGCTGACAGTAACCTGACCACGACCTATGACAGTACCTCGTTCAGTCGCCACGACATTCTCAGCTAATGCATCAATAACAGGCTCACCTTCAAGGTCTACTCTCTGAAATTTATATCCATGATTTTCCTCTGCGGGAATAAACTCCGCCTCTAACTCCACACCCGTGTGCAGACCTTTGCCATGCACCTTAAATGGAGATTTGAGTGTTATTTGCTTCATATATTTTTATTGGTTTATTGTTTATTCAATAGTTTTTCAAGTTCCTCAACCCGGGCATATAGCGAAGGCAAATTACGTATATTGCAAGCCTGACGCCCATATTCGATTATATCCATAGCCGGAGACCCGAATACTCTTGCCCCTGTTTTTACATCTTTTGGAATACCTGACTGTGCTGCTATCTGCGCCCCGTCACCGACTTTGATATGTCCGGCAAGTCCTACCTGACCACCGACCATCACACGTGAACCGACTTTAGTAGAACCGGCTACTCCGGCTTGTGCTGCCATCACGGTATGTTCTCCCACCACGCAATTATGACCTATCTGAATCAAGTTATCAAGTTTAACGCCACGCAGTACTTTAGTACTGCCCATCATGGCACGGTCTATTGTGGTATTAGCTCCTATTTCCACATCATCAGCTATTTCAACATTACCAATCTGCGGAATCTTATCATAACCTTCTGAAGTAGGCGCAAACCCGAAACCATCCGCACCGATTACAGCTCCCGAATGTATTATGCAGTTACATCCCACCTTGCAACGATGATAGACTTTTACTCCCGGATACAAAATAGTATTATCGCCTATTTCAACATCCTCACCCACATATACTTGAGGATATATCTTTACGCCTTTACCAATTTTCGCACCTTTGGCTATATAAGCAAACGCACCTATATAACAATCATCTGTTATGGTTACACCATCTGCAATAAAGCTTGGCTGCTCGATACCGATAACCTTAGGGGTCATCATCTGCTGTACCATCGTAAGCAAATACGCCACAGTAGCATAAGGGTCATCGACTCTGATTAACGTAGCCGGAACCGGCTTTTCAGGGACAAATGTCTTACTTACGAGCACTACTGACGATTCGGTAGTATAAATATAATGCGCGTATTTAGGATTAGCAAGAAACGATATGGCTCCGGGATGACCTTCTTCAATTTTGGCAAAACTATTGACTTTCACATCGCCGTCACCTTCCACAACGCCATTGCATAAAGCGGCTATCTGT
>CAMWPX010000013.1 GCA_947176205.1 uncultured Porphyromonadaceae bacterium
TCGGCGCGCTCAATCTTGTCGGCCAGGTGGTAGAGTTGTTTCTCAATGATGTGGCGTGGAGTGGGGACTTCACATCGTTCGAACTTTTTACCGATTTTCTTCTCGATTTCACGTAGTTTACCTTTCTCACGAGAGTGTATTATCGCCACGGATACGCCGGTTTTGCCTGCACGACCCGTACGTCCGGAACGGTGGGTGTAAACAGCCGTATCATCCGGCAGACCGAAATTGATGACATGTGTGAGGTCATCTACGTCAAGACCGCGGGCAGCCACATCAGTGGCTACGAGCAGAGAAGTGACACGGTCACGGAATTTACGCATCACCATGTCACGCTGTTGCTGAGAGAGGTCGCCATGCAGGGCATCGGCGTTATAGCCGTCGGCAATGAGTTTATCGGCAATTTCCTGAGTGTCGCGGCGCGTACGGCAGAATATGATACCGTAGATGTTTGGGTTGTCGTCGGCTATACGTTTGAGCGCAAGGTATTTGTCGCGGGCGTTGACCATATAATATATGTGGCGTACATTCTGGGCGCCTTCGTTGCGTTTGCCAACGACAAACTCTACGGGCGAATGCATATATTTCTTGGCTATGCGGGCTATTTCATCGGGCATAGTGGCGGAGAACATAAGCATTTTACGGTCAGCCGGGACGTGCGATAAAATATCGTCGATGGAATCGAGGAAGCCCATGTTAAGCATCTCGTCGGCTTCGTCAAGTACTACGGTGTGTACATTGTCAAGCGATACTACGCCGCGGCGTATGAGGTCAATCAGACGTCCGGGTGTGGCAACTATAATCTGCACTCCCTGACGCAGTGCGCGTATCTGGCTTTCCATACTTGACCCGCCGTAGACTGGGAGCACCTTGACGGCAGGCATATATTTGGAGAAATCGGCGAGGTCAGAGCCAATCTGCAGACATAGTTCGCGGGTAGGTGACAGGATAAGAGCCTGCGGGGTCATGAGCTCAGGATTGATGCGTTGGAGCAGCGGTAATCCGAATGCGGCGGTTTTACCCGTTCCGGTCTGAGCCAAGGCTACGACATCGGAATCTTCGTTGAGCAGGTGAGGAATAACCTTTTCCTGTACGGGCATCGGAATTTCAAATCCTAATTCTTCTATGGCGCGGCGCAAATCATCTCTTACGCCTAATTCTTCAAAAGTCATGATAAGTGATATTTTAGTGAATACTCAGTTATAGTAACAAAAGTATCCAATCAAGGGTTTTGGCTATGAAAGTAAGCGTCGAGTACATCACGGGCAGCGGTAAATGAAGATTGCTGATTGTTGAGTACTCTGATTTCCTTTTCTGCAAGCATGCTTGCTATCTCCGGATTGTCATAAAAATGTCGGCGCAGCTGTTCGTCAATGGTTTCACGCATCCAGTAGCGGGCCTGTATGGCTCGTTTACGGTCAAAGTAGCCGTTGGATTTTACAAAGTCGAAGTAACGGTCAATCATATCCCATACTTCGGCGATGCCGAGTTCGTAATAGCCCGAATATGTCAAGACTTCGGGTTGCCAGCCTGATTCCGTGGGCGGAAACAGGTGGAGTGCGCTACGGAATTGAGCCTGTGCTAACTGAGCCCGGTTGATGTTATCGCCGTCGGCTTTATTAATCACAATGCCGTCAGCCATTTCCATAATGCCGCGCTTGATGCCCTGAAGTTCGTCACCGGTACCGGCAAGCTGCAGGAGAAGGAAGAAGTCGACCATGGAGTGAACGGCAGTTTCGCTCTGTCCGACACCTACGGTTTCTACGAAGATATTATTGAATCCGGCTGCTTCACACAGGACTATGGTTTCACGCGTTTTACGCGCTACACCACCTAATGAGCCAGCCGAAGGGCTGGGGCGTATGAATGCCGAAGGATGTATGGCAAGTCGTTCCATACGGGTCTTGTCACCAAGAATACTGCCTTTGGTGCGTTCGCTCGAAGGGTCTATGGCAAGAACCGCGAGTTTGCCTCCTGATTTGAGCACATGCAGACCAAATGCATCTATTGAGGTGGATTTGCCTGCTCCCGGAACTCCTGTTATGCCGATACGTCGAGAGTGGCCTGAGTATGGCAGACATTTCTCTATTACTTCCTGAGCTATAGCCTGATGCTCGGCGGCGAGCGATTCGACTAAAGTGACGGCACGGCTGAGCATGGTGATGTCGCCGGCAAGAATACCTGCTACCAGTTCTGCGGCTGAAGGCAGAGGGCGGCGTTTCCGTTTAAGATACGGATTGATGCTCGGGGGTTGGGTGACTCCGGAATTAACTGTGAGTCCGATATAATTAGGGTCGTTTTCAGGATGCTCCATGATGAGTGTGGTTGAAGTTTATCGGAGGGCTGTAATCTTTATAATCTGTGTAGGGTGGTCAGGGTCATTGGTGATTACCGTCAGTCTTGCATCAAGAATTCCGTCGGCGGCTATTTTGGTCGGGTCAATTTTTATGGTTATAATAGCGTGTTGCTGATGCTTGATGTTTGTTTTATCAATACTTACCGCTACGGCTTTGTCCGGGCAGAAGATTCGGCGCACGATAAGTGTATTTTCGCCGGTATTGGTGAGTGTGACGGATGCAGCCGTATTATTATGGGAAAGGTCGGGAAAATCCACATGCGTGAGCGACAGCATGGCTACCGGGGCTTTTTTACGCTGTGATTCACTCAATGTCGAGAAGTCTTCCTTGATTATTGATACGGTGGAGAGTGTGATGGCTTTGTCGGGATGGGTCATGTCCGGGATAAGGGTCAGACTGTCAGTGACCGTACCCCATAAGGGACATAAATCAGTATATGCGGTCAGAGACAGCGTGTTTTGGGTGCCCGGCGCTATGGACGGTTGACTGAATATTCCGTTTATGTAATCGGGTTTTCCGGAGATGGCAGGATAAATGGTGTCATTTGTCGGATTATATATGTTGACGGCGGCAGCGAGGATATGTCCTTTGGTCGTTTCGCCAAACGGAACGACAGAGTTGCTGATGCGAGCCGAACCGACTGCTATGGGATATCGTGATGCAAGTGTGCCTTCAGAGGCTATCACCGTACCACGTATGTTCAGACGATAGTTAGTCTCGTCGGTGGTAAGACGAATGCTTTTTGCAAAACGGCCGGGACGTCCGGCGGGGTCGAATGATACGTAGAGCTTAAGTGTGTCGCCCGGTTCGACAGTGTTTTTGTCATAACGCGGACGTGTACATCCGCAGTTGGCTTGAGATGAAAGTATCACAACCGGTTTCTGACCAGTGTTTACAGCGGTAAATATGCAACTTACCTGACCTACATCCTCACGGAAAGCACCGAACTGATGCTGGGATTTATCCCATTTAAGAGCTTGCCCGAAAAGCAGTGATGAGATGGATGCGAAGATTAACAGTAAAAAATGTCGCATGGCATGATGTTAAATAAGTCAAGGCATTATCACACCCTTGAAGGTGAGTTTCTGGCGTTTTGACGAGGCGTTGGATTTTACTTTTACTTCACGGTTGAATTCGCCCCGGCGTCCGGTGGGATTAAAGTGTATCTTGATTTCTCCGGTCATACCCGGGGCTATGGGTTCCTTGGGATAAGACGGAGTGGTACAACCGCAACCACCGTTGGTGACGTTGATTATAATAAGAGGTGCATCACCGGTGTTGGTAAATGTATATGTTGCCGTTACGGAGCCTTCGTTGGCTTTGATGGTGCCGAAGTCATGTGTGGTTTCGCTGAATGTGATTTCGGCTTTTGATGCTGCGGTGACACTGAGTGTGATGAATGACAGCAGCAGACAGAAGAGAATCTTTTTCATTGTTGAGCTTGATTATATGTTCAATCATCAAAGATACAAAACTATTGGTTGACCTTATATAAAAATGTGTGATTTTTAGGCTTTGTTATCATTTGAGCTCCTGAAGCAAGCCGTCAACACCTATGCCAAACAGGGCATAGTCATAAACTACAGGGTCGTCGGGGCGAAGTGTGCGGAGCGTACGGGTGAGTTCGACAGTGGTGGTGCGGTCATTGGATTTGCGGGTGATGAGTCCGAGTTCACGTGCTGTATTGCCTACATGTACGTCAAGCGGTATGTAGAGCTGTGATGGTCTGATGCTCCGCCATACGCCCATGTCGACTATGCCGTCGTTACGGACAAGCCATCTTAGAGCCATATTTACGCGTTTGAGGGCTGTGGTACGCAGGTTGAGTGGCAGGCAGCGTGAATCGGTGGCTCCATGGTTGGCTTCAGCGAGGTATGCGTTGAGATACTCCACGAGTTTCCATGCCGGAAATTCATCGTCGCCTATGTGATGATGTGCTGCCATCGTGTCAATGGAGTCGAACCTACTGTAGATGAGATGTAATCCGCGTAAGAAATGACGTAGATTGGCAGCGAAAAATGTGCGATGGATATTGCAGTCCGGCAGGTCCTCATATCCTTGTTCCATGACGTAGTGATATGGGTTATGTCCCATAAGAGTGAGCATTTTTTCGCAGTCGCGGCATATCATGGTGCGGTTGCCCCATGCAATGGCGGAACAAAGCAATGACGTGATTTCAATGTCGCGCAGGTCAGAGAAAAGACGAGGGAACTGCACAGGGTCGCGTGCTATAAAATCGGGGCTATTTATACGCCGGCTCTCGGTATCGAGCAATTCGGCAATTTCTGTTGTAATCATGGCACAAAGATACGGATTTTTATGCCCGGTTTGGAGTATAGAAAATAATTTTGTAATTTTGCGGTGTCAAAGAGGACAAATTTGGCTGCTTGCAACCTCTTCCAAAAAAATGCTAAAACCGCACACGGCTTCAGACGTTATGGCGTCGGCTTATGTAAAGTTTTGGCATTGCTCGCGGGGCAACGCCTTTTTTATTGTCTTTTTGTGATTTGTAAAACAATAATAAACTTTATATAGCTATGCTAAGTCCTGAAAATTATCTCTTTACTTCAGAATCGGTGTCGGAGGGACACCCTGATAAAGTGGCTGACCAGATAAGTGATGCCATACTTGATGAATTTCTTGCCCGCGACCCTCAATCAAAGGTGGCGTGTGAGACTCTTGTTACCACCGGTCATGTGACCATAGCCGGCGAGGTTAAAAGCAAGGCATACGTTGACCTTATGGAAACGGTACGCGATGTGATACGTCGTATAGGGTACAATCGCAGCGAACTTAAGTTTGAGGCTGAGTCATGTGGCGTGCTGTCGGCACTGCATGAGCAGAGTCAGGATATAAACCGTGGTGTGGAACGTGAGAATGAAGAGGAGCAGGGTGCCGGTGACCAGGGTATGATGTTTGGATATGCATGTGACGAGACTGATTCATATATGCCGCTTCCGCTCGAACTGAGTCATCGTTTGCTTCGTATACTTGCCGATATCCGCCGCGATGAAGATGCTATGACATATGAGGATGAATACGGAGTGAGGCGTACGTATCTGCGACCGGACTCGAAGAGTCAGGTGACGGTGGAATACACACCTGACGGTCGTCCGGTGAGAGTGGATACGATTGTGATTTCCACTCAGCATGATGAGTTTGTGCGTCCCGGCGATGGTGTGACACAGGAAATGGCTGACGCCAAGATGGTGGAGGTTATTACGGAGGATGTGCGTAATGTGCTTATACCGCGGCTTAAGGCTACTCTTCCTGCTGAAGTGGCTGCAATGATTGACGACGATGTGACTCTGCATGTGAATCCTACCGGAAAATTCGTGATAGGAGGTCCGCATGGTGATACGGGTTTGACCGGTCGTAAGATAATAGTGGATACCTATGGTGGAAGAGGGGCACATGGAGGTGGCGCGTTCTCAGGCAAGGACCCGAGCAAAGTGGACCGTTCGGCAGCGTATGCCGCACGTCATATAGCTAAAAATCTTGTGGCTGCGGGTGTGGCAAAACAGGTACTCGTGCAGGTGGCGTATGCTATAGGCGTAGCTCAGCCGGTTAGCCTGTATGTCAATACTTTCGGTACTGCCAAGGTGAATATGTCAGATGCTGAAATCTCCCGTCTTGTTGCCGAAAATGTGGATATGCGTCCGGCTGCTATAGAGAAGCGGCTGAAATTGCGTATGCCTATATATTCCGAAACGGCGTCATACGGACACATGGGGCGTGAACCTCGCGTGGTGGTCAAGGAATTCCATTCAAAATACGAGCCGTCAAAGACTATGACCGTAGAGTTGTTTACGTGGGAAAAACTTGATTTGAAAGCCAAATTCAGAGCTGTTTTCGGACTATAATGATGCGGTATTGTCATTATGATTGAATTTTAATTTTGAATCACGATGAAAATATAGTATCTTTGTGCACTTATTGAATATAATTATAAACTCTACACAGATATAACACCTTAATTAAATGGCAACCTTAGAGAAAATCAGAAGCAAATCAGTGCTTTTGTTAATTATCATCGGTGTGGCTCTTTTGGCTTTTATCATCGGTGACTTCTTCAATTCGAGTCGTTCGCTGTTTGGACCCGGAAGTGCAGCCGCTAAAGTAGACGGCGTGGAAGTAGACATCAATCAGCTTAATAATCGTGTTAATGACTATTCACGTCAGGCTTCAGCCCGTGGTAATGTGGATAACGCTCTTGTGCAGAATCAGATGCTTTCAGCCATGATGGCTGAACAGCTCGCGCAGAAGGCTTATGACGAACTCGGACTTAAGATTACCGACGAAGAACTTTCCGACATTATTCTCGGTCGTGGTAAGGATTATGCAAACTATCTCTTGCGTCAGCAGGGTCTGCAGATAGGCGTAGCCGAGTTTTATGATATGGTTACTAATCCGGCGCAGTATCAGCTCGGTGCTGAAGAGGCATCGGCAGTGCGTCAGCAGTGGGCGGCATTTGAAAATCAAGTGGCTCAGGATATGCTCGCGCGTAAATTTATGGGCTTGCTCGGCGGAACACTCGTACCTAACGAACTTGATGCCAAGGCAGCTTATGCCGATATCAATACCACTTACACTGTGGAATACGTAGTGAAGCCTTATTCAACTATGGCTAACAATGACGAACGATTCAATGTGAGTGAAGAGGAAATCAAAAAGGAATGGAAAGAAAACCGTTCGCTGTACAAACTTCCTGAAGAAGTACGTACAATCAGCTATATCAATGTGGATATCCGTCCGTCAGAAGAAGATTTGGCTGCTGCCCGCACAATGGTTGAGGAGACAGTGGCTGACCTGAAGGATGCTACCTCACTTGAATGTCTGTCAGAACGTCCTGCTTTCGTGGCTGACCGTCAGACAGCTCCTGTAGCAGCTATCAATGATGCCGCAGTACGTCAGTTTGCCGATACGGCTGCTGTAGGCTCGGCAGCTGTGCTCAGCAATTTCAATAACAATTATGTGCTCGGAAAGCTTTTCTCACGTCATTCAGCCGTTGACTCGGTATGCGTGGATATGGTAGCTGTAGTGGGTACTCCTGCTACTGTTGACAGTGTGCTTACCGCTATGACATCAGGCGCTGATGTGGAGGCTCTCAAGGAAATCAACGGTGTTGCCGGTATAAACGACAGTATCTGGGTTTCGGCTCATGCTTCACAGTTTGGCGCAATCATGAATTCGCTTCAGACCTCCCCCATAGGTGTGGCTTTCGTGGCTGATTCGCTCAATCAGGCCAACAATGTTCCTGCCACCCTTATGCGCGTGACTTCACGTAAGGCTGCTCAGCCTATAGTTGATGTGGCTGTGGTGACAACTGCGGTACGTCCTTCGGAAAATACAATTTTCGGTCTGCAGGACCGTCTTCAGGAATTTATCTATGCCAACAATAATGCCGAGGCGTTTGTGCAGAACGCACAGAAAGCTGGCTATGTGGCTCCTTCAGCCCGTGTAAGTCTCAGCACTCCTCAGATTAATGGTCTGCCAGATTCGCAGAACCTGATTTATTGGGCTATGAAGGCTGATAAGGGTAAAGTGTCAAATATATTCGGTGACGATCAGACCGGTCACTATATGGTGGCGGCTGTTACTGATGTGTATGATGAATATCTGCCTGCTACTGACCCTAATGTACATGCTCAGATAGAGGCAAAACTGCGTAACGACAAGAAGGCTAAGGCTATGCTTGATGAACTTAACGGCAAGGCTACCGATGTGGCAGGTTACGCTACTGCAATGTCATCTGAACCGTCGACTGTGACCGTCAACTTCGTTCAGCCCAATCCCTATCTCGGTGCTAAGGCTCTTGCTGCTGCCGCTACCGCCGGTAAGGGTGCTGTAGTAGGACCTATGGCTGATGATAATGGCGTGGTAGTGTTCCGTGTGATGGAGGTTACCGAACCTGTACGTCCGTACAATTACACTCAGGACGGAAATACCTACAGCGGTCTGTTCGGTCTTAATGCTCTTGTTAACCAAGGTCTGCTCAACGCTATCTTCCAGTCAGACTCAAAGGTTAAGAATAATCTGCCCAAGTTTTATGTAGTGCCAGACTGATTAAGTCCATTACTTAAATAATGTAATAGAAAGAGGCTGCCTTACGGGCAGCCTCTTTTGGTAATATGCGGGTGCATAAAGAATAAACTCAAAGCATTATTATAGTTATCAGTGATGTGCTTCTGAGCGTAAAGAGTTTTGGTGATAGAGTACAGCATCTATATGATAAAAAAGAGATTGAGCCTTTTAAGACTCAATCTCTTGGTATTATGGATTAATTGATGTTATGGCGTTTGGATTACATCATGCCGCCCATGCCACCCATGCCGCCCATGCCGGGAGCACCCATAGCGGGAGCGGCGTTTTCTTCTTTCTTGTCGGCAATCACACACTCGGTGGTGAGGAACATACCGGCAATTGATGCTGCGTTTTCAAGAGCAACGCGGGTAACTTTGGCAGGGTCGATTACGCCTGCAGCCATGAGGTTTTCGTATGTGTCGGTGCGTGCGTTGTAACCGAAGTCGCCTGTGCCTTCCTTTACTTTCTGAACCACTACAGCGCCTTCAACACCGGCATTGGCTACTATCTGACGGAGGGGTTCTTCGATAGCGCGACGTACAATGAGGATACCTGTGGTCTCGTCATCATTGTCGCCCTTGATGTTGTCAAGCGCGCTGATGCAGCGGATGTATGCTACACCGCCGCCGGGTACTATACCTTCGGCTATGGCTGCGCGTGTAGCAGAAAGGGCGTCATCTACACGGTCTTTCTTTTCTTTCATTTCTACTTCAGAGGGAGCACCTACATGAAGTACAGCCACACCGCCGGCGAGTTTGGCGAGACGTTCCTGAAGTTTCTCGCGGTCATAGTCACTTGTGGTGTTTTCAATCAGGGCTTTTATCTGAGCCACACGGGCATCGATAGCGGCTTTGGCACCGGCACCGTTGATTATAGTGGTGTTTTCTTTATTGACAGTGATTTTTTCAGCACGACCGAGCATGTCGACGGTGGCTGATTCGAGTTTCATGCCTTTTTCTTCAGAAATGACTACGCCACCGGTGAGCACGGCGATATCTTCAAGCATCTCTTTACGGCGGTCACCGAATCCGGGTGCTTTTACGGCACAGATTTTCAGTGAGCCACGCAGACGGTTGACAACCAAAGTGGCGAGGGCTTCCTGGTCAACATCCTCAGCGATGATGAGAAGCGGACGTCCGCTCTGTGCCGATGCTTCGAGTATGGGAAGCAGATCCTTGAGGTTGGATATTTTTTTGTCGAAGAGAAGGATGTAGGGTGAATCCATCTCGCATTCCATCTTGTCAGGATTGGTGATGAAGTAGGGTGAAATGTAGCCACGGTCAAACTGCATACCTTCTACGATATCCACGGTAGTTTCGGTGCCTTTGGCTTCGTCAACTGTGATTACGCCTTCTTTTTTCACTTTCTTCATGGCCTCGGCTATGAGAGCACCAATGGCTTCGTCATTGTTGGCTGAGATGCGGGCTACATCTTCAATTTTTTTGAAGTCGTCACCTACTTCCTGTGCCATTTCTTTGATTCCGCCAACTACGGCAGCTACACCTTTGTCGATACCACGTTTGATATCCATGGGGTTGGCGCCGGCTGCTACGTTTTTAAGACCTACGCTTATGATAGCTTGTGCAAGTACGGTGGCGGTTGTAGTGCCATCGCCGGCGTCATCGCCGGTTTTTGAGGCTACTTCCTTGACGAGTTGTGCGCCCATGTTCTGGAAGGGGTCTTCGAGTTCCACTTCGCGGGCTACGCTTACCCCGTCTTTAGTAATATGGGGTGCACCGAATTTTTTCTCAATGATAACATTGCGTCCTTTGGGACCGAGTGTCACTTTTACGGCATCGGCAAGAGCGTCGACACCTTTTTTGAGTTCTTCGCGAGCTTTTATTTCAAATTTGATTTCTTTAGCCATAATATAGATTTATGTTTTATGTATGAATTTCAATATAAAAAGCTTATCATCCTATTACCGCGAGCACATCGCTCTGACGCATGATAAGGTATGTGGTGCCTTCGTGCTCGATTTCAGTGCCGGCGTATTTGCCGTAGATTACTGTATCGTCAGGTTTGAGTGTCATTTCTTCATCTTTTGTGCCGCATCCTACCGCCACAACTTTGCCTTTAAGCGGTTTTTCTTTGGCGGAGTCGGGGATGATGATACCTGACACGGTAACTTCTTCAGCGGGAGCCGGGAGTATGAGGACTCTGTCGGCCAATGGTTTGATATTCATATTAATGTTTTTAGTATTTTGGTTATAAATGTTGATATAGTTTCTACGTATGTTATAGCTGCATATTTTATGCCAAACACATAGACTGACATTTCGGGTGACAAAATGTCAAAGGCTACATAAAGATAACAATTTTCGCGGGTGAAAGTTGTACCCCTGTCATAGGGTGTGATTATCGTAAAGCTTCCGGTAGTGAATCGTGAATTGCTCTGAACGATTCTTCCATTACTTTGGCTGTGTCGAAGTTTCCGGGTTCTGATACAATAGGCCGGTGGATGGTGAGCGTGATGTGACCCCAGCGTGGGAGTGATGCGCCGCGCGGCATCACGTCGTGGGCTCCGTCGATGGTTACCGGAACTACCGGCAGATTGAATTCGCTTGCAAGGAAGAAAGCTCCGCGTTTGAATTTCAGCATCTTACCCGAGCGTGAGCGAGAGCCTTCGGGGAATACGACTACCGAGAGTCCGCGGGCAAGTATGGCTTCGGCGTGTGTGACTGTGGAGCGTGTGGCGCTCGGAGTGGAATTGTCTACGAATATGTGGTGTGCTTTGGCACAGGCATATCCTACAAACGGGATGCGGCGGAGCGATTGCTTCATGAGCCAGCGGAAATTATGCCGCAGATAGCCGTAGATGCTGAAAATGTCATAAGCGCCCTGATGATTGGCAACGAATACATAGGGAGTATCAGGTGTTATGTTCTCTCTCCCTTTTACGGTGACCCTGACAAAAGTGAGTAGGCAAATGCTTTTTGCCCAGTATTTTGCGGGATAGTATCCCCAGAATCTTCCTCCGCCGAGGGAGCAGCCTGTGACTGTGAACAGAACGGCAATTAAAGTGGATACCGTAAGTAGCGGTATCGCTATCAGACATAAATAAATACGGTAGAGCAGTAACATAATGGTGCAAAATTAGTATGCCTATGCGAAAAATCCAATAACTGTGGTTCAAAAATCCTAAAATATTCGTATCTTTGCATGCAATAAATTTTACAGCTAAACACAAACCTGTCGCTATGTCGTTTATTGCAGATAAAGTAAAAATCGATGGCTTGACTTTTGATGATGTCTTGCTCATTCCGGCTTATTCCGAAGTGCTTCCAAAGGAAGTTAATCTCCAAACCAAGTTTTCACGTAACATTGTGCTCAATGTGCCTATAGTGTCAGCAGCTATGGACACTGTGACCGAAGCAGCCATGGCTATAGCCATAGCGCGGGAGGGCGGTATCGGTGTCATACATAAAAATATGAGCATTGAGGAGCAAGCCCGTCAGGTTCATGCTGTAAAGCGTGCTGAGAACGGTATGATTTATGACCCTGTCACTATAAAGCGCGGAAGTACGGTCAATGATGCTCTACGTATGATGGAGGAATATCATATAGGCGGTATACCGGTGGTGGACGATGATAAGAAGCTTGTGGGTATTGTCACAAATCGTGATTTACGCTTCGAACGTAATCCTCAGCGTCTTATTGATGAGGTGATGACGTCGGAAAATCTCGTTACGACAAAGCAGTCGACCGACCTTGAAGAGGCGGCTCAGATACTTCAGGAACATAAGATAGAGAAATTGCCTGTGGTGGATGCCGAAGGTAAGTTGATAGGTCTTGTGACATATAAAGACATTACCAAGGCTAAGGATAAGCCAAATGCGTGCAAGGATGCATACGGCAGACTGCGTGTGGCTGCCGGTGTAGGCGTGACAGCAGATTCCATGCAGCGTGTCGACGCCCTTGTGGCTGCAGGAGCTGATGCCATAGTGATAGATACAGCTCACGGTCATTCGAAGGGTGTGGTTGGTGTGCTTCGTGCCGTTAAGGAAAAATACCCTGATATCGATGTGGTGGTAGGAAATATCGCTACCGGTGAAGCTGCCCGTTATCTGGTGGATAACGGTGCTGACGGCGTGAAAGTGGGTATAGGTCCGGGTTCGATATGCACAACCCGAGTAATAGCCGGTGTGGGTGTACCTCAGTTATCGGCTGTTTATGATGTTGCAAAAGCTTTGAAAGGTACGGGTGTGCCTCTGATTGCTGACGGTGGTATACGTTATTCGGGTGATATCGTCAAGGCTTTGGCTGCAGGTGCGTATTGCGTGATGCTTGGCGGTATGCTTGCCGGTGTGGAAGAATCGCCCGGTGACACCATAATATATAATGGTAGAAAATATAAGTCATACCGAGGTATGGGTTCGCTCGAGGCTATGGAGAAAGGCTCAAAAGACCGTTATTTCCAAGCCGGAGAAACCGATGTCAAGAAGCTTGTGCCTGAGGGAATCGCCGCCCGTGTGCCTTATAAGGGAAATCTTTATGAGGTGGTGTATCAGATGATAGGTGGTCTGCGCTCAGGTATGGGATATTGTGGCGCTCCTGACATAGAGCACCTCCATGAGGCTAAATTTACCCGTATCACCAATGCCGGTGTGGCGGAGAGTCATCCTCATGATGTGGCTATAACGAGCGAGGCTCCAAATTACAGTTCTTCGAATCGTTAACTCTTTAGTAACCATATTAAATTAATGTAATAAATCGGTACGGAATATCGTTATATCTTCGTACCGATTATTAATTTTATAATTATTGTATCCATAGATGAAAACACGTTCATTTGTCAAATCACTGATAGCCGTAGCTGTAGTATTGCCGTTTGTCGTCTCGGGTAAAGTCAAGGATCCGGTGGTAATGACTGTTGGCGGTAATGATGTGCGTCTGAGCGAATTTGAATATCTTTATAAAAAGAATGCCAATCATAAAAGTGACACTGTGTCGTTGGACAAATATGTGGATATGTTTGTCAATTACAAACTGAAAGTGCGCGCTGCTATTGATGAGGATATGGATACACTGCCCGATGTAAGACGCGATATAGAACAGTTCCGTGTGGAGTTGGCGGCGCCATATATGCGTGACAGTATTATTGATGATAGCCTTGCCAGATTGATTTACAGTCATAAGCTGGTGGATGTGGAAGCAAGAGGTATTGTACTTACGGGCGATAAACGGGCTTTGGCTGACAGTCTGCATGCCGTGCTTGCCGCCGGGGGAGACTTCGCCGCTTTGGCAAAACGTTATTCCGATGATAAGAGTTCGAAGAATAACGGTGGTTACTTCGGATATGTGTATCAGGGTAAACTGCCTACGATGATAGAGGATGTGCTGTATGAAACTCCTGTGGGTGAAATCACACCGGTCATGGGTTCGCATGAAATGGGTTGGTGTATAATGAAGGTGCTTAAGCGCAGACCTAATCCCGGAGAAGTCAAGGCTCGTCATATTTTCAAGATGACTATGGATAAATCGGGTGATGAGGTGAAACGGAAGAAGCATGAGATAGATTCGATTTATTCGTTGATTAAGAAAGGTGTGCCATTTGCTGACCTTGCTCCGTTGTCTGACGAACCGTCGGGAAAGAAAAATGGAGGAGAACTTCCATGGTTCGGTGTAGGGCGGATGGTGCCCCAGTTTGAGCGCGCAGCTTTCGCTTTGAAACCCGGAGAAATTTCAGCTCCGATAAAATCGCCGTTCGGTTATCATATAATTATGTGTGATGACAAGCGTCCTGTAGGAAGTTATGAATCCATGAAGGAAGCGCTCCTAAAGGAGGTGTTGGACGGTGACAGGGCAAGTAAAGCAGTGGAGACGTGTCTTGACCATCATTTGGCGCAGATAGGGTTTGCTACCGATAGTGTGGCTTTGAATAAACTGTATTCGATAATTCAATCCAATGGCGGGTTTAATGAAGCGTCACGTAAGGCTATCGGTGAGGCGATGGTTACGGTGTATTCCACAGATGGGAAACCAATGGTGACTTCGACTGAACTTGCAGAGGCTATGGGTCAGAATGATGTAGTGGATGCTGAAGCGGCGATATCGGTAATGAATAAAGTACTTGAATCGCTCAAATATGGTAAAGCCAAGGAGTCGTTCATCTCTGATTTGGCACGGAAATCAGCACGTTACAACTACTTGTTTAACGAGTACAGCGATGGTATATTGCTGTGTGAAATCAGTAATGAGAAAGTGTGGAACCGGGCTAACACAGATGCTGCCGGTCTGGAGGATTGCTTCCGCCGTAATCGTAAGATGTTTAAGTGGGATCGTCCGCACTATCGCGGATATCTTATAGCGGCAAAAGACGATTCACTCGCTCAAGCCGCCCATCAGTACCTTACTGAAAATAATTTCGATGAAAAGGATTACTCCACGGAATTGCGTAAACGTTTTCTCAACGATGTGAAAATTGAGAAAGTGATAGTGGGCAAAGGTGACAACGCGGTAGTGGATTATCTGGTGTTTGGTGCGCCCAAACCCAAAATCAAAGCTCGCTGGAAAGGTTACCTTACATTCGGCGGAGTTGTTCTTGACCAACCTGAAAAAGCTACAGATATCAAAGGCGCTGTAAGTCAGAAATATCAGCAGGAACTTGAGGAACGCTGGATTAAGGAATTGCGGTCAAATTATGATGTTAAGGTCAATCGTGCCGTAGTGAATAAATTACGTAAATAATTACGGGAAAGATATAAATTTGTTTATCCGTTAGTCTATTTTCACATAGATGTTAGGCGATAAGTGAATGAAAAATAGTAATTTTGGGCGGAAAAAGTAATTACTATTAAAACTTCACGACGTGAAAATAAGAAAACTCCTTCTGACGGGACTCTACATGCTTGCCGCTGTCGCTGCATCGGCTCAGAACAATATAGCTGAGGAAGTGGCATGGGTGGTAGGAGACCAACCTATCTGGAAATCGGAAATCGAAGAACAGTATAACAATATGCAGTATGAAAAAATATCGCTTAATGGCGACCCGTACTGTATAATTCCCGAACGCCTCGCTATAGAGAAACTATATCTGCATCAGGCTGAACTTGATACGGTAAAAGTGCCTGATGCTTCAGTATTGGCTGAAGTAGACGCTCGTATGAACTTCTATGTGAATCAGCTCGGGTCAAAAGAAAAGGTTGAGGAATATTTCCGTAAGAGTATGCCGGAGATGCGTGAGTCCATGACCGACATGGTTAGGAATAATTATCGCATACGTATGGTGCAGCAATCCCTTACCAAAAATATCAAGGCTACACCTTCTGATGTCCGTAAATATTTTGATAAACTTCCGGTTGATAGCGTGCCCTTTGTGCCGACACAGGTAGAGGTTCAGATTTTAACATTGAATCCGGTAGTGCCGCGTCAGGAGGTGGAAGATGTAAAGGCTCGTCTGCGTGACTTTGCGGAGCAGGTAAATACCGGTAAACGTGAGTTTTCCACTCTTGCAATTCTTTATTCAGAGGATAAGGAGAGTGCGCTGCGCGGTGGTGAAATCGGATTTATGGGGCGCGGTCATCTTGACCCGGAATATGCGGCTGTGGCGTTTAACCTCAATGACCCTAAGAAGGTGTCGAAAATAGTGGAAAGCCAGTACGGGTACCATATTATCCAGCTTATAGAAAAGCGAGGCGACCGTATTAATACGCGTCATATATTGTTGCGACCGAAAGTATCGGCAAATGATTTGACTGATGCCGTGAATCGTCTTGATTCTTTGCGCCGTGATATGGTTGATAATAAAAAATTTACTTTTGAGGAAGCTGTGGCTGTGGTATCGCAGGATAAGGATACACGTAACAATCGTGGCATAATGGTCAATCAGCAGACCGGTACACCACGATTTGAGATGTCGGCTTTGCCTCAGGAGGTGGCAAAAGTGGTCAACACTATGGAGCCGGGCGATGTGTCGATGCCATTTGTAATGATTGACCCGAAACTTAACCGTGAAGTGGTGGCTATAGTAAAACTAACCAACAGAGTGGCGGCTCATAAGGCCAATATTTCTGATGATTATCAGACCATCAAGGATATGTATGAGAATTCTTTGCGTGAAGAGGTGCTTAAAAATTGGCTGGAAAAGAAAATAGCCGATACCTATGTGCGTATAGAGGATGGGTGGCGTAACTGCGAATTCGAGCATAAGGGCTGGATTAAGTCAGACGCTAACAAATAATGCGGCAACAGGCAGGAAATTGTTGCGTTTATCATTATTATCCGATTACTGTTAACTGATGCGTAAGAGCAAAGCTCAAAAGGGATATTGCGGTGCACTTCGTTCGGCTATGCTTTTGATTCTTGCCGTACTTGTGATTGGGCCGGTGCTGTTGAGTGCCGATAAACCTACGGCTAAGGCACGGCGCGCACCTTCCCGTAATGTAATTCGTCCTACGGTACCAGATGCTGACCGCATGCAGTCTGACAAGGTGTTTCTTGAGCATGCCGACAGGTTGCACTATAACGAGCAGGTCGATGTGCCGGCTGAAGAGCAGTATCAGGTACTGACCGGAAATGTGAAGTTTCGTAAGGAGGGCATGTATATGTACTGTGACAGCGCCTTCTTTTATGATGCCATCAATTCTGTGGATGCATATGGTAATGTGAGGATGGAGCAGGGTGACACGCTGTTTGTCTATGCTGATGAACTTGATTATGACGGTGTCGATGAGGTGGCGGTGCTATACGCACATCCCGGTAAAAAGGTGCGCCTTATCAATAGGGATGTGAAGCTGGAAACAGATGTGTTCAATTATGATATGGCTGAGGATTTCGGCTATTATGAAGTGGGCGGAACATTGACCGATAAACAGAACCGTCTGGATTCGCGTATAGGAGAATATTACCCTCAGACTAAGGATGCTTTCTTTTACCATGATGTGAAGCTGGAATCACATCGCCCGAAAGACACTCTGTACATATTTACAGATACACTTGAGTATAATACTGACACTCATATAGCGAATCTTATAAGTCCGAGCCGGGTTATAAATTCCGACGGTACGATTTATTCCTCACTCGGTACGTATAATACTGACTCCGGAGTGGCTGACCTTTATTCGAGGTCTACTGTAGTTGGTAACCGTGGAAATACTCTTACGGGCGATACTTTGTTTTATGACCGTTCGCGTCAGTATGGCGAGGCATTCGGACATGTCATTATTACAGACTCCGCTCGTCAAAGCTGTGTCGAAGGTGATTACGGTTACTATGATGAAGCTCGTGACAGTTCGTTTGTTACCGGTAGAGCTGTGGCTAAAGAGTACTCCAAGGGAGATACCCTTTATCTTCATGGTGACAGTATCATCGCCTATACGGATTTAAGTGACAGTACAAAGGTTACCAATGTATTTCATAAGGTGAGATTCTTCCGCAGCGACATGCAGGGATTCTGTGATTCGCTCAGCGTGAGGGAACGTGACTCACTGATGCTGATGTATCGTAATCCGGTGGTATGGAGCGGTCAACGCCAGATTTTCGGACCTGTTATCAATGTGCATTTTAATGACTCTACGGTTGACTGGGCTCGTTTACCGGAAGGTGGAATAGTGGCTGAACATATAGGCGAGGATTGTTATAATCAGCTGACAGGAAAGGATATTACGGCTTGGTTTAATGATTCTACACTTCGGCGTGCATTTGCATCGGGTAATGTGGAACTGTTCGTATTTCCGATGGAAAATGATTCGTCGTACAATAAATATGCCTACGTGGAGAGCAGTTATATGGACGCATATTTCTTGCCGAAGACGATTGACCATGTGAATTTCTGGCCTGAGACCACGTCGAAGGTGGTTCCGCTGTATCTGGCCAAACGAAACTCTTATTTCCTCGCTAAATTCAGATGGTATGGGGATTTGCGCCCGCTTGTCCCGGCAGATATATTTGTTATACCGGAAGGTATGATCGAACTAATTGAATCGGCTCCGCCTATTACTGCGGAACAGAAGAATCCTACGGATAAGAAAAAGATAGGACCTCATCCTGATGCGCCTGTAGAGCAGGGACTGGGCGATGAATTGATGACAAATGAGCCCGATGCGGTGGCGCTGGCAGAAGATGAGCCTGCAATAGTGGGTGATGAGTCGGGGCAGGAGGCTGTCGCAGAATCAGGTGAGGATGTCACGGCTCCTGAAGGTGCTCAGATAGAACCTCCGGTGGTGGAACATCCTGAGGAAATGGATGCTGAATAGACTGTATAAAAGTTATTGACAATTTACTAACATTGTACGGCTGCCCGTGTAGAAAACATAGTTTGTCAACACAGCGCAGTAGATGTATCTTTGCAGTGTGGAAACATTAATAGTTTTTGCTTGTCGTGACCTATGAGTGATGTAATACGTCTTTTACCGGATTCAGTAGCCAATCAGATTGCCGCCGGCGAGGTGATTCAGCGTCCGGCATCCGTAGTCAAGGAGCTGGTGGAGAATGCCGTTGACGCCGGAGCAAAGCGTGTGCAGGTGATAATCAAAGATGCCGGCAGGACGCTTATACAGGTGGTTGATGACGGTAAAGGTATGAGTGACACAGACGCCAGAATGGCTTTTGAGCGTCACGCGACATCAAAAATAGAGAATGCTGCCGATTTATTCGCGCTTCGGACCATGGGATTTCGTGGAGAGGCACTGGCTTCGATTGCCGCAGTGTCAGAGGTGGATTTACGCACCATGATGACCGGTGAAAGTGTGGGGACGAGATTGAAAATCAGCGGTTCAAAAGTAGAGAGTCAGGAGCCTGAAGTGTGCGTGCCCGGCACAAACATGATGGTTAAGAATCTGTTTTTCAATGTACCGGTGCGTCGTAAATTTTTGAAAAAAGATGCTGTAGAGCTTAATCATATAGTACATGAGTTTGAGCGTATGGCACTGGTTAATCCCGGAGTGGATATGACATTGGTTCACAATGAATCGGTGATGCATCAGCTTCTGCCGGCGTCGTTCAAGCAGCGTATATGTGACCTTTTCGGAAAGACTTTCGAGCACCAGATGTTACCGGTAAATACCTCTACATCGCTTGTGACTATTGACGGATATGTCACATTGCCTGAAAATTCGCGGCGGCGTAATCCGCTTCAATATTTTACGGTCAATGGCCGTCACATGCGTCACCCGTATTTCCATAAAGCGGTCATGCAGTGTTATGAACGATTGTTGCCGGCTGACCGTCAGCCTAATTACTTCTTGAATTTTACGGTGGAACCGTCGACAATCGACGTCAATATACATCCGACAAAAAATGAGATAAAATTTGAGAACGAGGCGGCTATCTGGCAGATTCTTGCGGCGGCTGTACGTGAGGCGTTAGGTAGATTCAATGCCGGACCGGCTATAAATTTTGATAGTGACGCTCCTGATATCCCGGTGTTTAATCCGGATGTGTCGGCTCCGCATCATGTGGAGATAGATACTACATATAATCCATTTGAATCCAAGCCGCGTGCGGCGGTAGGTATGCATAAATCGCCGCGTGGAAGTCAGCTTGATGATTGGGAGAAACTGTACCAAGGTTTTCTTGGAGATGCCGATACTCAGGGTGGAGGAACCCATGCCCATGACAGTCTGCTTAATCAGGCTTCGGCGGTAGAAATAGCAGAGGGACTGGATTCAGAGCCGGCTCTGATTAATATTGATGAACAGTTTGACGGGAATCATACGCTTCAGATAAAGAATACTTACATATTAAGTCCTTCTGCATCCGGTGTCATGATTATTGACCAGCATCGGGCTCATGTCAAGGTGCTTTATGAACAGTTCTGTCAGTCATTGGGCGAAGGCAGCAAAGCAGCTCAGCAATTGCTGTTTCCGGATACTATTAATGTTACCCCAGCACAAAACGCCTTGCTTGAGGAAATGGTGGGTGAGTTGCATGAAATCGGCTTTGATTTGTGTCCCATGACACACTCTTCTTGGAGCATAAATGCTATCCCGGCCATAGCATCCGGTGTCAATCCGGTGGAATTATTAACTTGTATAATCGATGATGCATCGCAGGAAACTTCTGTTACAGCCGAATCACTTCCCCGGATGATAGCTCTGTCGATGGCGAGGTCAGCGGCAATTAAATCAGGACAGCGTCTGACAGAAGCCGAACGCGAACATTTAATCACACGCCTGTTAGCGCTGTCTCAACCTAATTTTACGCCTGATGGCAAGCGTGTTATCATTATGCAGAGTGTCGATGAACTCGCTGCGAAATTTCGTTAGGGTTAAAATTTTAACAAAATGAATGAGTGAAACATCTGCTAAAATCAATATCTTTGTACCCGTGAATAGAATATTTACCCATATACAATATCTGCTTCTTCATCATGATTGTGTGGTGTTGCCATCGGTCGGTGCATTTGTAGTGCGATATAATCAGGCGCATTTGTCAGCTGATGGTACTTGTTTTGCTCCACCGATGCGTGAAGTCAGTTTCAATGCTTCGATTAATCATGATGACGGCTTACTTATTACATCCGTATCGCGAAATGAAGGTATTTCTTATGAGGATGCCCGATTGGTTGTGACATCAGAAGTGGAATTGATGCGTCATTCATTGGCTACGGTTGGCGAAGTGTGTGTGCCGCGGGTGGGTAAGCTGATGCAGTCTGACGGGATTTTGTCATTCGAGCCGACTGAAAATGATTCGATAGAGAATGTGGCTTATATGCTGCTGCCGGAATTGACGCTCCGACCATTGGATGCTGTTGATTTGCCGCAGGTAGTACTGCCTGTCAGCCGGGCATCACGGTTGCGTAAGGCTGCTGTAAGTGCCGTCAGATATGCTGCGGTTGCTACCGGTCTTATTTTTGTGTCGGTATTGGCAAGTACCCCATTATTGGTTAAAGATGCCAATATCGACAAGGCTTCCATAAAGCTGCCGGAGATATCAGCACCTAAAGTTATCAGTATAAATCAGGCGGAGAAGGTGACCTCAGAAGAAAAGCCTGAGATAGTGGCTGTGGATGCGGTTCCGACAATGTCAGAAATTCCGGTAAAAGACGATTCGGATTATAAATGTTTTGTAATTGTATCGTCATGGGAAACTGCGCGGCAGGCTCAGCGTTATATAGCCGAGGCTAAGGATGGCAAAGATATGAAGGTACTTGAAGCCGACGGACGCTACCGTGTATATGTGAAAGCTACCGATGACTATGCAGCCGCAAGTGCATACAGTAGCCACGATAAGACATTTGCCCAGGAGCATCCTGATGCCTGGGTGTATGTTCGCCGTTAAATATAATAATACGACATATTCCTGTTGTAAACCTGCAAAAAGCTGTTTGCAGGTTGTTTTTTATCTTTTTGAGTGAGAGAACTGTATTTATTGATGACATTATGTCGTTAGCAATGTGCCGGTCGCTTAAATGGCATTGTGGTCGTGCTCTCATAAAGTTAAAAATAGATGAAAAAGGGTTGAAATGTTAAAAATTGCTACAATGTGGTTACATAATTTGTGGATATGGCAGGGGTGTCAAAATGTTACGTATATTTGTTGCTGAGTTTACATATTATCATATTTCTAAGGTTTTATGAGACATTTTTACACACTAATCGCGGCGTTTGCCGCTTCTTTGCTTTTATCTGCTAATGCTCAAAGCAAACTTGACCTTCAGAGCCGTATTCAGCTCGAAGAGTACCGCAATGGTGCGTCAGTCGTTAATCAGTCAGAAACTACGATTTCTGATATTGGTCGTTTGGTGCCGAAATCAGCGCTTCCCTCATTTGCACCCGGAGTAGCTCCTATGAAGCTGGCTTTTGTGGGTATCAATGATGGCTATACAGTTGCCGACCTTGAGGCTGCCGGCTATGAAGTCCTTTCCAATACCGGTAAGATAGCTATAGTTAATGTGTCGATGGACGATGTGGAGAATATGGCTGACCTTGATGCCGTAAAGACGGTTCAGCTGGGTCGCAAGCTGCATAAGTGCACTGATAAAGCTCGTGATAATGCGGGCGTGACAGCCGTGCATAATGGCTTTGATTACAACGGCACCAATCTTCAATATGATGGCAGTGGTGTTATTACCGCTATATATGATGCCGGAGTAGCTCCCAATCACCTCAATTTCTTCGATGAAGATGGCAATTCGCGTGTGAAGCGTGTGCTTTGTTATCTTGAAGATGAAGATGATTCGTCATCAATAAATATATATGATTTCAATACGCCGGAGAAAGTGGCTTCGTTTCAGACTGATGATGAGCAGGAAACACACGGCACACATACCCTCGGTATTTTGGCAGGTGGTTATAAAGGAGCTGCAAAGTATTGCACCGTAACACCTAATGCCGATTACACTGCTTTTATTGATTCCACTACAGTGGAAGGTAACAACCCCTTCTATGGAGTTTCTACCGGCAGTGATATTTTGGTAGGTTGTGGCACATTTGATGATGCTGCTATAGCTCATGCAGCGACACAAATGGCGCAGCAGGCTGCTGAAGAGGGTAAACCTATAGTATTCAGCTGCTCAATCGGCAGTAATATCGGAGCTCATGACGGTTCGGATTATTTGTCACAAACGCTGAGCACTCTTGCAAATGATTATAATCTTATCCCTGTGGTTGCTGCCGGCAATGAAGGGGCCGATAAGATGTCAGTACGCAAATCATTTACTTCCGCTACTGACAAACTCGTCACTTGCGTTACTCCCCTCTCAGGCTACAGTCAATGCTATTCGTTGGTTGACTTCTGGTCAGATTCTTCCGAGCCTTTCACTCTAAAAGTGACTTGCTATACTAAAAGTTTGTTTAGTGGTGGTACTTCCACTGATATTTGTACCGTTGACGCCGCCGGTCAAAGTTTTCAATATACCAACAGCAACAACTCCACACTTAAGTCGGCATTCAGTGCTGCCACAGTCATTGCGCTCAGTGAAGTAGACCAGAACAACGGTCGTTTCCACACTCTTATGTTGTTTAATTACACCCGCAAATCACTTTCATCCAACTTCCTGTATGTAACTGTCACATACCAGTCGGGTCGTACTGTGACCGGTGTTATCAATAACTATGGCGAATTTACCTCCCAATCAGCTATAAGTGGCTCTGTGGCAGGTACAGGTGAATTCTCAATCTCTACTATGGCCTGCCACCCTGACGTGATTTCCGTAGGCTCTTACAATTCACGTGGCATGTGGAATCGGTTAGGCGGTGGTGTTCAAGGACAAAAGAACTTCCAGGAAAATGCTGTGACTTCATTCTCAAGCTATGGTACTGATGATAATGGAAATCAGCTGCCTACGCTTCTTGGTCCCGGTACCAACATCATGTCGTCATACAGCCCCTACT
>CAMWPX010000014.1 GCA_947176205.1 uncultured Porphyromonadaceae bacterium
ATATAATAAATCATAAGAAAAAGACAAAAAAAGTTGTCAGATGTGTATTGAAGCATTATTAACCGCTATTTGATGATGATTGAATATAAAATATTGCTCAAAGTTGTTAACTTTGCATATTATTTACACCATGTTAATAAAGTACATAAATAATTATTTTTCAATATATAAGAATGTATATAATCTGTAAATGACAAACAGTACGTGTATAATAACTTAATATGCAATATAAAGACAAAAAAGTTATCAGTAGAATTTACAGACAATACTATTCTTATTAAATGATTTTTTTATAAACAAATCCTTATAAAATAAGATATATGAGTGTGAAAAGTACCGAGGATTTCAAAGAAAGAATATTACGGCTTAAAAAGGAAAAAAATGCTGTGATACTCGCTCACTATTATCAGCAGGGCGAAATACAGGATATAGCCGACTATGTGGGCGATTCGCTCGCTTTGGCTCAGATAGCTGAAAAAATAGACGCTCCGGTGATAGTGATGTGCGGTGTGCACTTTATGGGTGAGACTGTTAAGATTCTTTGTCCGGATAAAACGGTGCTTGTGCCTGATATGGAAGCAGGATGTTCGCTTGCCGACAGCTGTGATGCTTCTGATTTTGAGAAATTCATCAAGGAACATCCCGGTCACACTGTGATAAGCTATGTCAATACCACTGCAGCCGTGAAAGCTCTAACAGATGTGGTAGTTACCTCCGGTAATGCCAGGGAGATAGTAGAGTCTTTTCCTAAGGAACATCCTATAATATTCGGTCCGGATAAAAATTTAGGCAATTATATCAATGGTATCACCGGACGTAATATGGTGTTATGGGACGGAGCATGTCATGTGCATGAAAAATTTTCTGTGGATAAGATAATAGAGTTAAAAAAACAGTATCCTGAAGCGAAAATTCTCGTGCATCCCGAATGTAAGAAACCGCTTCAGATTATAGCTGATAAGGTTGGTTCGACAGCAGTACTTCTGAAATATGCCAAGGAAAGCGGTTATGATACATTTATAGTGGCTACCGAAAGCGGCATATTGCATCAGATGAAAAAAAGTTGTCCTGACAAGACTTTCATAGCAGCCCCATCGACTGACAGTACTTGTGGTTGTAATGAATGCAACTATATGAAACTTAACACTATGAAGAAGCTTTACGAATGTCTTAAAAATGAATCTCCCCAGATACATGTAGATGCTTCGCTCATAGAGAAAGCCCGACGTCCGATAGAGAGAATGCTTGAATTATCAAAACAGATTAAAAAATAAGAATCATATTATATATTATGGAATACAATCATAGAGATATAGAATCACGCTGGCAAAATTACTGGAAAGAACATGGCACATATAATACGGAGGTGGATAAGAACCGTCCTAAATTTTATGTGCTCGACATGTTTCCTTATCCGTCAGGTGCAGGTCTTCATGTAGGTCATCCACTGGGTTACATAGCTTCCGATATATATTCGCGTTACAAGCGTCTTAACGGATTCAATGTGCTTCATCCTATGGGTTATGATGCTTACGGTCTGCCTGCCGAACAGTATGCCATACAGACGGGTCAGCATCCTGAAGTCACGACGGTCAACAATATCAACCGTTATCGTTCACAGCTTGACAAGATAGGTTTCTGTTATGATTGGAACCGTGAGATAAAGACATGTGACCCTGAATATTATAAATGGACCCAATGGACATTTATAAGAATGTTCAATCACTATTATGACCGTGATGCAGATAAGGCGCTGCCTATAGCGGAACTTATAGAAAAATTTGAAAAAAACGGTACTGAAGGGGTGAATGCAGCTTCTTCTCAGGATATGAGTTTTACGGCTGACGAATGGAAAGCTATGACGGATAAGGAAAAAAGCGATACTTTGATGAATTATCGTATAGCTTATCTGGGAAATACCATGGTTAACTGGTGTCCTAAGCTCGGTACAGTGCTTGCCAATGATGAAGTGAGTGAGGGTGTGTCGGTACGTGGCGGTTATCCGGTGGAACAGAAACTCATGTATCAGTGGTGTCTGAGAGTTTCGGCTTATGCTCCGCGTCTGCTCGAAGGACTGGACCGCATAGACTGGACAGATTCGCTTAAAGAGACTCAGCGTAACTGGATAGGACGTTCTGAGGGTGCTCAGATGAAGTTCAAGGTAGATGGTAAGGATTTGGAACTTGATATATTTACCACTCGTGCCGACACCATATTCGGTGTGACTTTTATGGTTCTTGCTCCTGAAAGCGAATATGTGGATTTGGTAGTAACTGACAGTCAACGCAAAGAAGTAGATGAATATATAGCCGCTATCAAACATAAAACAGAGCGTGAACGTATGATTGATAAAAAAGTAAGCGGTGTGTTTACGGGCAGCTATGCCATCAATCCTATAGCCGGTACACGTATACCTATATGGATAAGCGATTATGTGCTTGCCGGCTATGGAACGGGTGCCATTATGGCTGTTCCGGCTCATGACAGCCGTGACTATGCGTTTGCACGTCATTTTAATCTTCCTGTGATACCTTTGATAGAAGGCGCTGATGTAAGTGAAGAAAGTTTTGATGCCAAAAGTGGTAAAATGATAAATTCGGCTTCTGATAAACTTGACCTCAACGGTATGGAAGTAAAAGATGCCATAGCCGCCACCAAGGAGTTTATAGAAAAGGAAGGTATAGGTAAAGTAAAAGTAAATTATCGTTTGCGCGATGCCATATTCAGCCGTCAGCGTTACTGGGGTGAACCATTCCCGGTATATTACAAAGATGGAATCCCATGTACTATGGACGATAATCAACTGCCGCTTCAACTCCCTGAAGTGGATAAATATCTGCCTACTGAAAGCGGAGAACCTCCGTTGGGACGTGCCAAAAATTGGCATACTCCCGAGGGATATCCCATAGAATTATGTACCATGCCCGGATTTGCAGGCTCGTCAGCTTATTATCTGCGTTATATGGATCCTCGCAACGGCAATGAACTCGTGTCACATGAAGCTAACGATTACTGGCGTAATGTAGACCTTTATATAGGTGGTACCGAGCATGCTACAGGACATCTTATCTATAGCCGTTTCTGGAATAAATTCCTCTATGACCTCGGACTGGTATGTGAGGATGAACCCTTTAAGAAACTTATAAATCAAGGTATGATTCAGGGTCGCAGTAATTATGTGTACAGAATTAAAGATACCAATACATTTGTAAGCTATAATTTACGTAAGGATTATGATGTTACTCCCATACATGTGGATGTCAATATAGTTTCTAACGATATTCTCGATATTGAAGCGTTCAAAAACTGGCGTCCTGAATTTGCTACCGCACAGTTCATATTGGAAGATGGTAAATATGTGTGTGGCTATGCAGTGGAAAAAATGTCCAAATCCATGTTTAATGTGGTTAATCCTGACGATATTGTAGAAAAATATGGTGCTGATACACTTAGATTGTATGAGATGTTCCTTGGACCGCTTGAGCAGAGCAAGCCATGGGATACCAATGGTATAGATGGAGTAAACCGTTTCTTGAAAAAACTTTGGGGATTATTTTATAAGGGTGATACACTGCTTGTAGATGATGCTCAACCTACTAAAAAAGACTTAAAATCCATACACAAACTCATAAAGAAAGTTAGCGCCGATATTGAGAACTTCTCATTCAATACTTCAATAGCCGCGTTCATGATATGTGTCAACGAACTTTCGCAGCAGAAGTGTCATAGTCGTGAGGTATTGGAAAAACTTCTTATAGTGCTTAATCCGTTTGCTCCTCATGTTACCGAGGAATTATGGCATATATTGGGTAATGAAGGTAGTATTTGCGATGCTCAATGGCCTTCTTATTCCGAGGAATACCTTAAAGAGGATGAAGTTACCTATGCAGTGTCATTTA
Organism: uncultured Porphyromonadaceae bacterium; assembly: GCA_947176205.1. Classification (GTDB taxonomy): domain Bacteria; phylum Bacteroidota; class Bacteroidia; order Bacteroidales; family Muribaculaceae; genus Paramuribaculum. The sequence continues at coordinate 3,900 of CAMWPX010000014.1, forward strand.
ACGGTAAGGCACGCTTTAACATCACGGTTCCTGCCGATATGCCGCGTGATGAAGTGGAGAAGACAGCTATAGGTGCTGAAGGTGCTAAAAAATGGCTTGAAGGCAAAACCATACGTAAGGTCATAGTAGTTCCCGGAAAGATAGTCAACATAGTTATAGGATAATAAGCGATATTAAAATTACGTTATATAGTAATATTTGTTACCTGAATCTGATATGCGGAAAAAGATAGTATTTGCTACTAATAATGCTCATAAACTGGAAGAAGTACGCTCCATAGTGGATGAGAGCTGGCAGATACTGTCGTTATCTGATATAGGCTGCAATGCGGATATTCCGGAAACTGCCGATACTCTTGCAGGCAACGCTCAGATGAAAGCATATTTTATAAAAGATAAATTCGGCTACGATTGTTTCGCCGATGATACGGGTCTATTGGTCGATGCTTTGGGAGGTGAACCCGGAGTATATTCGGCACGCTATGCCGGTGACGGGCATGATTCGGAGGCAAATATGCGTAAATTGCTTGCTAATCTTGAAGGCAAAGATAATCGTAAAGCCCATTTTTCCACAGTAATAGCCCTTATTCAAGGTGACAGGCTTACTACATTTGAAGGGTCTGTGTATGGTGAAATTACCTTTGCTCCTGAAGGTGAGGGAGGATTCGGATATGACCCGGTATTCAGACCTGACGGTAGTGAAGTGACATTTGCATGTATGAGCTCTGAGGCTAAAAACGCTATCAGTCATCGCGGAATAGCCACACGTAAGCTTGTAGATTTTCTTTCTGAGAACTCTTAAAGTAAAAAATATATATGAACAAGATAGTTTATTCCATATTATTATCGTTAATAGTCACGATGTGCCCCGGTGAAGCATCGGCTGTGAATCATCCTATAGGTACATGGAATTATATTCCGGCGTTTTCGCCATTGCAGAAAAAAATATTGCCTGCACGTAGTGGAATAATATATTTTCTTTCGGGTAGTAATCTGTTTGCTTATGATTCAAAACATGATGAATCAAATACATATACCCATGAAAATAAACTGAATGACTATGATGTATCTGATATTTATTACAATAAAGATAAGAAATATCTGTTCATAGCATATGATAATGGCAATATAGATTTGCTCTATGATGACGGCACGGTAGAAAATATATCGGATATACGTGATGCAAACATAGATGACCATACGATAATTGATGTAGATTTCGATGCTAAAAACAATCGTATCTATGTGGCTATGGATTTCGGTCTTGTAGTGATAGATGACAACTCGAATACCATAGTGGAGACCGGTAATTATTCAAAAAGGGTAGGTGCTATCGCAGTGGTAGGTAAGCATTTGTTTATCAGTGTGGATAAAAACATATACACGATACCGTTAGGTAGAAGCGTGCGTATGTTTTTCAATTTTAATCAATTGTGCAGTTTTCCTGACTTAAAGGATATGCAGCCCATAGGTACCAACGCTATCATTACGGCTGATGATGAAAATACCATACGCTACATGGAATTTGACCTGGCGTCAGGTAAAGTGAGCATGAATAAAGTGTTGATGTACTACGTGCCGTCATATCACTTTGTAAATCTCGCACCTGACAATGTGAAAATAGTAGCCGATAATGTCATGTACACACTTGATGAGAATAAAAAGGTACAGCTTATCTGCGAATTGCCTGATGAACAGCGTTTCGATGTATTTGCCGAGGATGCCCGTGTCGACGATGATTATTGGGTGCTGTCACATTATGGTCTGAGCAATTATGAAATCACGCGTGACGGTGATGTGACTCTCAAGATGCAGGCTTATGCTCCTGAAGATTTTTCAGTAAAAAAAGCATTTTATTTTTATCCTACGCTTCATAATAAATATCTCTTTGTACAGAATGTCGGCTTGACAAGATATAAATTCGGTCTGTCAGGAGAGCGTGGACGTAACGAACCTCAGACAGCAGGACGTATCAATCTCAATACCGGTGAAGCCATAGACGTTACTCTTTATCCTGTGGATACCGACCTCAATGTAGGTAAATATTGGAAAAACGATAAATATCTTACCGGTGTTACCGCTTTGGCTCCTGATAGCGATGAGCCTGACGTATATTATGTAAGTTCTGCCGAACAGGGACTGATGAAGGTACGTAAAGGTGAACTTGAGGGTAGATATGATGATACCAATTCGCCTCTTTTCAAATATGATAACCGTTTTATATGCTATGGTTGTAATGTGGACCGTGGAGGAAATGTATGGATGGCTATGGAATCGGCTAATTATTCTACCGAAACCATTTGGGTGTTGCCGCGTGACAAAGCACGCCTGAATCCGTCACAGGTCAAGAAAGAGGACTGGATAAAAATACCGCTCGGTGAAAAGATAGGTTACTATTCCTCACAGGACGTGGTATTTCTTAACTGTATGAAATCCAACATGATATTTATTATCGACAGTAATACTACCAATAAACTTGTGGCTATTGATACGCGAGGTACATTCAATAAGCTTGGTGACGATGTTTATTATTGCTGGAGTGAGATATATGATCAGGATGGAAATAAATTCAATGCTGACCGTCATATATCGCTTTGCGAAGATAACGATGGTAAAATATGGTGGGGTACGAATCAGGGTATAATGCTTATAGAAGACCCTTCGAAAGCTACGTCATCCACCATGCGTATGACACATATAAAGGTACCCCGTAATGATGGTACAAATCTTGCCGATTATCTTCTCGGAAGTGATTTGATTAACTCTATATCGGTAGATGGAGCCAACCGTAAATGGATTGCTACAAACGATTCGGGATTGTATCTCGTGTCTTCAGACGGCGAACAGATTCTCGAGCATTTCCACTCTAACAATTCTCCATTGCCTTCCAACCGTATCAATGCCGTGTTTGCTGACCCTAATAGTTCCACTATATATGTGGGCACAAAAAGCGGTGTATATACGTATACCACAAATGTCAGCAAACCTCATAATGATTATAGTGACGTGTACGCTTTTCCTAATCCTGTGCGTCCGGATTACACAGGCAATATTTACATTACAGGACTTATGGAAAATTCGCTTGTGAAAATATCCGACGCTTCAGGTAATGTGCTCGCTCAGGGTATGGGTGAAGGCGGCATGTTTACTTGGGACGGCTGTAATCTGAAAGGTCGCCGTGTGCCTACAGGCGTTTATTATGCGTATGTATCCAATGATGATTCATCGGAAGGAACCGTACTGAAAATAATGGTGGTTAAGTAACCATATTTACTTGTAAAGTAACAAATAGAATCAAACCTTATTTTGACTGATAATATGAGCGTTGATTTGAGCTATCGCAATGAAGATGACAAATGTTATGGCGCTACAGGTATGGCTGTGGCTATAGTGGTGTTTGACGGTGAAGATAAACTGTCAGCCTTGGATCTTGATGCCTCAGCCGATGAAATGGTGGAATTTGTCAACGATTTTTATTTTTCAGGTAATCCGGGGCTGTCAGCCAAAGCAGCGTGGAATCATATATTGAAGAATTTCAATCTGGAAATAGCCTTGACCATAGGAAATGTGATGTGTCGTCACATGGTGCTTGACCATGTAGCGGTAGCTCCGGAGATTAAGAAATTACTCGGTGAGTGTATCAGCGAAGAGGGTAAGCGATGGTGTGCACTTGAGGATGATGAACTCAAGCGTCTGTTTGAAAAGAATTACACATACCTTTTTCGTGTGTTTAATCATAGGGGTGTGCAGGAAGTGGTGCATGATTTCGCAGGAGCACTCAAACGTAGGCGTCGCATGAGCCGTCTTGATATCATGGAGCAGCTCCGTGCTCTCAGCATGTTTTAATATCAATGTTATTCGCTGACCATCCGGTGCAGGATAATTTGTGCTTCAGGTCCCATATTGAAAAGCAAGTCGACCACGCTTAGCGAGGGTAGGAATCCATGTTCGCGTGAGCGTATCTGATAGTAAGGCACATCCGTGGTGAAATCTATGTGGCGCCGGCGGTAATCAGCTACTGTCAGGTTATTGTCATCAGTTTCCGTATCAATATAACTTACTTTGGTATTAATGGCAAGCAGCCGGCGCAGCAAAGTGTCGATTGCAGCGTTGTGTTCGGTGATTTTCTTTCCTACCCATTGTGACGATAGAAGCGGAGCGAAATCATCAAGGTAATACTCGAAGAAAGGAGTGCGTCCGTAAGCCGATTTTAAGGCTGTCAGATGCACGTTCCACCAGTGTCCGTGGGATGACACCACAATGTCATCGCAATGCGCTGTAGTGAGGCTTGCAGGCTTTTCCACGGGTACAGTGAGCATGAGCGGACCATTGACATCGGCTATGCTGCAGCGATGGGTGTGCTTCATGCGTTTGTCAAAGTGCATGCGTGTATCAATCACCGCTTCCGCAGCGGCGTTAAGCGCAGCGTAGTAGTGCACCGAAGCCATGTAGCATGGCGGCAACAGCAGTTTAGAGTCCTTTATTGGCATCGAGCAAGATTCTATCCCATCGGATACCGCCATCAAGCAGACCTTTATCTTTGTCAAACGATATGAGTACGCGCATGGGTTTGCCTACGATATGGTCTTCGGGTACGAAACCCCAGTAGCGTGAGTCAAGTGAATTGTCACGGTTATCGCCCATCATGAAATAGTAATCCATGGCGAATGTATAGCTGTCGGCTGGCTGACCGTCCACATACACCTGACCATCCTTCACGTATGAGTCGGGATGATATTCGTAGTTACGGATTATGCGCTCGTACAGAGGCCAGTTTTCCGGGGTAAGCTGTACGGTCTGACCTTTTGCCGGTATAGAGATGGGACCGTAGTTATGACGTGTCCATCCATATTTAGCCGAATAGTAAGGGAAAAGGTCAGATTCAGGTTCCACAATAATTTTTTCCACCGCCAGAGTCAGGGGTGATTCTTTTACTTTTATAGCCATGGAGGCTGTGAGTGGTACCACATAAATCGGTCCTGCGGGAGTGTGACCGTTGAATTTCAAATTGGCTGAACTCAGTGCGAAATAATCGCGTTCGATTGCGGCAAGAGCCATTTCACGGCGGTCATCTACGGGGACTCCCCAGTTGTCCCATTCTTCGGAAGTGAGTCGGCGTGTGGTCTGTACATAGTAATCGCGCTGGGCTGTGGCAGGCGTAGGCTGTTGTTTGGAGTCGATATAAATATCGCCGTCGATTATCTGAATGGTTTCGCCGGGCATACCTACGGCACGTTTCACATAGTTTTCACGACGGTCCACAGGACGGTATATAACTTCACCGAAATCATCCGGATTATTGAGTATGGTATTGCGCCCCAGCAGTCTGACCAGAGTATAATAGTCAGGATTCTGCATCTTTACAGCTACCGTATCGCCTGCGGGGAAGTTAAAAACCACTATATCTCCGGTTTTTACATTTCCGAGACCTTTCAGGCGGTGATATTTCCAGTTGGGCCACTCCACATAGCTCTTGGTACCAAGTATTGGCATTGTATTCTGCACAAGAGGAAAATGAATTGGCGTCATGGGTACACGCGGACCGTAAGACATCTTGTTGACCCACAGGTAATCGCCCGTAAGGAGCGTTTTTTCAAGCGAGCCTGACGGTATCTGATAGTTCTGACCTATGAAAGTGAAGATGAAATATACGAGTATCAGGGCATAGACTATGGCGTCGACCCAACTCATAAGAGTGCGTACTGTTTTGCTTTTGCTCTCTTTCCACCATGTGAAAGGTATGTAGTGGGTTATGTAGATATCAAACAGCAGTGGTAGAAAAAGCAATACCCAGTAATTGTCAAGCCAGATGACCCAGCCTGTAAATAAGGCGGCAACTATGCCGAATCGTATCCAGCGGGTAGGTTTTGTGGCACGAATGCGTGATTTCAGACCATCTGTAAAACTGCTTGAAGTATTATTCTGCATAATATGTTGTTATCGTTTAATAGGTTACAATTAAGAGCGGGCAGCGTCATTTATGATTTTTTTCATGAGCATGTCCATGGTTAGAAAACCTTTCTCTTGAGCTACCCATTCGGCAGCTACCACGGCACCCAATGCGAATCCTTCACGGGAGTGAGCCTCATGGGTTATTTCGATACTGTCTATAGCCGAATCCCACCGCACGGTGTGCGTGCCGGGAACTTCGCTGCGACGTATATGGTCAATTCTAACACTGTCAGGTGCACACGCATCTTCACTCCATGAAGTGTAAGCAGGGTCATTATCCATGATGCCGTGTGCTAATGATATGGCTGTTCCGCTTGGATGATCGAGTTTGTGTATATGGTGAGTCTCTGTGATATAGGGAGTGTACTGAGGAAAGTTATTCATCAGTTTAGCAAGATAGGAGTTGAGGCTGAAAAACAGGTTGACTCCGATACTGAAGTTTGAACTCCAGAAGAAAGTACCTCCGAGTCGGTCACACAAATCCTTAATCTCAGGCATTCGTTCAGTCCAACCCGTGCTGCCGGACACCACTTTCACACCTTGAGCCAGGGCGCGTGCATAATTATCGCAAGCCGATGCCGGCGATGTAAATTCTATAGCCACATCGGCACTGCGGAATTTTTCGGAATCAAAGTCACCGGTATTGTTTATATCGATTATGCTCACTATCTCATGACCGCGTTGCAGGGCTATCCGCTCTATGGCTTTACCCATTTTACCGTAACCTATTATAGCTATTTTCATATTGCAAAATTACTAATTTTTATCAATGTCATACCTGGCCGAGTTCCACCGCTACCGCCACACGCTCTATAATGGCGTCTTCCCGATTTTTTTCAGGCTTGTAATCCACTTTAAGATTTACGCCGAACAGCCTGCCGAACGTCTGCCAGAACCCGGCGCGGAATGACCCTAAAAACGCTTTTATTATGTTGTAACCCGATTGGTCGGTTTCGCGGTTGATGAGTTTGCACAGCATTTTCGCCTGTGATTTGGTGAATCGCTTAAGCATGGGTTTATATTGCTTGAATATAGCTGATTCCATCTCCTTAAGATAATCTTCGCGTTCTTTCTGAGTGGGAAAGGTCTCTATGTATTCGTAGGTTTCGAGCAGTGTGTTGCAGATGAGTTTGGCAAATGGAAGAGTCTTTTTCACATCACGCACCGTACGCCAGTAAAATTCTTCTTCTTTCTTGTTTTTGAATTTCAACGGCGGATACACCACTACATCATTGAGCACAATCATCTTTACCTGCTCACCATCGATATCCGTATAATAGTAACCGCGGGCATCGTTAATGCGCCCGTCGCCCATTTCGGTCACGTCAGGGAGTACCGGACTCTGAGCCGGGGTGTCAAGTACTCCGACTGACATAGCCGCTATCAGTGTCAATAACTTAATTACATACTTCATACGTAATTATATAACGTAACCGCGGCATAAAAGATTGTTGAGTTCTTACCAATGCTGAAATAAATTATGCTTTGGGAGGATAATCGAGAGTGTAATGAAGTCCGCGTGATTCCTTGCGTTCTTTAGCCTGACGCATTATAAGATAACCTACATTGATTATATTGCGGAGCTCGCATATCTCACGTGAAGCTTTCGAGCATTTGAACAGTCGTTCCGTCTCCTCATAAAGTATGTCGAGGCGGTTCCATGCCCGGTCAAGACGCAGATTGCTTCGCACTATACCCACGTAAGTAGCCATAATCTGATTGACTTCCTTGATACTTTGGGTTATCAGCACCATTTCTTCGGGGTGACGTGTGCCTTCATCGTTCCAGTCAGGAACATCATGGCGCAAAGTATAGTGGGAAATATTGTCTTGAGCATGACGTGCGGCAGCTTCGGCATATACTACGGCTTCGATAAGTGAATTAGAGGCAAGTCGGTTGCCACCGTGCAGTCCGGTACATGAGCATTCGCCTACGGCATAGAGACGCTGTATGGACGACTGACCGTTGAGGTCCACTTTTATACCGCCGCACAAGTAGTGGGCTGCCGGAGCCACGGGAATATAATCTTTGGTTATATCAATGCCGAGCGACAGGCATTTGGCATAGATGTTAGGGAAATGATGGCGTGTCTCTTCGGGATTCTTATGGGTGACATCAAGATATACATGGTCATCGCCGTTGATTTTCATTTCGCTGTCGATGGCGCGTGCCACTATGTCACGTGGAGCCAGTGACAGACGCGGGTCATAGCGGTGCATGAATTCCTCGCCTTTGAGATTACGCAATACGGCACCGTAACCACGCATAGCCTCGGTTATAAGAAATGACGGACGGTCGCCCGGGTGATAAAGAGCCGTCGGGTGAAACTGTATGAATTCCATATCCTTCACAGTGCCTTTGGCACGGTAGACCATGGCTATGCCGTCGCCTGTGGCTACGAGAGGATTGGTGGTGGTGGTATATACGGCACCCACGCCGCCTGTAGCCATAAGGGTTATTTTTGCGAGAAATTTGTCGACGCCACCTTCGGGATTGAGCACGTAGGCTCCGTAGCAGGTGATGTCGGGTGTGCGACGGGTCACTATTTTACCAAGATGGTGTTGGGTTATTATTTCTATAGCGAAGTGGTGTTCGAAAATGTCGATATACGGATTTTCACGTACTTTTTTTATCAGACTTTGCTGTATTTCATAGCCCGTGTTGTCAAGATGGTGGAGTATCCTGAACTCTGAGTGACCGCCTTCGCGGTGCAGGTCGAAATCACCGTCAGCGTTACGGTCGAAGTCCACACCCCATTCGAGCAGTTGACGTATCTGCTCCGGAGCTTCTGTCACTACTTTTTTTACTGCATCGGGGTCGCTCAGGTGGTCTCCGGCTATCATGGTATCCTCGATGTGTTTCTCGAAGTTATCCACTTTGAGGTTTGTCACCGAAGCCACACCGCCTTGAGCCAATGCCGTATTGGCTTCGTCAAGCGAGGTTTTGCATACTAAAGCCACCCGTGTATCGGGAGAGGCTACTTTGAGTGCGAAACTCATGCCGGCTATGCCGGACCCTATTACTAAATAATCATATTCGTATGTCATAAAGAGGAGTGTGTGATTATTGATTGGCAGTAGTGAATGTATATGTTATAGTACCAGTCTGCGAGGGCGGTGCGTCAGCTGATGTTGAGAATGTAGATGATAGAGCGCGCCGTACACAGTCGGCTCTTACAGCCTCTGATGCCGCTGCCGCACCGGTGCCGCTGCGATATGATGCTTCTGTCACCTTGCCTTGGCGGTCTACTCTTATGGTAATGGTTATGGAGCCTGAAGGAGCAGTCACATTTGCTTTACCCCAACCGGCTATGGTACGTCCGGCAAGGTTGTATCCAATCTGTCCGTTGGGCGAGCCTGCCGACACAGTTCCTGCTGTTTTGCCTCCTGATACGGAGTTGACTTTCGATTTCGAGCTTCCGAATCCTGCTTTCATGGCATCTTCGCGACGCTTGGTGGTGGCATGCTGCTCGCGTTCTTTGCGCTGGCGTTCAAGTTCTTCTTTCGATGGTCCGGTCTGTTCCGGAGCTGGAGGTGTCTTCATTTCCGATGGTGCGGTTGATGATACCGGTGGAGTAGGTTGCGGGGCTTTTGGTCCTGCATCTGTCACATCGGGCGAGATATTGGATTGATTATCCCGTCCTTCATCATGGGCTACCTCGGCGCTTGATTGCAGACCTGAAGGAGCATTGCTTGTGACAGCAGGAGGGAGTATGGGGGCTATATCGCTTAAGAGTAATATCTCCGAATCATCAACAGGAGGCCATGTACGGTTTTCAGGCGGGACGAATGTAAGGTGAATGAGCATCATGGTTACCGCAGCGGCAATAACTGTAATCAGGGTTATTGCTGAGGCTTTAATGCGGTCGGTGTTCTGACGCTCGTTCATAGCGATAAGCGTTTTATTGTAAATAATGTGGGGTTACATTCGCGCCGAGGCTGGAGCCGGCTTGGTGGCGAGTACCATATTAAGAGAGTTACGCGCACCCATATCGAGTATCTTTACTATATCTCCATAAGTAACGGCTTCATCGGCGTAAATGGCTATCACGCGCGGTTCGGCTGACTGCTGTCGGTCAAGTAGCAGAACTGCCTGAAGTTGGTCGGCGTCTACTTTCACCGGTTTGGGGTCAGTGGGGGTCACTACTGACATGGAGCCGTCGGCATACACTACTACCTGAGTGGTAGGCTTCAAGGCTGTCTGCTCCGAACTTTGCGGCAGATTTACTTCCAGTGCGGTAGGAAATACTATAGTCGACGTGACCATGAAGAATATCAACAGCAGGAATATGACATCGGTCATCGAAGCCATTGAGAAGAGCGATGTCATGGGGAATTGCTGTTTCAGAGCCATAGCTGTAGATTGTAAGAGTTATTTTACCGGTTCGTTGAGCAAATCCATGAATTCCATGGTCTTAGTCTCAAGAGAGTTCATCACACCGTTGATGAGAGCTACCAGATAGTTATAGGCAAACAGTGCTATGATACCTACTACCAGACCGGCTACCGTAGTTACAAGAGCCTGATAGATACCGCCGGCGAGTACATCAATGTTAGCGCTTGTACCGGCTGCTGCAAGGTTATAGAATGCTTCCACCATACCCATTACAGTGCCGAGAAATCCTATCATCGGAGCTCCGGCGGCAGTGGTCGCCAGCCAAGGCAGATGTTTGCCTAAGGCGGCTATCTCGATATTTCCGGTATTCTCTATCGTTACAAGCACATCGTTCATCGGACGACCCATGCGGCTGATACCTTTGGCTATTAGCCGTGAATACGGTGTCTGCGAATGATGGCAGAGATTAAGGGCGCTGTCCACATCGCCGCGATGTATATATTCCTTTATGCGCTCCATGAACGAGGAATCTTCGCGTGCTGCACGGCGTATTACCATAAGCCGTTCCACAAACACATAAATCGCTATGATGGCAAGCAGCAGCATAGGTATCATGATTATGCCGCCGTTGACACATAAATCCCATACCGACATAGGTTCTACTGCCGGTGTGGCGGTGGTTTGGGTGGCAGTCTGCGTCAGAGCTGCTATGCTGTCAGGGGTGAGGGTCTGGGTCATGGTTGCGATTATTATTAGGTGAGGAGAGAATCAGATATTGGTTTATTTAAGGCACTTCTTGTAGCGGCTGATAGTTTGGTCAAGCCCCAGATATAGTGCATCGGATATAAGTGCGTGTCCTATCGACACTTCGTTGAGGTAGGGCAGACGGCTGTGGAAAAATTCCAGATTGTCAAGATTCAGGTCATGACCGGCGTTGACTCCAAGTCCTGATTTATGTGCTGCGCGGCTCGCTTCAACAAACGGAGCTACTGCCTCTTCGGGATTGGTCGGATAAAGGTCGGCATACGGTTTGGTATATAATTCTACGCGGTCAGTACCGGTGGTTGCGGCTGCCTTTATGTTCTCTATGTCGGTACCTACGAATATCGAAGTGCGTATGCCGGCTTCGCGCAGACGGTCCACTATGGTTGAAAGAAATTCCTTGTTAGGCTCCACATCCCAGCCGGCATGTGAGGTGAGGTCGTCAGGTGAGTCAGGCACCAGTGTGACCTGAGCGGGTTTGACCTTTAGTACCAAATCCATAAATTCGGGCGAGGGATAACCTTCGATATTGAATTCTGTCTTGATGAGCGGGCGCAGCAGATACACGTCGGCATATTTGATGTGACGCTCGTCGGGACGTGGATGCACGGTGATGCCGTTGGCTCCTAACCGTTCGCATTCCTGAGCAAACAGCTGGACGTTGGGCATATCTTCGCCCCGGGCGTTGCGAAGTGTGGCTACTTTGTTGATATTTACACTCAGAAGGGTCATAATTGTGAATATCTTCTTGGTTTGGTTTACAACTTTACCTTGCGCTTGAATGTTGGAAATAGAAAAATTACTAAATTTGCAACCACTCTCGTGCATTGATAAATTTGGTGCAAATTTAGCGAGAAATAATGGGATATTAAAATAATATTGGAAGCAAACGATAACATATTTCCCACACTCCCTTCGGTAGCGCATCATTCCGAGGAGCATCTTTTTCCGCCAGTGTCTGACAGTAGCGAGCTCACTGTGGTGTGTGACCGCGATGATTTCAGTGCTTCGCTTATAGCTCGTGCGGTGGAGGATGCTGATGCCCATCTGCTTAACATGAATGTGACTTCGGCTGAGGTAGGACTTTATCGTATGGCTGTGGATTTACGCATAAATCATCGCGATGCCGGTGCTGTGATTCGCTCTCTTGAACGCTATGGTCTGCATGTTACCAATCTGATTTCAGGCGAGGATTCATTTACCGAATATGCCCGTAAGGGAGTAAATGATTTTTTGGCACAACTCGAAATATAACACCCACTTGTAATTACATGCCGATGAAACGTATAGCCATTTTCGGAAACAAGAGTCAGAAGAGAAATTTCGCACCCTTGCAACAGTTTTTCGAATTGCTTGCCGAGCATGCCGACAGTATAGCTCTATCCATTGATTACCGCTACTATGAGTTTATGCATCGGGTGATTACGGTGCCTCCTTTGGATGTACATGTCATAGCTGCTGACGAACCTGTGTGTGCTGACTTAGTCCTGAGTATAGGCGGTGACGGTTCTTTTCTAACCACCGCTCGCCGAGTAGGCGCTTTGTCCATACCGATAATGGGTATCAATACAGGTCATCTCGGGTATCTTGCCGCCGCCGATATAACCCATCCGCATACTTTGGTAGAGGAGATTGTGCGGGACAATTACGATGTGCAGCCCCGTTCGGTCATCGAGGTTCTGTCAGATGATGCCGAGTTGCCGACATGTCCGTTTGCACTCAATGAGGTAGCAGTGCTTAAGCAGAATACGGCATCGATGATTACCGTGGATACTACCCTTGACGGCGAGCCGCTTGCCTGCTATCGCTGCGACGGACTGATTGTGTCCACTCCTACCGGTTCCACAGGCTATAACCTCTCGGTAGGGGGTCCTATCATAGCTCCTACAGCGGCTGACTGGGTTATATCGCCTATCGCTCCTCATTCACTCAACATGCGTCCGCTTGTTGTGGGTGATGATTCGGTCATAGGTATGATTACATCTTCGCGCTCATCGGCATATCTGCTTAGTATCGATGGTAAATCGGTGGCATTGCCCGTAGGGAGCCACGTAACTTTGCGTAAAGCACCATATAATGTGCAGGTGGTTATTCCGAAAAATCATAATTTTGTCGATACTCTCAGGCGTAAACTCCTGTGGGGTATTGACGGACTCTAAATGACAGTTAATGTTAGAATAACCTGTAGTATCGACCTTGATATTCCTGATTTGGGTCGAGTCACAGTGGTGCCCATGCGTCGCGCCCGTAACATAACGTTGCGTAGCCGGCTTTCGGGTTACAGGGTCAGTGTACCTTACGGAATTACTATGACTGACCTTATGACATCGCTCAGCCGTATGATTCCGCGGCTTGCCGGGCGTGAGTCAGCTACGTCTCGACCGAAATTCCATATAGGTCAGACCATAAGCCTGCCAGATGTTACGGTTAATATCGCAGCTGCTCAATCGGGAAGAAAGGGATTGAAAGTCACCCGCGCAGGCAAAGTGGTAACGGTAACCGTAGGCAGTGATTCGGATTTGTCTGACCCACTATTTCAGCAAGCTATCAATCGTTTGATTATCAAAGGTGTCACTTACGGGGCTGCTGATATACTATTGCCTCGTGCCATACGGCTCGCTGCTGAAGCTGGCGTAAGCGTCAGCGCATGGAAGGTGGGTAGCGGAAAGCGTACATTGGGCACATGTTCGGTATCGGGTGTAATTACGCTATCGGCTATGCTGATGTTTTTGCCATTGCACCTGCGTGATTATGTAGTGTGGCATGAATTGGCTCATCGTACTCACATGAATCACTCGCCACGGTTTCACAGCCTTTGCGATGCTTACTGCGGCGGACGTGAAAAAGCACTTGTGCGTGAGCTCAAGCAGTTTCGCTGGGCTGTAATCCGATAGCTGACTGATATTTTGAAGTGTCTGCCAAGTGTTGACTCCTCTTTTTCTGTGTTATTTTCACATAATTAACGCCATGAGGATGTAACTTCAAAGCAAAAAAGCTAACTTTGTAGCCGGTAAGTCAGGCTCCTGATGCTTTCAGGGGCTTGACAAAGTATAATAATAATCAATCATCACTATAATTATAGTATTATTAATCAGGCATGAAGAGATATAATCTGCTCAATGACTCCATCGGGTGGTTTTGTTTTCTGGTAGCTGCGGTGACTTATATACTCACCCTTGAGCCTACGGCGAGCTTCTGGGACTGCCCCGAATTTATCACTCAGGGATATAAACTCGAAGTAGGTCACCCGCCGGGCAACCCCATTTTTATGCTTACAGCCCGCTTTTTTGCCAATTTCGCTTTCGGCGATGTGACTAAGGTGGCTTACATGGTCAATCTGATGTCGGGACTTCTGAGTGCTGCGACTATTTTGTTGCTTTTCTGGACCATAACACATCTGGTCAAGAAACTTATAGTGGCTGATGATGCCATCGAGGTGAGTCCGGTAAAGATGATAGTGATATTCGGTTCAGGTGTTTGCGGTGCATTGATGTACGCATGGAGCGATACATTCTGGTTCTCGGCAGTGGAAGGCGAGGTTTATGCGTTTTCGTCGTTCTGTACTGCGCTGGTATTCTGGCTTATCCTCAAGTGGGAAAATCGTGCCGATATGCCTCACAGCGACAAATATCTGATACTTATAGCCTATGTGATAGGCATATCGATAGCTGTGCATCTGCTTAACTTACTGTGTATTCCTGCCATAGTGCTGGTGTTTTATTTCAAGAAATGCCGCGAGAGCAATCTGCGCGGAGCTGTGCTGGCGCTGGTGCTGTCGTTTGTCATAGTAGGTCTGATTCTTTATGGACTCGTGCCCGGATTTGTAGAGATGGCTCAGTATTTCGAGCTGTTTTTTGTCAACGTTTGCGGTCTGTCATTCAATATGGGTGTACTACTCTATGCGCTCATATTCGTGGGTGTGATGGCTTGGAGCATATACAATCTGTATGCACAGCGCTCATCACTTTTGATAAAAATATCCGTAGTGCTGGGCATAGTGCTTTCGGGTATGCTTTTCATAGGCAATTCTCTATGGATACCGGTGGTGCTGACTCTGGCACTGGTGGCTTATCTGATATGGTGTAAGAAACTTCATGTGCGTGTGCTCACGCTTACCATGCTGAGTATACTTGTGATATTCATCGGTTACTCATCATACGCATTGCTTCTTATCCGTTCATCGGCTCATACTCCTATGAATCAGAATGCTCCGGACAATGTGTTTGCGCTAAGTTCTTACCTTAACCGCGAACAGTATGGTGACCGTCCGCTGATTTATGGCGAGACTATGGAGTCTACGGGCGTACAGGAACTTCTGGTTCATGACACACCTGATGGCAAACGCGATTTGATGGTGCGTCCCAAGCTCGAAGACCCGCAATCCGAGACATTCAAAGTGGTTAAGACTGACCCGTCGGAGCCTGACCGTTACGTGACATTTGCATCGGAATCACGTAAGAAGGCTGTGCTTACGCCTAAGCTCAACGGTTTCTTCCCCCGCATGTACAGTTCTGACAAAAAGCGCGAATACACTCAGTGGATAGGTGAAAACTATGACCAGTGGCGTGCGCGTACTATGATAGAGAATCCTGTGGAGGATACGGTGTACACTTTCAGTGAGACTCTGTATTCTGACCCTGTGATGCGTGATTACCTGCGTCGCGGATTAAGGCAGACCGACATATTTCCCAAACCTACGTTCGCTGACCATCTGCAGTATTTCCTGAATTACCAGTTTAATCACATGTACTGGCGTTATTTCATGTGGAATTTTGCCGGTCGTCAGAATGACCTTCAGGGCAATGGCGAGGTAAACCGCGGTAACTGGATAAGCGGTATTCCCTTTATAGATGATGCCCGTCTGGGCGACCAGTCGTTGCTTCCGCCTGAAATGGGTGATGAGAATCCCGGTCACAATGTATTCTTTATGCTTCCGCTCCTGCTCGGTCTGTTAGGTCTCGTATGGCAGGCGTTGGTGTCGAAGCGTGGTATCGAGCAATTCTGGGTGATATTCTTCCTGTTCTTCATGACAGGTATTGCCATCGTGGTTTATCTTAATCAGGTGCCTTCGCAGCCGCGCGAACGTGATTATGCTTTCGCCGGGTCATTCTATGCCTATGCTATTTGGGTAGGTATGGGTGTGGCAGCATTGTGGCGACTGATTATCAATATATCATCGCGTAAGGAGCTTCGCGGTGAGCCGGAAGATTCGCCCCAGGCAGATACTCTGATGTATGCCAAGTGGAAAAAAGCCGCAATCATAGCCGGTGTGGTGGGAATATTGGTTCCGCTGCAAGTGGTGTCACAGACATGGGATGACCATGACCGCTCGGGTCGTTATACCACCCGTGATTACGGTATGAATTATCTTAACAGTCTTGACCCTAATGCTATAATATTTACCAATGGTGATAACGATACCTTCCCGTTGTGGTACGCTCAGGAGGTGGAAGGTGTGCGTACCGATGTCAAGGTGGTCAATCTGTCATATCTGTCAACTGACTGGTATATCGACCAGTTGCGTCGTCCGAGTTATGATGCTCCGGGCATAGAGTTTACCACCAAGCCCGAGGATTACGCTTACGGCAGGGTTACGGTGGCTTATTCACTGAATCCGGATGATACGCCTGTCACGGCACGCCAGTCGCTGCTTGAGGTATTCTCTCCCGAAGCTTACAATGAGGAATACAGGCTCACTGAGTTAAAGCACCCCAACTGGTATATACCCACCGATACGGCTGCACTCATGCGTACCGGTCATTTCACACCCGAGCAGATTGCCGCAGCGGAGTCACAGCTCGAGCCGGTCAATGCCCGTCGTCAGAATGCCTATGGGTTGAATACACTTATGGCTCTTGATATAATCGATGGTTCTGCATCACGAGGCTGGGATCGTCCGGTTTACTTTGCCATGACAGTGCCTAATGATTATTATCTCGGATTGACACCATATATGTGGTCGACAGGTCTTGCTCATGAGGTTACCCCGATGCTCAATGTCAGCGGTGACGGTAACGAGGGTATAAACGTCGACAAGATGTATGAGAATGTCACTCAGCGCTTCCGCTGGGGTGGCCTTGACAGCGGCAAGCATGTGTATCTTGACGAGACAGTGCGTCAGATGGTCAATACCAACCGTCTGGCTTTGATGCGTCTGGCTGAGGCTCTTTATAACGAGGGCATAGACCGCTTGAATTCCATTATAGAGAATCCTCAGACACCCGATGCCGACGCCATAGAAGCTGAAGCTGACGATTATCTGCTGAAATCACGCGAGATTCTTCACCTGCTTGAGGAGAAATTGCCTCGTGAGCTTGCGCCTACCCAGATTTTCTTTACCGAAGATTTGGCTTCGCTTTATGCCTCGTTGGGTGTGGCTACAGGAGAGAAAGATGATTTTGACCGAGCCAAAGCGCTGTATGAAAAGGAGATAGACCGACAGACCGGATATCTGGTCTATTTCCAGTCACTCCCTCATGATAAATATGCCACCCTCGATATACATGACCGTAAGATAGAAGGTTATGCCTTCCTTAATTTACTTCAGGGTTACGGAGACTTCCTCATGCGTTATTATGCAATAGCTCAGGATAAGAGTGCTTCAGAAGCCGAGAAACTCGCGGCAGCTGACATCGAGGCGCTGGAAAAGAATCTGACTACGGTACGCGGATTGAATCTCAACCGTCAGTATTCCATCTACCAGAACCAGATTAATAAGGAATAGGCGTCACATATTCGAGTTACGTTCCGCTGTTTAAGTCATAGTGCGTTATGTTTCTTATCGAACGTCCTCCGTTGCTCTACCGTCTGCTTTTTCCAGAGGCTTTATGGCGTGTGAAGCATAATAACAGCCGAACGGTGTATCTTACATTCGATGACGGTCCGGTACCCGAGGTAACCCCTTGGGTGCTGGACTTGCTCGATAGTTTCGGCATAAAAGCCACCTTCTTTCTTGTAGGCGATAATGTGAGGCGCAATCCGGTGCTTTTTGAAGAGATAAAACGTCGCGGACACAGCTGGGGCAACCATACGATGCATCATCTGCAGGGCATGAAGTCTACTACATGGCGCTATATGCGTGATATCACCGAGGCAGATACGCTGATTGATTCACCGTTGTTTCGTCCGCCCCATGGATTGCTGCGCTGGAAGCAGGCTGCCGCCATAAAGGCGAGATACAATATAATTATGTATGATTTGGTGACACGTGACTACAACAAGCGTCTGTCGCCACGCCGTATTCTTGCCAATGTCAAGCGTTTCGCCCGTAATGGCTCGATTATAGTGTTTCATGATTCACTTAAAGCTGAACACAATCTCCGAGATGCTTTGCCCGAAGCAATACGTTGGTTAAAATCACGAGGTTATGAGTTTCGAGCAATCCCGATGGACTGAATTACCCGAGCGTATATTTCACTCCCGAGGCATAACCGCATGGGCGGTAGCGCCCGTAGCGCCTGTAGACTATGACGATGTATCGTATTTCCGATCATGGCTCGGACGCGGTCATCATGCCGGCATGGCATATATGGAACGTTACCCCGACATCCGAACCAATCCCGCCTTGCTTCTTGAAGGCGCCCGCTCCATAGTATGCTGCGCTATCCCGTATGCGGTGAGTCATCCTCATGCATGGGTATCGGCTTATGCGCTTGGGTCAGACTATCATGATGTAGTACGTGAGATTCTTACTGATGTGGCTGAGGAGATAGTGGCTATAGCTGGGGGTAAATTCAGGATATGTGTGGATTCAGCACCGTTGCGCGAGCGTTATTGGGCTGTGCGCTCAGGTCTGGGAATGCGTGGCATGAGCGGTCATGTAATAGTGCCCGGTCTGGGTACTGCCTGTTTCCTCGGAGAGATTATCACCACTGCGCCTTTTGCGCCACGACGGCACACTACACTCACCGAGTGTGAACGTTGCGGCAGATGTATCAGAGCATGTCCTACGGGAGCATTACGAACTGACGGTACGGTTAATGCCGGGCAGTGTCTGTCGTATCTCACCATAGAGCATCGTGGCGACTTTTCTTCAGAGGTCAATCTTCATTCGCGGCTTTACGGTTGTGACGCATGCACGCTTGCGTGCCCTCATACCCGCAATCGGACTGTTACCGATGCTGATATTTGTCCGGAACTTATGCCACGTAAGTCCATGAGTGAAATTACCCCGGAAAAAGTTGTGTCCATGACACAAGACGAATTCAGTGCCATATTCTCCGGCTCATCCATTAAAAGAGTGAAACTCAGTGGTCTGCGTCGCAACGCCCTTCATCTCCTTAACTCTATGCGGTAATCTGATTGATAGCTGTTGATATTCATAAAAGAAGTAAAAAATACGAACACAAGATGTTTTTTCATATCTTTGCTTTATGAAACCAAAAGTATTTGATATTTTTTCCGGTTGTGGCGGAATGTCATGGGGATTGTATAAGGCTGGTTTTGATATAATAGGTGGTCTTGATATTTGGGAACCTGCCAT
>CAMWPX010000015.1 GCA_947176205.1 uncultured Porphyromonadaceae bacterium
ATCCATGTAGTTATATCCATATCGATTATTTCTCTGAATTCTTAATCCGATTTTTTCTTTGGTAAAGCTTTCAACGGTCGCGGTCGCGGAGGTAAAGCCTCTCCGTCCGGTCTGTTGTTGCGGAAAAGCAGCGGGTTATCGGCACGCTGTACACCTCCGTCAGCCGGACGTATTCCGGGAGTCAATGTCTTGCCGCCTTTGGCAGGACTTGTTTTCGATGATACAATCACATCCGGCCGTGGCACGCTGTCCTTAGGAGTCTTTCGCGGTGTAACACGCCTACCGCCGGTTGATACCGAGTCACCCGACAAAGAATCACGCTTAGCCGTACCTTCGCCCGGACGGAACTTTTCCGATGGGAATATACCCGACACATTGAGCACTTCGTATTTAGTCATGCGGTCATTTGACACAAAACCATAGCCTTCGATTATACGGTCCGTGCGCTCGATGTGTATAAACGAATCGCTATATACTTTTGCCTGACGCTGATCCCAGAACAATTGTTCGGTAAGGAATTTCTCACCCTGAGGATTAGCTATCTCCACATAGCCGTCAAGGCGCCATAGCTGGCGATTCTTGTAATATATGGCTGAATCGGCTCGGATCGATGCGTCCTGCTGCGATTCGTCATTATATTTTTCCAGAAACAATCCTTTGGGAAAACGCCAGTGCGGCTCCGATGCTTCATCAAACACCAGCCATAACGGTGCCGTAATATGATATTTGATTATACCCGAATCAGATATCAGCGATGACACTTCAGTTGTAGTCATGGTGGCGAACCGTTCGGGGTCGACCACTCCCTGAAGTACTTCTTTTTTCTCGTCACTGCAACCAAGCAAAGCCATAACCGCGACAACCACGGTTATAAACGCGCCACGCAAACCGCATGACGCAGTCCGTTTACCACCATTATCAGCCGATATATCGCCGTTGTTTTTCACAAAGTCAATGACACGCTATGTGACCGTATTACTTAATCTTGTTCTGGAAGAACCAGAGTTCGTTGAAGTTTATACCGAGCTTGATATTGAAGTAATTCTCGGTAAGCAACGCCGAAGGATAAGCCTGACGGTGACGATACTCAAAGCCGATGTTGACCATAGTTTTCGATGCCATGGTGGGCAAACCGAAACCCACACTCACGCCGTACTCCTTGACATTATTATCACCCACTTTCATGTAGTCGCGGTTATAGAATCCACCGGCACGGTAAGTGATGCGCTGCAGATAGTTGCCACGGGGCGAAGGAGTAAACTCTCCACCTAAGCTCAATTGCCAGCGGTCAGCCAGTTGCGGTGTATTAAAATTCTTCATCTGCAGCACTTTGGCTTTACTCCAAGGCTGATAAGTGTAATCAGCTTCCACGAGCAGACGGTTCTGCCATCGATAGCTCATGCCGGCACCCCACGTAGCTGGAAGCGAGGCGCGTCCGCGAAGTGAAGTGTTGTCTATCAAATCATCTGTGGGTTTTGACTCTGCGGTAATATCATATTTTATCACTTCGGCTGACCCTAACAGAGTTTTACCGGGAGAAAATACCAGACCGGCAGTCAGACGGTTGTCACGGTTAATATCAAAATTATATTGGGCACCAAACTGTATATGCCAGTCCTTAACCTTCACCACCTGCTCGAAAAGCGATGATGAATTATCAGATGCGGGATTGACATAAACATCATTGATAGTGGTTCCGAACATATATGACAAATTGAACCCGAGGCTGAGACCTTTATATACACGTCCTGCAAAACCAAGATACAACTGATTGATACCGCCTGAACCCTCATGATTGGTAGTACCGTTATCTATGGTAGAGCCAAACGAATAACCTACAGATGAGTATGGTACCAGACCGATACTGGCACCCATACACTTACCGATAGGCACCTGCATAGTCACATAATCCAGTCCGCCGCCATAATTGGTGGAAGTAGCACCGTTGCCTTCGTCCTTTGACTTGAGCGCGGTAAAATCAAGTCCCATATCAAAAAGAAAGGTAAGCGTATCGGATGCTGCATACGATGCAGGATTCATAACATTAATCTGCCTGTTTCCGTTCATGGCGTAACCCACTCCGCCCATAAGACTCTGAGCCGCAGTAACATTGTCACGCAGCAAACCGTAACCGAATTTAGAATAAGCCGACTGTGCGCCGGCAGTCACTGCTGCGCCGCACAAAACCACGCACAGAAGCAGTATTTTCTTAGATATTCTCATTATATATTAATATTCTGTTTAATCCTTTACTTACAAGGTTAGGCTCGACAATCACGGAATCCACATCACAAAGCCGGCTTAACTCCGATGCCCACCCACCTGTCATCACCACTTTGGTACCCTCGGGCAAATGGCTGTGATAATATGACACCGCACCTACTATACCGTAAACGGCACCAAGAATCATGGCTGAAGCCGTATCATGTCCTAAAAATCCCTCTTCGGGCAATTCCCGCGGCATTTCCACCCTCGGTAACCGCGCAGTAAATCTATGCAGAGCCTCCAGACGCATATTCATGCCCGGAGCGATATTACCTCCTACAAATTTACCCTCCGGAGTCACCGCATCATAAGTCACTGCCGTACCGGCATCTACCACAAGCAGCCAGCTGTCGGGGAATAAAACCCTCGCTCCCACGGCCGCCGCTATACGGTCAGCTCCGAGCGAACCGGGAGTTCCATAGTCTATGGCTATAGGCAAAGGCAGTCCGTTCTGCAGACGCACCACTTTCCGCACCATATTTTCAAGCCATGCCACCACTTCGGTGCCTTTTGATGCTACCGAGCAATAAATCGCAGAGTCGACGGTGCCTTCCGCCGAACTTATAAATCCGCGTAACACATCGGAGGTCAGACTGTGAACTATCTTGATATCCACCAGTTCCTCACCGTCCCAAAGAGCGAGCTTTGCGGCGGAATTGCCTTGATCTATGGTAAGATGTAATGCCATCGGGCGCAAAGTTAGTAATTATTAGCGAATTGACGCACCCACAACGATTATTTTCTTACCGCACGCGGCAGCATTAGCGTAGCATACACTATCAGCACTCCGCCTGCGAGGGCAAAAGCAAGCCAGTCATTGGCTCCGTAACCCCACTGAGGAAATAAGCGAAACACTCCTCCCACGCAGAACACTACGGTAGCCCATACCTCCATCCGCATCAGCCTTCGGGCTCTCAGCGGCAATGTTTTATCCGCTTTACGGAATATCCTGCCCAAAAACGCGCAAACAGCACCGATGCAGAATAAATAGCTGCCGGCGGCAGAATCCACCTTCAGCAGCGGCAATGCCGTGCCTATCAGCACGAGCAGAAGTCCGGCATTGAACGCCCAGTCACACACTGCGTTGCGACGATTCGAATCATTTATGTTTTTTCCCATTTTCATTTTACTTTGTTTCCTGTTCTATGGTCTGATATACATCTTCGTTTTCCTTCTGCATGTGAAAGTGTTCTCTTACCACACGTTCCATAGCTTCGGGCGATTGATACACATTTTCATTAAGCCGCTTATAATATGCCAACGAATCCTCTGCTGCTTTGAGCTGTACCCGCAGATGCTCCGCCTCACGGGTGTAGCGAAACGTATCACCCGCCGATTTATCGGTGAAAAACATCACGTAGACCAATGCCCCTATCACACCTACGGTACTCAGACTTATATAGCGGCGACACCATTGGAAGAAAGTACGGTGCCGACGAATCTCCTTTACGTCTCCCTCACTCATCATTTTCAGGCAGCTTGAATATTGAAAAATTCACACTTCCATAAGCTATATGCCTGTGGAACAAAGGCAATGAGCTGTAGTCACGCACCCGCGAATGCTCCAGAACAAATATCCCGCCCGGTCTGATAATTCCGGAATCAAACACCTTTGGCGCCACATCTTCAAAACGCGGCAAATCGTAGGGAGGATCAGCGAATACGAAATCAAATGATGCCGGAGCGGCTGTGTCAAGGAATCTGAACACATCACCTCTAATAAGTCGCAGATTCTTATCACCAAGTTTATGAGCCACTTGCTCTATAAATCGATACTGCGTCGGCGCCTTTTCCACGGCTGTTACAGACGCAGCCTCCCGGCTGAGCAACTCAAAAGTCACCGCGCCGGTACCTGCAAACAGGTCGAGAGCCGATATTCCTTCGATATCTATAAGATTCTCGATTACGTTAAATATATTTTCACGTGCAAAATCAGTAGTAGGCCGGGCTGTAATATTACCCGGAACATCAAATCTGCGTCTGCCGTATTTTCCTCTTATTATCCGCATTGTCCTGTGATAAGTAAATCCAACGGTGCATTCATTATATATTTGCTCACGCGATAACGCATTATAGGAAATGGAAGCGGCTTTACCGAAGGCACATAGCGCCGGAGAAGCTCCACATACGCGTCGCATTGCTCCATGTCGCCTCTGTACCAGATGCCGCACCTTTGCAAATCCCACCCGAGCATAGCGGCACAAGCCAGCGTATAATAAGCCGCATCGGCAGCCGAACTGAAAACAAAACTGTTAGCCAACTGTAATCTGTCAGCATCAAGAGCAATCACAGTGAGTCTGTCGGCATCAAATACAGCATAAAGTTTACACTCATTGTCTCCCGCGGCATGTGTAGTGAAATACCGGCACAGCGCCGACTTTCGCTCCGTAAATTTTATATTATAGAATGTACGGCGCAGAAAGGCTTCCACATCTGCTTCCATGGACATATACATCACGGCATTGGACGCACCTGTAGGATAACCGTTCAATTCTCCACGGCTTTCATCATCACCCCACACTTGCTCCGCCAGTATTTCCACCTGTTCCGAAGCAATATCCGGGGGGACAAGCATACTCCAACCCGTATCGACCACACAGTCAACACTCCGGAAGTCACTAAACAGCAACGGATTGTCATAGACCGTCTCTTCAAGAGCCTTAAGCATACCGCCCGAAGCCGACGCATCGAGTCTGAAACTGCGCCACAGCATTTCCTCACGCGGTACCGGCGGGTAAAGCCCCACATCAAGACGTCCGGGTGACAACACCATAAGCAGACTCCACAGCTCAGGCTGGGCTATACTGTCTTTTTCAAGTCGCGAATGTTCCATATTCGGCAAAGTTAACACTTTTTCCACGAAAAAACACTACCTTTGTATCGATGTCTGATTTTACTCTTAATATACTCGGCTGCGGCTCTGCCGTACCTACTCCGCTTCACAATCCATCGTCGCAAGTGATTGACTATCGCGGCAAGTTGATGATGATTGACTGTGGCGAAGGAGCACAAAGCATGATGCGACGCATGCATCTGCCGTTCTCCCGTCTGAGCCGGATATTCATATCGCATCTTCACGGCGACCACTGCCTGGGACTACCCGGACTTCTCTCTACCCTGTCACTCCATGAAAAGACCGGCACAGTGGTCATACATCTGCCTGCCGACGGGGTAGATATTATGAAACGTATAACAGACTATTTCTGCCGCGAAAGCACCTATGAGATAATCTTCGAGCCAATACCTGATGACGGAGGCATCATCTACGAGACCTCATCGCTTATAGTCAAAGCATTCCCGCTGTATCACCGGGTACCGTGCTTCGGATTCCAATTCTCCGAAAAGCCGAAACAAAGACATCTGAAAGGTGACATGGCAAAATTTTACTCACTTCCAATATCAGCCATCAACGCTGTGAAAAACGGGGAGGACTACATAACCCCCGACGGAACGGTGGTGCCTAACGAACACCTCACCACGCCTCCCGACCCTTCGCGTAGCTATGCCTACTGCAGCGACACTGCCTTTGACACACGGGTAGCGGAAGCCGTAAAAGGCACACACGTCATATACCACGAAGCCACCTACGATTCATCACTCGCCGACGATGCCCGTCAACGCGGACATTCCACGGCTGCCGAAGCCGGACAAATAGCCGCCTTGGCTCAGGCTGAAATGCTCGTTATCGGTCACTATTCCAAACGCTACACCAATGTCGACATTCTGGTCGATGATGCCCGCACCCAATTTCCTAACGTAATCGCCGCACAGGAGGGTCTGACCATCGACATAATATGAATACTACCGCTTACGACACCGATTGCCGCTTTATGACGATAGCACTTGATGAAGCCCGTAAAGCCGCACAAGCCGATGAAATACCCATCGGAGCTGTAGTAGTGTGTCACGGTAAAGTAATAGGGCGCGGTCACAACCTCACCGAATCACTCTGTGACGTCACCGCACACGCTGAAATGCAGGCGTTGACAGCTGCTGCCTTGACTCTTGGCGGGAAGTATCTGACTGACTGCACTCTTTATGTCACAGTAGAACCTTGCATAATGTGTGCCGGGGCGTTAGGATGGAGTCAGATTCCCCGTATAGTATATGGAGCGTCCGATTCCAAACGCGGATATTCCACCATAGCCTCACGCTCACCGTTTCATCCTCGCACCGAAGTGACCGGAGGTGTACTTGCTGATGAAGCTGCTGCTCTCATGCGTGACTTTTTCAGGAAAAAACGATAAAACACTATATCCGTAACACCACGGTCATGACCAGAACGCTACGCTACAGCCGCATCATCATTCAGTCAGTGATATTCCTGATTCTGACCCTGTGTCTGAGCACCTCTGCCTTGTGTCTGCCTGTAATAGGTGACTGGCTGACACACATCCAGCTCGGATACGCCGTAACCGTTCTGTCGCTATCCACCTTTGCCGGCTGGATTATAGTCACACTGATTTTCGGTCGTATATACTGTTCAAGCGTATGCCCTGTAGGTACTTTGCAGGATATATCCTCAGCTATTGCAAGAAGCGTACCACGCAAAGCAAAACCCGCCTACAGCTACAGACGTCCCAACAATCCGGTGCGTTACACTACTCTAATGATAATGGCTGCCGCTTTCATGACATCGACCACCACTCTTATCACGCTGCTTGACCCGTTTTCACTATATTCCACCGTATGTGGCGAAGTTAGTTTTGTCGCCGCCAACATGACCGATGTTTCAGAATCCAATCAGGCGATGACGATACTTACCTACACCATGCTGTCCACAGCCATCTGGACGGCAGCCGTCACGGTAATAATCATAAGCATATCATCACGCCATGGGCGCTTGATTTGTAACACCGTATGCCCCATAGGAACCACATTGGGATTCGTGAGCCGATACTCGATTTTCCAGTTTGACATAGACACTGACCTTTGCACTCATTGCCGCAAATGCGCCGATGTATGCAAAAGTGAATGTATCGACCTCAATGACCATGTAGTGGATGGCTCGCGCTGCGTGGTGTGTTTCGACTGCATTGACGTATGCCCTGACCGTGCTATCCGATACACTACCCGCCGAAAACAGCTGTCACTTCCCATGATGCAGAAATTAACCGGCATCTCAACTCCATCGGCACCAACACAGCAAACAAATCAACCTTCTCAACAAAATGAAACAATACCTCCAGCTCCTTGACCACGTACTCCATAACGGCGTAGACAAATCAGACCGTACCGGCACCGGCACACGCAGTGTGTTCGGCTATCAGATGCGCTTTGACTTATCGGAAGGATTTCCAATGCTTACCACAAAAAAGCTCCACCTCAAATCCATTATCCACGAACTGCTGTGGTTTCTAAAAGGTGACACAAACGTAAAATACCTACAGGACAACGGCGTCAGAATATGGAACGAATGGGCTGACCCCGATGGTGACCTCGGACACATCTACGGCTACCAATGGCGTTCATGGCCTGATTATCGTGGAGGCTCAATCGACCAGATTTCCGAAGTCATCGACACTATCAAAAACAATCCCGATTCCCGTCGTATCATAGTCTCAGCCTGGAACGTAGCGGATTTGCCTAACATGAATCTCCCGCCGTGTCATGCATTCTTTCAGTTCTATGTAGCACAGGGACGACTCAGCCTGCAGCTCTATCAGCGAAGTGCCGATATATTCCTCGGTGTTCCGTTCAATATAGCGTCCTATGCGCTGCTGCTGCTTATGGTAGCGCAAGTCACCGGACTCCAACCGGGTGAGTTCGTACATACCCTCGGCGACGCACATATTTATAACAATCATTTTGAACAAGTGCGCCTGCAGCTTGAGCGCGACCCGCGACCACTGCCAGTCATGACCCTCAATCCGGATGTAAAAGATATTTTTGACTTCAAATTCGAGGACTTCACTCTAAGCGATTACAATCCGCATCCTCACATACCCGGAAAAGTATCAGTATGAGCAGACATATCAACATAATAGCCATAGTGGCCCGCGACGGTGCCATAGGAGTACGCGGTGACCAGCCGTTTCATATAAGTGATGATTTCCGCCGATTTAAGAGTCTGACTCTCAATCATCCCATAATAATGGGACGTAAAACATTTGAAGCGCTTCCCAAAGGAGCATTACCCGGCAGACGCAATATAGTAATCACTCGCGACACATCGTGGACTGCACCCGACACCGAACGAGTGTCCTCATTAGAGGATGCTATAGCCACCGCTTCGGACTCTGATGAGATATTCATAATCGGGGGAGGCTCCGTCTATACCCAGGCTCTATCCGTAGCCTCCCGCCTATATCTAACCGAAGTAGATGCCGATGTGCCTGATGCTGACACTTATTTTCCGGCTATAGACCCCGGATTATGGGAAAAGACCGAATCACTTCCTACTGCCACTGATACCCGCTCGGGTGTCAACTACCGGTTCACCACCTATAGCCGGAAAGGATAACTTTTTAAGCCCAAGTTTTCACCTTACATAATATATTTATTATCTTTGTCCCCGACTATACGTTTATAGTCATCGTGACTGCCCCGGTAGTTCAACGGATAGAATAGAAGTTTCCTAAACTTTTGATAGCAGTTCGATTCTGCTCCGGGGTACCAAATAACCAACACCTTTACGACAATACAATCATTACCCTTATCATGGCGCAACAGAAAAAAATTTCACCTCTGTCATGGGTTCCATCGGTTTATTTTGCCATGGGACTGCCGTTCATAGTACTCAATCTTGTGGCGGTAATCATGTTTGCCGACCTTGGCGTCGACAAAACAGAAATCGCATTCTGGACCTCGCTGCTGACCCTCCCCTATACATTGAAATTTCTCTGGAGTCCGCTGCTTGAAATATTCTGGACAAAAAAGAATTTCGTAATAGCCACACAGGCTTTATCGGGTTTCTGCTTCGCTATTATCGTATTTCTGCTGCCGCTGTCCAATTTTTTTACTTTCACAATAGCCATGATGGGTATAATAGCTTTCTCCGGCGCAACCCATGACATAGCTACCGACGGCATATACCTGTCAGCTCTTGATAAAAAGACACAATCGAAATACATAGGCTGGCAAGGTGCCTTCTATAATCTCGCCAAAGTACTTGCCAACGGAGGTCTGGTAGCGCTTGCCGGCGTACTTATGGACCATTTCAAAACCACTTCGCCCGAAAACGCTCCATTCTATGCATGGATGATAATAATGGGTATTATAGGCGTCCTGCTTATAGCCTTGTCAATCTATCACTTCTTCTTCCTGCCGGGAAGCACTGGCAAGACCATACAAGCCACCACCACTTTCTCTGAATCCATGAAGCAGATGGGCGGTGTGCTCACAGCCTTTTTCCGTAAGAAATACATCTGGATATACATATTATTCATAGTATGCTACCGCCTTACCGAAGGATTTGCCATGAAGATGGTACCACTGTTCCTGAAGGCATCGATGGCTGACGGAGGTCTTGCCATGACCAACGAGCAAATAGGTCTGATTTACGGCACCCTCGGCACTGTAGCATTTATAGTGGGGTCCATTCTCGGCGGTTACTTCATATCACACTTCGGATTACGTAAAGTACTGTTCACGCTGGTGAGCATATTCAACGTGCCATTCGTGATTTATTTCATCTTCGCCTTACTCCAGCCTCAAAACATGTTGATTATAGGCACCGGACTGGTGCTGGAATATTTCTGCTATGGATTTGGATTTGTGGGTCTGACCATGTTCATGATGCAGCAGGTGGCTCCCGGCAAACACTCCATGGCTCACTACGCCTTTGCATCCGCAATAATGAATCTCGGAGTAATGCTTCCGGGTATGATAAGCGGCTGGATATGCGAGCGCACCGGTTATGAATTATTCTTCCTCATAGCCCTGTTCATGGCCATTCCGGCATTCGTTCTGGCTTGGTTCATACCATTCTCCCACTCCGATGCCGATGACTCAACGGCTTCCGAAGCCATCGATTCAGAAATCAAAGCCGAAGAATCAACCGAGACAATGTAACTTAGTCAATCCCGTTTTTTACATTACATATCATTAATTACATTATACTCTTATGAGCAAACTCCACATTGTAGGTCAGCCTCTACCCAACATTCCCTGGGAAGACCGCCCAGAAAAATGCCACGACGTAATGTGGCGCTATTCAGCCAATCCGGTAATACCCCGTGACGCACTTCCTACATCCAACTCCATATTTAATTCAGCAGTAGTTCCCTTCAAAAAAGGCAAATACAACTTTGCCGGAGTGTTCCGCTGCGATGATACCAATCGCCGTATGCGTATCCACACCGGATTTTCTGTAGACGGCATAAATTGGGACCTCACTGAGGAGGATTTTCATCTGGAAGGAGCCGACCCGGAAGTAGCCGAATGGGTTTACGGCTATGACCCCCGTGTTGCTAAAATTGACGACAAATATTATGTGACATGGTGCAACGGCTATCATGGCCCCACAATCGGAGCCGCATGGACTACTGATTTCGAAACTTTCCATCAGCTCGAAAATGCATTCCTGCCCTATAACCGCAACGGAGTGATGTTCCCCCGTAAAATCAACGGCAACTTCGCCATGCTGTCACGTCCGTCAGACACAGGTCACACTCCTTTCGGCGATATCTTCTACAGCGAATCACCCGACATGCAGTTCTGGGGACGTCACCGCCATGTAATGTCTCCCGCTCCATTTGAGGATTCAGCTTGGCAATGTATGAAAATCGGAGCCGGTCCCATACCAATCGAGACGTCTGAAGGCTGGTTACTCATCTATCACGGCGTACTTCGCTCTTGCAACGGCTATGTGTATGCCTTCGGCTCAGCACTTCTTGACCTTGAGCAGCCGTGGAAAGTGATAGCCCGTTCGGGACCATACCTGATATCTCCGCGCGAAATCTACGAACTCACAGGCGATGTGCCTAACGTGACATTCCCCTGCGCCGCTCTGCATGACCCTGAGACCGGACGCCTCGCCGTATATTACGGCTGTGCCGACACAGTCACCGGTCTGGCATTCGGTTATATTCCTGAAATAATAGAGTGGACCAAAGCCAACTCAATAGTATAATATCACAAATTCTATCATATAAAGCGGTGTCACATTATCCGGTGGCGCCGCTTTTTAATCAATCAATGTAACGCCCTTACCGTCATGTCAGAAAAGCCTATAATATACCAGTTATTGCCCCGTCTGTTTGCCAACTATAACGATGCATGCGTACACGGAGGAACCTTAGAGCAAAACGGCTCGGGAAAACTCGCTTCAATCAATGCCCGCATACTCAATTCACTGCATGACATGGGTATAACTCACATGTGGTACACCGGAGTCATAGAGCATGCCCATCGTCCCGATTATTCAGCCTATGGCATTCCACGCCACAATCCTCATTTTATAAAGGGTGAAGCCGGCTCACCATACGCCATAACCGACTATTACGACATCGACCCGGACCTTGCTGTGGACCCGGCTAAACGCATGGATGAATTCGAAGCACTGATAGCCCGCACACACCGTGCGGGCATGAAAGCATTGATTGATTTCGTGCCTAACCATGTAGCACGTGAGTATCATTCCGATGCCGCGCCTGCTGATGCACCGGCTGATTTCGGTACAGATGACCGCACCGATTGGTTTTTCTTCCGCGACAACAACTTCTATTATCTGCCCTATACCACTTTTCAGCCCCACGGGGTAGACCTCGGAGAAGGGGATGACCGCTACATCGAATCGCCTGCAAGAGCTTCAGGCAACGACTGCTTCACTCCCACCCCCGGCATGTATGACTGGTATGATACCGTAAAGCTCAATTACGGCGTGGATTACGGCAATCACACACATCATTTTGACCCTATACCGTCAACATGGCACAAGATGCTGCATATCCTAAAATACTGGGCAGGCAAGGGTGTTGACGGATTCCGCTGCGATATGGTACACATGGTGCCGGTAGAGTTCTGGCAATGGGCACTTCCGCAAGTAAAATCAGCGTATCCGGGAACTCTTTTTATAGCTGAAATATATGATATAAACCTCTATGCACCATATATCAATGCCGGATTTGACTATCTTTATGATAAAGTCGGATTATATGATACCCTGCGCGGTATCGAATGCCACGGAGCTCCGGCCCACTCCATCACCGGCTCATGGCAACGTATAGACGGACTACAGCCACACATGCTCAACTTTCTTGAAAACCACGATGAACAGCGCTTCGCATCAGCCTTTTACGCCGGTGAGCCAGAGCGCGTGTGGGCATCGCTCGTAGTCAGCGCCACAATCTCAACCGGAGCTGTGATGATATATGCCGGACAAGAGCTGGGCGAACCGGGAGCT
This sequence comes from uncultured Porphyromonadaceae bacterium, assembly GCA_947176205.1. Classification (GTDB taxonomy): domain Bacteria; phylum Bacteroidota; class Bacteroidia; order Bacteroidales; family Muribaculaceae; genus Paramuribaculum. The sequence goes on from CAMWPX010000015.1 coordinate 12,611, forward strand.
GATGCTGAAGGCTATAGCGGCAGGGACGGCAGAACCACCATATTCGATTACTGGAGCATAGACACCCTGCGCCGATGGCTCAACCGCGGCTACCCCGCCAATAAGAACCTGACGGCTGCAGAAGTACTTCTCAGAGTGCGCTACTCCCGACTACTCAATATTTGCAATCAAAGCCAGGCCATAGCTCACGGCGGATTTTTCGACTTGACCTATGCCAACCCGTACAGCCGAGATTTCGACCCAGCCAAACAGTTTGCTTACCTGCGCCATAAAGACAACGAACTGCTATTAATAGCAGCCAATTTCGATAACAAACCGGCTCACTGCAATATAAATATACCAATGCACGCCTTCGAGTACATCGGTATCACTCCGGGTAAACGTACCGGACGCGAACTGCTCACCGATATTGAAATCCCGCTTACTCTAAGTCCTGATTCCACGGTGACTCTTGATATTCCCGCACATGGCGCCGTAATGGTCAAGATGTCAGTAAAAATATAAGGGAATATCGCAAAAAATTTCTACCTTTGCACCATCATTATCATTACCTCCATTTATTATGCAATCCATAGTCCATCCTATCAAGATTTTCGCCGGCACAGCTTCACGTTACATGGGCGAAGAAATTTGTAAAGACCTCGGTGTAGAATTAGGAAAAATGAACGTGCAGCACTTTGCCGACGGTGAATTCGAAGTATCATTTGAAGAAACCGTACGCGGCTGCGAGGTGTATCTGGTTCAGTCCACTTTCCCTACTTCCGACAATCTGATGGAACTTTTACTTATGATTGATGCTGCCAAACGTGCCTCGGCTCATTCAGTCATAGCTGTTATCCCCTACTTCGGCTGGGCTCGTCAGGACCGCAAGGACAAACCGAGAGTATCCATTGCTGCCAAACTCGTAGCTGACCTGCTCATGGCTGCCGGTGTCAACCGTGTCATCACCATGGACTTACATGCTGACCAGATTCAGGGATTCTTCAATGTACCGGTAGATCACCTTTATGCTTCATCGGTATTTATCCCTTACATCGAATCGCTCAAACTTGACAACATGGTTGTAGCCACTCCCGACGTAGGCGGTGCCAAACGCGCCAACTCGTATGCGAAATATCTCAACGTGCCTTTAGTACTCTGCCATAAGCAGCGTGCAAAAGCCAATGTGGTAGCTTCAATGACCGTAATCGGAGATGTTAAAGACAAAAACGTGATTCTTATCGACGACATGGTCGATACCGCCGGTACAATAACCAAAGCTGCTGACCTTATGCTTTCGGAAGGTGCCAAGTCAGTACGCGCTCTTGCATCACATGCTATAATGAGCGACCCTGCCTCAGAACGCGTAAACGAGTGCGGTCTCACCGAAATGATTTTCACTAATTCGATTCCGTTCCATGGTGACTGCAAAAAAGCTACAATAATATCGGTAGCTCACCTTATAGCAGATACCATCCGTCGCGTGCACAACAATCAGTCAATATCCCAGCAGTACCTTTTCAAGTAATTGAAAATATGCCTAAAATATCAAGCGATGGATTCTGAACGGAATTCATCGCTTTTATTATATCTCTACTATGACAACTGACGTATGACCCCCTTGTCAAGATACCAGAGAAAGCCGCGCACCGGCGAATAACCGCATTGACGCAAATCATCCATATACCGGTGTATCTGACTAATATTATCATCATATTCATCACCCGTCTTATAGTCAATCACATCAGCCGAACCATCAGGATACCGCACTACGCGGTCCATACGCATATTGCCTTTCACACGATGAAGTATGGTCCGCTCTATATCCACAGCCACATCGGCAGTAAACCACCGTTGCACTTCTTCACGACTCAATTCACGTTCGAGCATACTCTGCACCAGCTCCTTATCTTCAGGTTTAATAGCCCCTCGACGTACCTGGCGCTCCACAGCTTTTGCAAGCTGATGAGGATAGCGAACTCGCTGCATTACGGCATGCAGCGCTATACCTCGCTCCACGGCTTCCGAACGCATCTCCTCGGGGTCAATCTCTATGCCGCTCCAAAGTCCATCGTGACTCGAAGTGACATACGCCGGCATATCGCATACCTCCGAAGGGTCAAGAGCCTGATGGGCGTTATCTTCCTCTGACGAAACAGCATGCGGAGCACCGCCTTCCCGAAGCACGGCACTATCGGCGCTGTCACTCCATTTTCCGCTATCACACACATCTATTTCACCTAATGCGGGCAATACTTCAGTCAGAACGGCAGCCGTAGTCTGACCACCATCTTTACGGTAAGTAACCACTAATTCATCAACAGCACGTGTAAACGCCACGTAAAGAAGATTTGTTTCATCAAGCATCTGCTCTTTGACGCGCTGTTCATATTGTGGGGCAAAAACCGTATCACTCATATATTTTGACGGCAATAACGGCACAAGTTCCGGTATTGACCCACGGTCAAATCCTAAATCAACAAGACACCCGGTATCAAACCATTCCTGACTGAAAAACTTAACCATAGTCCATGTCCCGAATGGAATATGCACACATTTGTATTCCAATCCCTTTGCCTTGTGTATAGTCATCACCCGGATGGCATCGGCATCTTCCGCCGAAGCCACCTGCGACTTATAACCGGTGGAATCCCACCACTTGAGAAACGTATGCAAATCACCGCTGCCACGCGAAAAATAATCCACAACCACATCCTGAAATGCTGCAATGAACATATTCTGCGACTCGGCTACGGCAGCTGGTATATACTTTTCGATTATCCGTTCTACAAGCGATGTCACGCCATATACCGACATATCCTTAATCAACTTATTGTCAGCCGCGATATCATCACCCGACATAAGAGCTTCTACAAGAGAAGCCCCGGAATCGCCCTTATTACCGTAAATATAGTTATACCGGTTAATCATGGACATTATCTGCCTGCGACGCTTGAGCAATTTTGAATTAAGCTCTTCTTCTGAAGCTGCCGTATCCATAAGCGCATAATAACGCATTACCGATAGTATGATTCGTACAGCAGGTGAGATATGCACATACATCGAGTCATCTGAAACCACACGCAGATGACGCAACTCCTCCACTTCGGGAAGTTTCTTCATAAGAAAATCAATCACGACTGCAGCCTGACGACGCTCACGGGTAAGGACAGCCATGTCACAACCCCGATAACCTGACCGTACCTCACGTATCATATTATCAAGCATGCGCTCCAATGCAAGGGCTCCGTACGTATCATCGTCAGCATCAAGTTCGAGCACCGACACGTAGCCGCCTTTATCCTGATTCTTTGGAGCTACCCGCTGCTCCACGTTATGATATACATCGTCAAGTCCGTATCGACGGGCTATCGAAGCAAACAGTTCATTATTGAATTTAACCACTTTCGGCGTACTCCGCCAATTGGTGTTTTCTTCAGGTGATTCACCCTCTATCCGAGCCTGTTCGCCGAACTCCTCCTGTACGCGATGCTGTAATATCGTGGCATCCGAAAAACGAAACCGATATATACTCTGCTTCTCATCGCCTATGATAAGGCTGTCGTGTCCTTCTGCCTGCCCCTCCCTCAACAGATAGCGGAGATTTTCCCACTGCAACCGCGATGTATCCTGAAACTCATCTATCAGGAAATGATTTAATATCACTCCTATACGGTCAAACACAAATGGTACGCTATCTTCAGTGATGATATTCTTTAACATTCCGGTGGCGTCACCGAGAAGCATCGTATTGTCATCAGCTGTGGATTCTTCTATAAATTCCTGAACCCGTTCCATGATACCCACCACAAAAAAATTGCGTTTTATCTGTTCAAACAGCTGTAACTGAGGCATAAGTGTAGTAATGTCATTTACGGCTGTCATGATAGCCCCGTCAAGTTCATCATCAGGAGTATTTATGAGATTAATACCTTTGGCTGATGCTTTATAGGCTGTAGTGACATCATCAAGAGTGTTGAGCAGTGTTTTTGAACGCGGGTCTTTTATCAGTTCACCGGCGGCAAGTTTTGTAATTATATCAAGCAGCGTTTTCTTCACGCTCTGTGCATAACCACGCGAATCGATTATCCCGCATACCCGCCGGCATTCTTCACCGATATGAGCTACGATAGTCCGGGCTTTATCATCAAGCGATTCAAGAAAAGCCGTATGCCGGCCGTCACGGATAAAACGCATCATGGCATCATGATGCTCCACGAATTTCTCATTAGTAAGCTCGCTTATCAGAGCGACAATACTTTTATAGCCATCGGCATTACGATTAAACAGATTTGTGGTTGTGCCCCGGCTAAGATTGGAATACAGATACTGCCATATCCAGTCCACCAGCCCGTCATGTCTGTCGCGGTCAGCCACGTCACCTGTACGCAACGAATCAAACAATCGCCTTACAGCTCCGGCTATCACCACCTTACTGTCCAAATCCACCTCATAGTCACCTGACAAATCAAGGTCATGGGCAAACGTACGCAATATTCCCTGAAAAAAGGCATCGATGGTGCTTATCTGAAAATAATTATAATCAAACAGCAACTTACGAAATCCATTGGCAGCCGCCTCTTTCAGCTCTGGCTCCGAACAATGCAACTCCTGCATCAGACGGTCGGCGTAATCGCTTCTCCGTGTCCATCCGCGCTCAAGTCCGGCGAGTACAGCCAATTCATGGATTATACGCACTTTCATTTCCTCGGTAGCCTTATTGGTGAAAGTTACCGCCATGATGTGACGCTGATTGTCATTATCAGGAGGAGCCAACCGATATATTCCGTCAGCACCTTTGCGCCCGAGAAGCAGTTTTATATAACGATAAGCGAGCTGGTAAGTCTTACCTGAGCCCGCCGACGCCTTGTAGACAGACAACATAACTTTTTTCCGACTACCTGTTAAATGACACGTGATTTATAACCCATCTCCGTAAGGAGCTTGTGCACATCAGCCCTACGGTCGCCTTGAATCAATATGTCACCGCCCCGGGCTGAGCCTCCGGTTCCAAGTTTTTTCTGCAATGCCGAAGCTATATTCTGTAATTGAGCGTCATCAAGCACCCATCCGGTTATGATAGTAGCCGTCTTTCCGGCACGTCCTTTACGCTCCATTATTATATCCACACGCGGCTGCGACAGTGCGGGTGAAGGCTGGGGTTCGTCTATCGTATCGGGACCATCGGGCAACTCCGGATTGTCCCGCTTAAACTGTTCTAATTTTTCCTGCCAGTTCATTACTTATTCGTTTTACTTTCTGTCAGCGTATCAGCCGGAATCGAATCATACTCCAGATGATAATCCTCAATGTCTACATTCGGATTGTCAATATTACTGCTTATAGCCTGCAACATATCGGCATACTGCATCTTATCCGTGGGAAGCGACTGCAGATATGCATCGGTACTGTCAGCCGAAACACTCAGTGCCCTACGGTAAAGTTCGGCGGCAAGAGCTGTATTATCATCGGCATTGCCGCTGTCGGCCATCTGCATATACATTATGCTCAGCCGCGCCAAATCCGTAGCCGAAAGATGCCGGGCATTGTCTTCGCCAAGCAGATGATTGCCCACGCTGGTAGCCACCTCCATATCTCCGGTAGCCACAGACATCTCAGCCTCACGAAGCGATGTCTCTATTTCTTCACGCGATATCTGCGAGCAGCTGATGAGCAACGATAGATTCAATAATACAAAACCGGTAATTAATGTTCGTAATATCATAGTAAAAAAGGTTATTATAAGTTATGTCGTCACAGCCGCAGATTCAGCTCCTGTATCAGATGTGTCAGCGCCGGACTTTCACGTTTCATGATTTCAAGCAATTCGCTTTCTCGTAAAGTATGCCGGGGGTCGCGATTCGCATTGATTCTCACATTGAAGTTCACAAAATCATTGGAAAGCGCGTTATGCAGTTTTTCAAGAATATCCGCCTTGTTCGCATCGAGTATCTCCAGCTGTTTCTGATTCTGCACCTCGACGGTGAAATTATTTTCACGAATCTCTATGGGATATGACGCACGCATGGTATTTACCAGAATCTGGGCTTTGGGATGTGTGGATATATACGTGGTCCATGCCGTATTGAGAGCCTCGTGAGAGAACCGCTCACTGCGTGACTGCGCTGCGGTAGCAGCTGCCGAAGTTGTCCCGGAAGTTTCAGCTGCCGGTCCGCAGCGTATGGATATACGGGGAATCCCTGATATATTGCGTTGTGGTTCAGTACGGCGCGCAGAAGCGCCTGACATGCCTGCATCAACCGAGTGAACTGCTGCGGGCGCCGGTACTGATGTAGACTGCAATGGCTGTACCGGAACTGCCGAAGCACTTCCGGAACGGCTGACAGCGCTTGAGGCCTGATTAGCCACCGGGGCTGCGGGCTGAACCGGAGCTGCGGCAGTTATCGGCTGCAATGACTGCCCCTCGCCGGCGCTATCATTTTCGGCAGAGGGGCTGAGCGGTTGGCATAGTTTAGCCAACGTCAGTTCGACAAGAAACTGTTTGTTGGACGACACGCGGTAATTCAAATCAGCATCATTACACAGCGACATGGCCCGATATAGAAACTGCGGGGTACATTTGAGAGCTCGCTGTGCAAGCGACTGACGCACGGCATCCGATGCCTCTACAAGCTGAAGCGTCGATGAGTCAGATGCCACCATCAGGTCACGGAAATATGCCGCCAGTCCATTGATAAAAAATTGCGAGTCAAATCCTTTGTCCCGTATTTCCTTATATATCAACCAGCTCTGCAACACATCACCGGACAGAAAGCAGTCAAGCAAACGGTTATAATAACCATTGTCAAGCACGTTAAGATTTTCTATAGCTGACTCATAGGTAATGTTCATGCCTGACGATGCCGCCACCTGGTCAAATATAGACAAAGCATCGCGCATAGCGCCATCGGCTTTACGGGCTATGACATTGAGTGCCTCCGTTTCATAAGCCACACCCTCCTGCTTAGCCACATAAGCGAGCTGGTCAATCATGTCTCGTATGGTGATACGATGAAAATCATATATCTGGCATCGCGACAATATAGTAGGGATAATCTTGTGTTTCTCAGTGGTGGCAAGAATAAACACCACATAGCTCGGCGGCTCTTCAAGCGTCTTTAGAAAAGCATTGAATGCCGCAGCCGAAAGCATGTGAACTTCATCGACTATGAACACCCTGTAACGTCCCATCGACGGTGGCACCTGCACCTGCTCCACCAGTTTACGGATATCATCCACACCATTATTTGAAGCGGCGTCAAGCTCCACTATATTCATCGATGTGCCGGCATTGAACGCACGGCATGATTCACATTCGTTACAAGGCTCGCCCTCGGGTGTACGGTTTGAGCAATTTATAGCCTTGGCAAATATACGGGCACACGACGTCTTGCCCACTCCTCGCGACCCGCAAAACAGATACGAGTTGGCGAGACGGTCAGTAGCCACAGCATTTCGCAGTGTCGCCGTAAGCGCCTTCTGACCTACCACGGTGGCAAATGTAGAAGGACGGTACTTTCGCGCCGAAACTAAATATTTTTCCATCAAAAGCTCCTATTCAGAGATTAATTGCTAATCCACAAATATAATCAATTTTTACCGCCCCCGCAACACAATCACCACTTATTACTCCTTAAAAAAGCGAAGAAGCTCCGCCTTTCAGCGGAGCTTCCTTATAACATACTTGATGGTGCTGATTAATAGCCGTATTTAGCCCAGTCCACATTATGCATATCGCCGGTATTCTTGAACGCGGCATGGAATGCCAGCGCCGCCTCGACAGTATGAGGAGTCTGACCGGGTGTGCCCAGATTGAGATATTCGCGCAGAAGCGGACGATAAGACGGGTGTGCACAATTTTCAATAATCTTCTCGGCACGCTGCACAGGGTCGAGGCCACGAAGGTCAGCCACACCCTGGTCGGTAATAATAACATCTACAGAATGTTCCGAATGGTCGATATGCGATGCCATTGGCACGATATTGCTTATCAGACCGCCCTTGGTCACTGACGGGCATGAGAAGATGGAGATGTAACCGTTGCGGGTAAAGTCACCCGAACCACCGATACCGTTCATCATACGTGTACCCACTACGTGAGTCGAGTTGATATTTCCGAATATATCAGCTTCCAGAGCAGTATTCATAGCAATCACACCAAGTCGGCGTATAAGCTCGGGGCTGTTGGACAATTCCGACGGACGGAGCACAAGCTTGTCGCGGAAGAAATCGAGATTATGCAGCACTTCAGCCTCAGTCTTATCTGACAGCGTAAGCGAGCATGTAGAGCCAAACTTACATTTACCCATCTTCATCAGTTCTATCACCGCATCCTGAATAACCTCGGTAAACATTTCAAACTGAGGAATTTCTTTAGCATCACCGAGTCCGAACAGCACTGCATTCGCCACATTACCCACACCTGACTGTATAGGCAGGAATTCCTTGGGAAGACGACCGGCACGGAGCTCGCCAATCAGAAATCCGCAGACATTGGCACCAATCTGCAGTGTCACGTCATCAAGTTCGGTAAATCCTTTTATGCCGTCATAGGAATCACTGTGCACTACACCGACTATCTTCTCGGGGTCAATCTTGACAGTAGGAGTACCCACGCGGTCCGACGGTTTATAGATAGGTATCTCGCGACGATAAGGAGGGTCAAGAGGCATATAGATGTCATGCATGCCGTAAATCTCTTTAGGCAACTTAGAGTTGAGCTCCAGAATCACCTTTTTAGCGAGCTTGGCATAAGTGGGGACATTGCCCACACCTGTACCGAGCACCACTTCTCCATTGTCCATCACCTCAGCTACTTCTATAATAGCCACATCCAAATCTCCGTAAGTACCGTAACGGAACTTCTGCGCGAGCTCGCTCAGATGCAGGTCGAAATAATGTGCGTCATGCGAATTGATACGTTTGCGGAGGTCAGGTGTATTCTGATAAGGTGTACGGCGGTTGATAGCGTTGGCTCGTGCAAGAGCGCCGTCAGCCCAGTTATTGGTAGAAGCGCCGGTAAACACATTTATCTTAAACTCCTCGCCGGCGGCGTGGAGACGTTCTGCCTTCTCGGCAAGTGCAGCAGTAACCACTTTGGGCGAACCTGATGCGGTAAAACCCGACAAGCCTACGTTGTCATTATTATGAATCAACTCGGCAGCTTCTTCGGGTGAAAGTATAGGAAAAGCCATTACAGTATATGATTTATGATTTGTTTATTCTACGAATTTCGTAATTTTGTACAAAATTACAGTTTATTGCTCAATTCACAAATATTTGTGCAGTATACGACACACAATTTTTATCCTACCATACCAAATTATGGAAAATTTCACCAATAAAAAATTATATATCGAGACTTACGGCTGCCAGATGAACGTGGCAGACAGCGAAGTGGTGGCTTCAATCATGGAAATGGCAGGCTATGAATCAGCCGATTCGCTCGAAGATGCCGACGCTGTGTTGCTCAACACATGCTCCATACGTGACAATGCCGAGCAGAAAGTGCTCGGGCGCCTTCAGTTCCTGTCGTCATTACGCCGCAAGCGCCCGAAATCGCACCCGCTTATCATAGGCGTAATAGGTTGTATGGGACAACGCATAAGCCAGTCGCTGATAAAGGAACATGGTGTGGACCTCGTAGCCGGTCCTGACAGCTACCTCGACCTGCCCAATCTTATTGCATCGGCTGAAGCCGGACACCCCGCCGCCAATGTCAACCTGAGCACAACAGAAACTTACCGCGACGTCCTGCCGGTAAGATTACCGGGCAGCAACGTAAGCGGATTCATCAGCATCATGCGCGGATGCAATAATTTCTGTTCTTACTGCATCGTGCCCTACACTCGCGGACGAGAACGCTCTCGTGAAGTGACCAGCATCCTCAACGAGCTTGCCGACCTGCGCGCAAAAGGTTACCGCGAGGTCACGCTGCTCGGCCAGAACGTCAACTCCTATAACTTCCGTAACGATTCCGGGAGTGCTCCCGTAACATTTGCCCGGCTACTATCACTGGTAGCTGAAGCCGCACCCGATATGCGGATTCGATTCACCACCTCACACCCCAAAGATATGGGTGATGACGTACTTGAGGTAATGGCAAAATACCACAATGTATGCCACCACATCCATCTCCCGGTGCAAAGCGGCAGCGATTCCGTACTGAAAGCCATGAACCGCCATTACACCCGCTCATGGTATCTCGACCGCATAGCCGCCATCCGCCGCATAGTTCCCGACTGCGCCATAACCACCGACCTCTTCACCGGATTTCATGGAGAGACCGAGGAGGATTTCGCTCAGACCCTGTCGCTCATGCGAGAAGTTGGATTCGATTCAGCATTCATGTTCAAATACTCCGAACGCCCGGGCACAGTAGCATCCCGCATAATGCCCGACAATGTGGCGGAAGAAGTAAAAATAGACCGGCTCAACCGCATGATTTCCTTACAGAATCAGTTGTCGCTCGCATCGCATCAGGCAGAAGTTGGACGTACGGTGGAAGTACTCATAGAAGGCGTAGCTAAGCGGAGCACACAGCAGATGGTGGGTCGCACTTCTCAA
>CAMWPX010000016.1 GCA_947176205.1 uncultured Porphyromonadaceae bacterium
GTGCCTTTAATCTTTTCAAGAATCGAAATCAGCTGACGCGCCACAGAGTCGGTTTCAGTGAAGTTATAGCCGTAAATCTCGTAGTCAATAGTGTTCTGTCCGCCCATGGAGCCTCCACGCATACCGCCTACGTTGACCTGTGATTTCTTAAATTCGGGATAATGCTTGAGATCCTCACGCATAAGTTTTGCGATTTCGGTAATCTTGCGGTCACGTTTACCCGGGTCGGTAAGTCGGATATTCATTGACACGATGTGAGAGCCGTTATCACGAAGTGATGCATATGTATTATCACTTGAAGCCTGTCCGGTGGTAAAGTTCAGGACTTGAATTTCAGGATATTTTTCTTTCCATTCCTTTGTGAGACGTTCGGTGACCTCTTTGGCTATTTCAACACGTGTGCCTATAGGCAATTCAAGATTGACTCCTAAGCGACCATCGTCGGCAGTAGGGAAGAACTCGGTACCTACATGCTTCAACAGGAATATGGAACCGATAAAGATGCCGAGACACACTAATATCGTAATGAGTTTGTGTGTCACAACAGTTTTCAGCAAGCGGGCGTAGCCGTTATCGAAAGTGTCGAGACCTTTACTGATGGGTGTGTACAGAATTTTATAGATGCGACCATGCTTGACGTTTTTGCGAAGCAGCTGCGAGCAGATCATAGGTGTAAGTGAGAGAGCGCAAATGGTGGAGATTATCATCATGATAGTCACCATCCAACCTAATTGACGGAAAAGTACGCCGGTCATACCGGTTACGAGTGTCAACGGGAAGAATACGGCGATAAGTGTCAGTGTCGACGCGATTACCGATACAGCCACCTCGTTGGTGCCATGCACAGCCGCTTGTTTGGGAGCGCTGCCTCGCTCGATATGTGTAGTTACATTTTCCAACACCACAATCGCATCATCGACGACCATACCGATAGAAATTGATAATGCCGACAGAGATACTATATTCAGCGAATTGCCTGTTATAGCCAAATAAATGAAGGAGGCAATCAGAGAAATCGGAATGGTTATAACGATAATGAGCGTGGCACGCCAGCGTCCGAGGAACGCAAATACCACTATGACCACAAACAGAAGAGCATATAGCACTGTCTCTACAAGTGAATTGATGGTATTGCGGATATTATCGGATGTGTCCACAATTATACCTATCTTAATGTCGGACGGCAAGCGTTTCTGAAGTTGGGGCAGCATTTTCAATACCTTGTTGGATATCTCTACTGAATTGGCTCCAGATTGTTTTTGAATCACAATCATTGCGCCTCGGTTGCCGTCATTGTATGTTTCCTGTGCGCGTTCTTCCAGCGAATCGTCTATCCGGGCAACATCACGGAGGAAGATGTTTTTACCATCGCGAGAGCCTACCACAATGTTTTTTAATTCTTCCGGTGAAGAAAATTCGCCTTGTACACGCAGAGCGTATGTATCGGAGCCGATATCAAAAGAGCCACCGGGGATATTGCGGTTTTCAGCAGCGATAATCGCCGATATGGTCTCGATGCTCAGATTGTAAGCCTCAAGTCTGTTTGGATCAACGTAGACATGAATTTCGCGCTTAGGAGCTCCGGAGATAGATACGGAACCAACACCGGATATACGTGCCAGCGGATTGACTACGGCATCGTCGAGAATCTTATATAATCCGGGCATACTTTCCGATGCCTGTACGGAAAGCATGACTATAGGAATCATATCGGTGGAGAATTTGAATATGATAGGATTTTCCGCATTGTCGGGTAGGGCGGATTTGACCATGTCAAGCTTGTCACGGACATCATTGGTGAGTACATCAATGTCCTTGCCATATTCAAATTCAAGAGTTATGACCGAAATATTTTCTCGTGACTTAGAGGTTATGTGTTTCAGGTCATTGACCGCATTCAGACTGTTTTCGAGCGGACGTGTCACATTCTGTTCTATATCCTGAGCTGATGCACCTTGATATGAGGTCATAACCATAATGGTATTGGTCTCTACATCAGGATAAAGGTCAATAGGAAGGGTATATAGTGAAAACAGACCGATAATAGCCACTGCCACAAAGCAGAGCACGGTCATAATGGGGCGTTTTACGGCACTTGAATAAATGCTCATATAGCGATTGATTGAATATTAAGTCTGATTAATCGGTTTATTAGAATTATTCGGCTGAATCGGGTGTAGGCTGGGTCGGGGTGGATTTCGATAATTCTACCTGAACACCATCGGCAAGTCGGGATTGACCTGCGATAACAACATCATTGCCGTTAGTGACTCCATCAATAATTTCATAGCTGTTGTCAATACGTTGACCGAGTTCGACACGATTGTAGTTCACGGTTTTTGTCTCAGGGTTGTAGACGTAAATATATTTGTTTCCGGAACCGGACTGTTTTACTACAGCGCGGTCGGGCACAACGACATGTTTTGATACACCGAAGTTTATGATTACGCGTGCAAACATTCCGGGGCGAATGCGATTGTCAGCATTCGCTATCGTAATTTCGGTAACAAATGTACGGGTAGCAGCATCGATACTCGGGTGAATCAAGTATACGGTACCTGTAAATACTTCGTCAGGGTATACATCACATTTTACTTCTACCTTGTCACCTTTGTGGATTTTGGCAAAATCTGATTCAGATACATTTACTATTACTTTCACCGGCTTCATCTGTTCGATAGTAAGGATAGGCAGATTGCCGGTCATATCTCCCGGGTCATAATTTCGGGCAGTTACCACACCGTCAATAGGAGAAACCAGCACAGTGTTTTCAAGTATATTGGAATATTGACGCGTAGCTGCATCAAGTTCTGTCTTAAGTTGGTCAACAGCTTGCTGTGTACCGCCACCGATTTCAAGCAGTTTTACCGCACGGTCATACTCTTTACGATAGTTTTCTAATCTGACGCGTAACTGTTCGATATTAACATCGTCAAGCACAACTACTTTCTGACCTTTACTAACGTGCGAGCCTATATCTACGAGTATATTTTTGATTCGGTTGGGTGTAGATGATGTAATATTATTGGTTTTAAAGGCTTCAATTGTAGCGGTATATTCGGTAATCTGCGGCACATCCTGTTCGTAGACTTTTTGTATTTCTACTATGGGAAGAGTTTCCTCGGTAGCTACGTTTTTATCTGTTTTTGATTTATCGCCTGATGAGCAGGAAGTAAATGATAAAATGGATGCAGAAATGATAGTTGCGCTTAAAATGTGGCGGTAGTACATGGCTTAAATAATAGTGTATGTATGATTATTTGACGGTATATTTCGATATATCAGCGTTGCCAAGTAAAAGCTCTAAATCAGAGCTGGCAACTAAATAATTGTAAATAGATTGATTATAGGCGAGACGTGATTGCGTAAGCGCTAATTCAGCATCCCTAAGGTCAAGATATGATGCTGCGCCGATTTCAAAGCTTTCTTTGGCTATACTGTGTGCAGTCTGTGCCTGAGTCATGCTTTCTTCGCATGATGCAATCTGCTTTACATTAAGGTTGATGTTATCAATAGCTAAATCTACCTGCATATTGATGTTACGTTGTAGGTTTTCGTGTTGCAGCCCCATTTCCTTTACTTGAATCTCAGCCTGTTTAATAGCGCTGTAACGGCTTCCACCTTGGAATAAAGGTACAGAAAGAGTCAGTCCGACCATGGAGTAGGGATTCCACCGGAAGTTTTTTAGCGGAGACCCGTCGGACATGGATGTCCAGTTATAATTGGCTGAAAGCGCAAGTGTAGGGTACCATGCCATGCGACGTACGGTAAGAGCATCGCGTAGTTGCTGTGTCTGGATATCAAGCAGGCGAATAGAAGGATTGGAACTTAAATCTTTATTTATCGATAAAACTTCGGCATACATATCGCTCTGATATTCGGCAAGAGTCTGCGCCGGTTTTATTTCAATTGATGCATCAATCCCCATGAGTATGCGAAGCTGTAGCGAGGCTTGTCGAATTGCTATTAATGCTTGTGTTAATTCCGGCTCTACATTCTTTACAGCTACTTGAGTGCGGAGTACATCATATTTTGAGGCGGAACCGAGCGAATGCTTCTTTTCGTAGAGGTCAGCTGTAAATTTAGCCATTTCGTAGCTTTGACGAATCACGGTATATGAGTCGTGAGCGAGTAGCAGTGTATAATATGCGTTTTTCACCTGATTGATTAACTCAATTCGTGAATTACGTGCTTTTTCTACTGATTCAAGTATTTGACTGTCAGAAAGTTTAAGCGATTTCCATAATTGGGGCGCAATCAGAGGCATTGATGCTGAAAACCCTACGGAATATGAGTTGTCAAGACCCACTTTTATTCCATCCTTCATAGCCGGAGTGCTTTCTGAAGAGCTGGAACCGGTATTGCCTAATCGACTCATGTTCATATACATGGTCTGTTTGGCAAGTGTGCGGTTATATGTTGCTCCAAATGATATGTTTGGGAGCAGTGATGCCAACGTTTCTTTTTTTGAATAATCAAGACGCTTTATTTCCCAATCGGCTACCTTTATGGTCGGATTTTCGCTTAGGGCTATACTGATGCAACTGTCTAATGGTAATGCGATAGTGTCGGTGGGCTGGATAGCTGCTGATGCAGAGAACTTAAGCAGTCCGGTGAGAGCTATTCCAAGAGCAAAAATTCTGTACAGATACATTGATTGATTTTGACCAAAAGTTGTTGAAAAAATTATTTACAAATTTAGGTCAAAAATCAATGTGAAATATGTAGTATTAATAAACTTTAAGGAATAATTTGCCAAAAAGTGGAACTTATAGGCTATATATGCCAAAATAGAAATAGAATTAGCTTAATCTACTACAGTGAATCCTGCGTCGCGTAGCCCTTGCTTTATGGCATTGATGTGTTCGTGATTGCGTGTCTCTACCTCCATGTGCAGCTTACAGCCGGAAATCTGTGTATTAGAAGAATTACGTTTGTGTTCTACCGAGAGAATATTTGCTCCGAGGTCACCTACTACACTGCAAACTTTAGAAAGTTGTCCCGGTTTGTCCGACAGGATGAGAGATATGGTGCAATCGCGTCCGTTTTTGACCAGACCACGCATAATAACCCTATTAAGTGATGTTACGTCTATATTTCCGCCCGATACTATACATACCACTTTTTTACCTTTTATAGGAACTTTGTTGAACATGGCTGCGGCTACTGAGACAGCGCCGGCTCCTTCAGCGACAAGTTTCTGCTGTTCAATTAGTGTCAATATTGCAGCCGCAACCTCATCGTCAGTTACTGTGACTATTTCATCGACATATTTCTTACACATTTCAAAGGTGTTGTCACCCGGTTGCTTCACTGCTATACCGTCAGCTATAGTCATGACTTCATTGAGCATAATTTTTTCATCACATTCGATTGATTTTACCATTGATGGCGCTCCTTCGGCCTGTACACCGTAGATTTTGACTGATGGCTTGATTGTTTTTATGGCGAACGCCACACCGGATATGAGACCTCCGCCGCCTACCGGTACAATCACTGCATCAACGTCAGGCATTTCCTGTATGATTTCCAAGCCGATAGTACCTTGTCCGGCTATTACAAGAGGGTCGTCAAACGGGTGCACCAGTGTGTAACCATGTTTGTCTCTTAATTCCAGAGCTTTTTTATATGCATCATCGTAAACTCCAGGTACCAGACAGACTTCGGCACCAAGAGCTTTGGTCGCTTCAATTTTAGATAGCGGAGCTCCGGCAGGCAAACAGATTACGGATTTGATACCGTTGTGTGTAGCTCCAAGTGCGACTCCCTGAGCATGATTTCCGGCAGAGCATGCTACCACTCCACGTGATTTTTCTTCATCGGACAGCTGAGAGATTTTGTAATATGCGCCGCGCAGTTTGAATGAACCGGTTTTTTGAAGATTCTCAGGTTTAAGATAAACTTCAGCGTCAGGATTGAGTTTTGTTACGCCTATAAGCTTGGGATGACGGGCTACGTTTTGGAGGACTTCGGCGGCTTTATATATCTCGGAAATAGTAAGCTGTGACATGATGTTATAGATTGAAAAATCAGTATATGAAATTAGTGATGCTGTGTGATGCAAAAATACAAAAATTCTATAAAATTGTAATTATAAAATGATAAATTGAATAACCATTCAAGCGATATTTGTTACATTTGTAGTCAAAACACAAATAATTCCTTAAAACCAATGTCAACAGTAACCAAGAAAGCAGCTCTTGAGTATCACAGTGAGGGCAAACCCGGAAAAATTGAGGTAATTCCAACCAAGCCATACGCTACACAACATGACCTTGCCTTAGCGTATTCGCCGGGCGTGGCATATCCTTGTCAGGAAATAGAAAAAACGCCTGAAGATGTGTATAAGTATACAGATAAAGGTAATCTTGTGGCAGTAATTTCCAACGGGACAGCCGTACTCGGGCTGGGCGATATAGGTCCGCTTGCAGGCAAGCCCGTTATGGAAGGTAAGGCTTTGCTTTTTAAGATATTTGCGGGTCTTGACTGTTTTGACCTTGAGGTAAATGAAAAGGACCCTGATAAATTTGTTGAAATTGTCAAGGCTCTGACACCGACCTTTGGGGGTATCAATCTTGAAGATATAAAGGCTCCCGAGTGTTTTCATATAGAGAAACGTTTGAAAGAAGAGTGTGATATTCCCATCATGCATGATGACCAACATGGCACGGCCATAATTTCTGCCGCCGGTCTATTGAACGCTCTCGAAATACAAAAAAAGAAGATTGAGGATGTTAGGTTGGTGGTCAACGGTGCAGGAGCTGCAGCTGTGTCATGTACAAAACTTTACATGGCTCTTGGTGTAAGAAAAGAAAATATCATAATGTGTGACAGCAAGGGTGTGATAACGACTTCGCGAAAAGACTTGAATGAGCAGAAACGCGAATTTGCTACTGATATGCCTTTTACAACTTTGGCTGAAGCAATGAAGGGTGCCGATGTATTCCTCGGACTGTCAGTCAAAGATGTAGTCACTACCGAGATGGTACAGTCTATGGCTGAACGCCCGATAGTCTTTGCTCTTGCCAATCCCGACCCGGAAATTGATTATGATAAAGCTATGGCTGCCCGAAAAGACATCATTTTTGCTACCGGGCGCAGTGATTATCCGAATCAAATTAACAATGTACTGGGATTCCCATATATTTTCCGTGGAGCACTTGACTGTGGCGCTTCTTCAATAAATGAAACTATGAAGTTGGCAGCAGTCAAAGCTATAGCCGGTTTAGCTAAATTACCTGTTCCTCCGGTAGTGAATACAGCTTATGATATGACTGATATTCATTTCGGACCACAGTATATATTACCAAAGCCCCTTGACCCGCGTCTGCTTATGACTGTAGCTCCTGCAGTGGCTAAAGGCGCAATGGAAAGTGGGGTGGCTGCCCGTCCGATAACAGACTGGGATGCTTATGAAGAAAAGCTCCGTAAGCTCATGGGTTATGACAACAAACTCATGCGCCGCATCTTTGAGCAGGCAAAGTCAAATCCACGCCGTGTGGTATTTGGTGAAGCCAATACAGACAAGATGCTTAAAGCTGCGGTTATAGCTAAGAAAGAGGGCTTACTCATACCTATTCTGTTAGGCAATGAAGAAATGATTCAGAAACGTGCCAATCGTCTTGGACTTGATATATCCGGTATCGAAATTGTGAATCTGCGTCATGACCGCGAGGCTGACCGTCGCAAACGTTTTGCCAAATTGCTCATGGAACGTCATCAGCGCGATGGCGTTACGTATCCTGAGGCATTGGAAAAAATGTTTGACAGGAATTATTTCGGAATGATGATGGTTAACAGTGGAGATGCGGATGCATTCTTGGGCGGCACATATTCGGCGGCACATGAAATTGGCAGAATTGCCCGTGAAGTAGTCGGGATACGCCCGTCTTATTCTAATTTCGCTTCGATGCATATAGTCAATACTAAACGTGGCACTCTTTTCCTTGCTGATACTCAAGTGAATAAGAAGCTTGATAGTGAGACGCTGTTTGACATAGCCCGACTGACCAGAAATTCAGTAGAATATTTTGCTCATAAACCCGTTATGGCTATGCTGTCATATAGTAATTTCGGCTCGAGCAGTGAACCGGAATGTCGTAATGCACGTAATGTAGTGGCACGTATGCACGAACTATATCCCGACCTACTGATTGATGGTGAGATGTCAATAAATTATGCTCTGAATAAAGATTTGCGTGATACAACTTTCCCATTTAACAGACTTAATGGTGAGGATGTCAATACTCTCATTTTCCCATCGCTTAGTGCAGCGTCAACCGCTTATAGAATGATGCTTGAGATGGGTGTGGGTGATGTTATCGGACCGATTCAGATGGGGTTGAATAAGCCTATACATTATATCGGTGTAAATTTCCCGGTAAGAAGTATCCTTAATCTTGCTGTTATAGCAGCGCTTGATGCTCAGGTACAGACTAAGTCAACTTTGATAGATAAATAATAATAGAAATTATGAGATTACGTATATCTTTTTCCCTGATATTGTGTTGTGTTATCAGTACATTTGCCGGAACACCTAAATATATATTTTATTGTATCGGTGATGGTATGGGAATGTCGGCAGTCACTCTTGCCCAGGATTATAAACGTATGGTCCTTGGTAATGATTCTTTATTGCAGATGATGCAGTTCCCGGTAGCATCGGCAGCGTTTACACATTCATCCAGTTCACCGGTAACAGATTCTGCCGCTGCCGGTACGGCACTCGCCACAGGGTATAAAACAAAAAATTCCATGCTTGGTATGGATTCTGATACTATGCAAGTAGTATCAATAGCTAAACAGCTTCATGATATCGGTTATGGGGTGGGACTGGTGACTACTGTCGCTCCTGATGATGCTACCCCCGGAGCATTTTATGCACATGTACCCAATAGAGGTATGTTTTATGAAATCGGCAAAAGTGCTGCAGAGTCAGGTTATGAATTTATAGCCGGAGCTAATCTACGAGGAACTAAGGATGCTGATGGGAATCTCAATGATTTATTGGATTTATTTGAGCGGAATAGAGTATCGGTAGTGAGGGGATTGGATAAACTATCTGATGCTGAATATAGTAAGATATTATTACTGAATACCGATACTATACATGTCAATGATGTGGGATATGCGTTGGACTCTGTCCCCGGTGTTTTGACATTGACCGGTATGACACAGGCTTGTCTTCAACATTTATTGAATAATAAACCGGAACAGTTCTTCATGATGATAGAAGGGGGGAGCATTGATCATGGAGCGCATGCTAATGATGCAGCGACGGTAGTGAAGGAAACCCTAAATTTTGATAATGCTGTCAAAATCGCTTATGATTTTTATAAACAGCATCCAGAGGAGACTTTGATTGTCGTTACTGCCGACCATGAGACGGGTGGATTAGCTCTTGGTAACCGTCGGTTGGGTTATAACATCAAACCCGAATTGTTGCAATATCAGAAATTATCGAAAGACCGGTTTTATGACGAGTTGAAATCATTGGCTCGTTCTCGCATGGTTCTCGATTATGATGATATGAAGAGTTATATCAGTGAGAATATTGGATTATTCAGTCATATTCCTGTCCAAGAAACTGAAGAGGCGAAACTAAAGGAGGCGTTTGATAAAATGGTTGCTTTACGCAATGGTGATGACACTAAAGCGCTCTATTGGGCTGCAGTTGAATTTGTGGATTACATTTATGCGCTTGTAAGCCAAGAATCTGGTATCGGGTGGACCACAGGGGCTCATACCGGTTCGGTAGTTCCGGTGTATGCCGTCGGTGTGGGTGCTGATGAGTTTGCCGCTTTGCAGGATAATACGGATATACCTAAAAAAATTGCCCGTATAGTCGGATTGAAATAACTGATTTCATGACACGAATCGGAATATTGTCTGATACACATTCATGCTGGGATGAACGATATCTCAAGCACTTTTCTCAATGTGATGAGATTTGGCATGCGGGAGACGTTGGAGATTCGCGGATATTAATGCGTCTGTCGGAATCAGGGAAGAAAATCAGAGCCGTAAGTGGGAATATTGACCACGGTGATGTGCGTCGGTTATGCCCTGAAGTTCTGGAATTTCAGATTGAAGGATTAAAAATTCTATTGACCCATATAGGTGGTTATCCGGGGAGATACTCTCCTGGTATGGAGTCATACTTGAAATCTAATGATATCGGATTGATGGTTTGTGGTCATAGTCATATACTAAAGGTTATCCCGGACCATAAATTAGGATTGCTGCATATCAACCCCGGAGCTGCCGGATGGCATGGCTGGCAGAAGTGTCGGACTCTTATCCGTATTATTATTGATGAAGGCAAAGTTACTGATTTGGAGGTGATAGAATTAGGTAAATACTAAAATTATATTATGAATAAACTGTTATATTTGATTTTTGTACTTGCTGCGGCAGCGAGTGTGGTATCGTGTAAGACAAGTGAGGCTAATTATAAAGCTGCTTACGATATAGCTAAAAAGAAAAATACCGAGACTGGAGATTCACTGATTGACCGTTCGTTGGCAAATGCTAATGTCCCTAAAAATATGACTATTCAGGGTATAACCCTTCCGATATATACCGAGATGATTGGTCTGACAAAAGGTAATTATCCTGATGGGTTGACTCTTAAGCGCTACTGTATAGTGGTAGGACGTTTTGCCCAGTTGTTTAATGCCCAGCAGATGCGTTTGCGTATGATTGATAATGGTTATCCCGATGCCTGTCTGTTACAGAATCGCATTAATCAGTATTATGTATCGGTAGAAACAACAGCTGATGTAGCTCAGGCTGAACAACTTCTTCAAAAGATTAAAAATGATAGTACGGTAGTACTCAGAGAACCTTTTCCGTATGTACTGCGTCCGGCACAGTTAGTGCGATAATAATTGCTGAGCTGCAGCAGTAGCACATCGGTCACCATCTATTGCTGCCGATACAATTCCTCCGGCATATCCTGCACCTTCACCACAAGGAAATAGGTTCTTTATTTCAAGATGGTTGAGTGAGTCCTTGTCACGCGGGATTCTTACCGGTGACGATGTACGTGTCTCATTTCCTATCAATATTGCATCGTTGGAAAGAAATCCATGGTTTTTGTAGTCAAATTCCTGAAATCCTTTTTGCAAGCGGGTTGATATGAATTGAGGCAGAAGTTCATCGATTCTGGCAGAGTGTATCCCCGGAGCATAAGATGTAGCCGGTAAATCTTTTGATAATTTTGATTTTACAAAATCCGTCATTCGTTGTGCCGGAGCGTTTTGAGTCAAGGTGCTTGAATCCTCATAAAACCGTTTCTCGATTTCTTTTTGAAACTCCATCATTCTAAGTGGACTGTCGCCAGGGATATCCTCAGGTAAGATTTCTACTACCATAGCTGAATTTGCCCAGCGTGAACCTCGGGCGGAAGATGACATTCCGTTTACTACCATCTCTTCGGGAGCACTGGCTGCCGGGACTACAACGCCTCCGGGACACATGCAGAATGAATAAACAGCACGGTTATCCACGCGTGTAAGCATCGAGTATTCGGCGGCGGGAAGGTATTTGCCTCTGCCCTCCGGTCGGTGGTATCTAATCTGGTCAATCAGTTGTTGGGGATGCTCTAACCGTACACCTACAGCTATCCCTTTAGCATCGAGTTTTATATTTTTTGTTACAAGAAGATTGTATATGTCTCTTGCTGAATGACCGGTAGCGAGAATGACCGGTCCGAGATATTCCGTGCCGTCGGTGGTTATAACGCCTTTTGCTTCAAAGTTATCTACGATGATATCAGTTACTCGCGTATTGAAATGAATTTCGCCACCTTTTGACAGTATTGTGTTTCTAATGGCTTTGATAACTTCAGGCAGACGGTCAGTTCCAATATGCGGGTGTGTTTCGATTAAGATATTATGCTGTGCACCATGTTGATATAAAATGGTCAGAATCTTATCTACCGGACCACGTTTTTTACTTCTGGTAAAAAGTTTTCCATCAGAATATGTACCGGCTCCACCTTCGCCAAAGCAGTAGTTGGAGTCAGAATCTACTTTACCGGAGCGAGCAATCTCTGCTAAGTCTTTTCTTCTGCTGTCAACATCTTTTCCTCGTTCAAGTACTATAGGCTTTACCCCGAGTTCTATCAGGCGCAGGGCGGCAAAAAGACCACCGGGTCCTGCTCCGACAATTATGCATTGCGGAGCATCAGTCGGTAGGGCAGGGTAATCTATAGGAGTAGCAAGCGGATGCTTTTCCGGTTGTTCATTGATATATACCTTGACTACAAGGTTAACTTTTATCTGGCGTTGCCTGGCATCAATCGACCTACGGATTACTGATACTCCGGTTATATCTTTCGGGGTGATATGCAGTGTCTTTGATATGTATTGCCTAAGATTATCGTCATCATAGGCAATGTCAGGCGATACGCTGAGCTGAAGTTCTTTAATCATGTTCTGACAGAGATTTTCTATGGCGATATCTGCGGTTGAAGATTATGAGTGTTACAATCGCAAAAATGAAAGCAATCAAATCTGATGACGCCATGCTTGCCCATACACCATCGATACCCCACTGTCTGGGTAATATTATCAGAAATGGAATAAGGAATATGAGTTGTCGGGTCAAAGATAAAAAAATTGAGATTTTTGGTTTGCCTACTGATTGGAAATAATTTTGTATTACTACTTGACAACCAACAAGCGGATAGAATATAAAGAATATACGTGCACCATGATCCGATAAGGCTATCAGGTATTCATCAACTGTAAAGAGCGAGCTGATTAGATTAGGTGCGAGCTCAGTGATGACCCATCCTATCGTGGTTATGATTACACCGATACGAATGCCTATCATAAGAGTTTTGTTGACACGCTCGAAATTACCGGCACCGAAATTATAACCTAAAATGGGTTGCATACCTTGGGTTACACCGAACACTATCATGATGAAAAACATAGTAGTCCGGTTTAGGATACCGTATGCACCGATAGCCATATCACCCGATTCTCCTCCATAGTTAAGTAGGGCATTATTTATGAAAATTACTACGATACATGCACATACATTCATTAAGAATGGAGACAGACCGATGGCATATATTCGTTTTACTATGGATTTTGATAGAGGTTTTCGGTTTGCAGTCGTGAAATGAACAAAGCTTTTGCGGGATAGAAAATGCCATAAAACCCATATACATGCCACGCTTTGTCCTGCTACTGTGGCAATCGCTGCACCTTTAATCCCTAATGACAAGGTAAAAATGAGTATAGGTGCTAATGCGAGATTCGTCACCACTGACAGCAGTGCCGAAATCATGGCGCGTGTGGGATATCCTGTGGCACGCATTATATTGTTTAATCCTATAAAAATATATGATATAGGGGTTCCTAACAGAATAATCTGCATGAATTCACGGGCATACGGTAATGTGTCAGCCGTTGCTCCGAAAAACAGGAGTATTTCATCAAGAAAAATATATGTTATTCCACCAAATATAATGGAGTGTATGATACATAGGGTAAAAACATTATTTAAGACATCGGTAGTACGTTGGATATTTTTTTGACCCAAGAATATGGAACTGATTGTTGCTCCGCCTACTGCTACCAATGTACAAAATGCTACGATAAGGTTCATCAGCGGAAAGGTAATGGCAAGACCGGCAATAGCCATGGCACCGACTCCGCGTCCGATAAAAATGCTGTCGATGATATTATAAAGGGACGTAGCGACACTCGCTATGATAGCGGGTACTGAATATTCAACCAATAGTTTGCCTATTGATTGATTGCCTAAGCGTAAGGGTGATGATTTAGAGCTATCAGCGATTTCAGACATGAATTTTCGTTTTTACAAAAATAGTGATATATGTATAACAAATTTGAATCTTAAGTATTAATTTTGTTGAAAAATATTGTTGCTATGAAAGAATGTGGCGTATTGTTCGACCTTGATGGTGTGTTGATAGATAGCGAATCGGGTTATACTGAGTTGTGGCGCGGTATCGAGAAGAAATACCCTACAGGCATTGACAATTTCGCTATAAGAATCAAAGGAACTACTCTTGGGGAGATTATGAAGTTTTTCCCTGATAAGAGTATTCATGAGGATATATTTAGTATGTTGGATGAGTATCAGTCCAATATGTCTTTCAAAATGTTTCCGGAAGTTCAATTATTTCTTGAAACATTGAAAGAACATCATATACCTGCTGCAATAGTAACAAGCAGTGACGAACGTAAAATGGCTCGATTATTTGATGCATTACCTGGTTTCAGGAATTATTTTACGGCGATAATAGATGCATCTATGGTTAATCGTTCAAAACCAGACCCGCAGGGTTATTTACTTTGTGCAAAAGCTTTGAGCAGGGATATCAAAGATTGTATCGTGTTTGAGGATTCGCTGCAGGGACTTGCTGCAGGCAGGGCGGCGGGAGCTACGGTAATAGCATTGGCTACTACCTATCCTCGGGAAATGTTAAAAGATAAAGCCGCCACGGTTATTGACGGCTTTGAAAATTTTACTGTTGAGCAGATGCTTGATATCCGTGATTGATGTCGCGGTGTTATCAACAGGCTTTGAAACTCATATCAAGACCTTTTACTGAATGGGTCAATGCTCCTACTGAAATAAAATCAACACCACATTCACCATATTCACGCAAAGTATCTATGGTGATACCGCCTGATGATTCTATTTCTACGGCGCCGTTGATTAATTTTACGGCTTCACGTGTACGTTCGGGAGAAAAATTATCGAGCATGATTCTGTCAACTTTGGCTTCAAGTGCTTCAAGAATTTCTTCTGTATTTCGTACTTCTACTTCTATCTTTAGATTTTTGCCCGTCTTCTTACAATAATCTTTTGCAGCTTTTACCGCTTGAGATATTCCACCGGCAAAATCCACATGATTGTCCTTAATTAAAATCATGTCAAATAAGCCTATGCGATGGTTACAGCCGCCGCCTATCTTTACCGCTTCTTTTTCAAGCATACGCATACCGGGAGTGGTTTTACGGGTATCAAGTACTTTGGTTTTCAATCCGTCCAATTCTTTTTGGTATCGGGCTGTAGTAGTAGCGATACCGCTCATACGTTGCATTATATTCAGCATTATGCGCTCGGTTTGTAGTAATGAGCGTACTTTACCTTCAACCTTAAACGCTATATCACCCGGTTTAACATGAGCACCGTCATTGATAAATACGGTGATTTTTAAGTTCGGGTCAAATTTATGAAATACTTTTTTTGCTATTTCTACGCCGGCAAGTATACCTTCTTCTTTGATGATTAACTGTTGACATCCGGTTTCCTCTTCAGGTATAGTGGAAAGGGTGGTATGGTCACCGTCACCGACATCTTCAGCAAAAGCAAGCGTCAGCAAATCATCAATAAGTTCATCTTTTGATTTCATAAAATATGAGAGTTATGTTATCTTTGTACAAAAGTAATAATTTTTACTGATTTATATCTTGATAAATGAAAATTGTGGTTCTTGCAGTCGGTCAGATAAAGACTGACTATATATCGCGTGGAATAGAAATATATAAACGTCGGTTAGAGCATTATGTGGATTTTGAACTGATTGATGTCCCTGATATAAAAAATACAAAGTCACTTACACAGCAGCGTCAAAAGGAGCTTGAGGGAGAGGCGATAGCTAAAGTGTTGTCTGCAGGCGATGTCATTCTGTTGATGGATGAACATGGGAAAGAATATACTTCACGTGAGTTTTCTGAAATGATTTCCAAGCGTATGTTATCCGGAATCAAACGTCTGGTGTTGGTTATCGGAGGACCATACGGTTTTTCAGACGATACATATAATCGTGCTACGGGAAAAGTGTCTTTGTCAAAATTGACTTTCCCGCATGAAATGGCTCGTCTTATAGTGGTTGAGCAGTTATATCGCGCGTTTACAATTTTGAAAGGTGAACCATATCATCATGACTGAAATACGTATTATGTCTTAGTCTGATGAATTGAATTAGATGATAACAATAAGTTATTTTTGTAGTGGTTTCGCTGAGCTAATTATATAATTCTTGACTTCCTGAAATAAGTCGGTAGCAAAAACAAATTCGTTAAGGGCTTCGTTGGCAGCATGGTATATTTCATTTTTGTTGCCAATCCATTCGTTTTTACCTTTATTTATGAATACAATGTTTTCGCCGATACCAAGCACTGAATTCATGTCGTGGGTATTTATGACTGTAGTTATATTGTATTCATGAGTGATATCCGCCAACAATTCATCAATTAAGATTGATGTCCGCGGGTCAAGACCAGAGTTAGGTTCGTCACAAAACAGATATTTTGGATTAAGTGCTATGGCTCGTGCTATAGCTACTCGTTTTTGCATACCACCGGAAATTTCTGATGGATATTTATTTTCAGCACCTTTAAGATTTACACGTTCGAGGCAGAAATAGGCTCTATCGAGCATTTCGGCTTGAGTCATGTCCGAAAACATTATCAGAGGAAACATTATGTTTCCAATTACGGTTTCGGAGTCAAACAGGGCTGAGCCTTGAAACAGCATGCCTATTTCACGACGCAGGTTTTTAATCTGCGTCGTGTTCATTGCAAGAAAATCTCGACCGTCATAGAGTATCTCTCCGCTATCAGGTCGTACAAGCCCGACTGTAGATTTCATCAGTACAGTTTTGCCTGAACCGCTTTGACCTATTATCAGATTTGTTTTTCCGGTATAAAAAGTAGCGTTGACATTATCAAGCACTGTTTTACCGTCAAATGATTTGGTGAGATTCTTTACTTCTATCATTGTAAAAGTAATTTAGTAAGTATTACATCAAGAAGTAAAATCATGATACTGCTTGTTACCACAGCGTTAGTGCTTGCCTTACCTACTTCAAGAGCCCCACCTTTCACGTAATAACCGAAATATGAAGCTACTGAGCTAATAATGAAAGCGAAAAACAGTGATTTGATAAAGCCGTACCATACATACCACTCGTTAAACATAGCCTGTAGTCCGTAGACGTATCGGGACACTGATATAATATCCGTGAATACGGCTACAAGAAATCCTCCTAAAAATGAGGTGGCGATACAGAATGCTACCAAAACGGGCATGAATAAAATGAAACCGGTAATTTTCGGTAATACGAGGAAATTAGCAGAGTTTACTCCCATTATATCGATAGCATCTATTTGCTCGGTCACTCTCATTGTGCCAATCTCAGATGCTATGCTTGAACCGACCTTTCCGGCAAGTATAAGGCATAATATAGAGTTGGAAAATTCAAGTAATACAATGTCACGAGTGGCAAGACCTACGGCATAAGCCGGTATGAGCGGTGATGCAATATTGAGTTGCATCTGTATGGCTATTACCGAACCTATGAACAAGGATATGATGATTACAAGTTGGATAGAGTCTACACCTAATTTTGTGATTTCAAAAATCGTACGGTTTAGAAATACATTCCAACGGTTAGGACGATTGAAAACACGGCTTAAGAACAGACAATATTTGCCGAAACTTGATATTGAATGTGATAAAAGCATGCTATACTTGTTAAATATGATACAAAAGTAAGAAAAATATCCAAGCAATGTATTGAGGGTCGCCATTTATACCATAAATTTGATATTTTCTGCTTAAAATATGATTTATTAAACACTTTCATAATATGATGTGTTATACTGTATATTACTAACTACGAATCAGATTATTTTATGAGAATTTCAGTCGTTTCAGCTTTATTGGCAGTTTTGTCATTAGTCGTTCCTAAAAATGGAATTGCTTGTTCCAGAGTATTGTATGTAGGTAATGACGATTTACGTATTGTCGGTCGCTCACTTGATTGGAAGACACCAATACCGACAAATCTATATGTTTATCCAAAGGGAATGTTTAAGTTGGGTAATGATATACCCGGTGCTGTACATTGGGTATCAAAATATGGTGCGGTGTATGCTGTGGGATATGACGGTGGCGTAACCGAGGGTATGAATGAAAAAGGATTGGTGATTAACGGTCTGTTCTGTAAAGGTACAGTGTACGTTAACCCTGAAACAGCTAACCGGGCACCTATGTCACTTGCTATGTTTGTAGCATGGTTGCTTGATAACAATGCCACTACAGATGAAGTGGTGGATGTATTATCAAAGCAGGATTTCACTATATCCGGAGCAACTTTTGACGGTGGAACAGTGTCAGCTCTGCATTGGGGTGTAACGGATGCTACCGGTAAAAGTGCTGTAATTGAGTTTCATGACGGTAATATAAATATTTATACCGGACAGGATATGCCTGTGTTGACTAATGACCCGCAATATCCAGCCATGCAGGCTATTAATGATTATTGGAAAGGTGTAGGCGGTCGCAATATGCTTCCAGGCACGGTTAAAAGTCCCGACAGATTTGTAAGAGCCTATTATTTTGATGAGAATGTGGAGAAAACCGGTGATGCGGATTTGGGCTTTTCTATAGTCAGGTCAATACTGTATAATGTGTCTGTTCCGTATCATTATACTGTGGATGGAGAGCCTAATGTGTCATCTACCCAGTGGCGTTCATTTGCCAATATTCGTGATTTACGTTATTATTTCGATATAGTGACGAACTATGGAGCATTTTATATTGATTTGAAGAAGTGCGATTTTAGTAAAGGTGCATCTGTTATGAAACTTGATACATCCAAATCCACCACGCTGGTAGGTGAAATTAATAATTATCTCGTACCATCAGCACCGTTTACTCCCATGTATTGATTATTTTTATTAGCTTTGTATATTCCAAAATAGTTTATGGATATAAGAAGCTGTAAATATCGAATCTCATATTTGCTCATTTTTATTTTGAGCTTGTGGTCGATGCCGGATTTATATGCGGCATCGACTGATTCTATACCGGTGGATTCGGTAAAGTATAGTTCGACTGCATGGATTAAGCAGCTTATAGATAACGGTGGTAAGATTAACGACCCTGAGATACATTATCCTAAGTTCCCTAAATTTGTTGTCAATGTGTATAATTGGGGTGACAGGGTGTTCAATTCGTATGATACCACGTATGTGACCGGTACCGGGAAAAACTGGAAACTAATGCTTCGGAGCAGGGCTTGGCTTGAATCATATATGTTTATGTTTTCCGTCCATACTCGCGATTTACTCGGCATCCGTTCAGAGATATATGATAACGTTGGTGTATCATTAAGTTTTATGGCTATAAGTCTTAGCGCTACTACTTCATTAAAAAAACTATTCACTGGAAAAACGAGTACACGAAATCATTTTAATTTCAATTTTACTTGTTCACGTCTGTATGGCAACATTGATGTAACTTCTACACATGGTGATTCCAAAATAATTCATTTTGGTAATTATATGGGAGGTGGATTGATATCGTATCCGTTTGATGCGATAAAGCATAATGCGATTAATGCACAGATATACTACTTTTTCAATCATATGAAGTATTCTCAAGCTGCAGCTTATTGCTTCTCAAAGTATCAGCTCAAGAGTGCAGGGAGTGCTATACTTGGAGTGTCGGTCAGTCATCAGTCTATAGAGATGGATTTTTCATCTTTACCGGCAGATATGAAAGCTTTTCTTCCATCATTGCAAAATGATTATGATTTTAGGTATACAGACTATTGTATCGCCGGCGGTTATGGTTATAACTGGGCTATACGTCCGCGTACGTGGCTTATAAATGGTACATTATTGCAGTCACTTGGCTATAGGCATGATTATCAGACCACAGGTAAAAGTGGTTATGATGCGGTTGCAGCTAATCTTATGTTCCGTTGTGCGCTGGTTTATAACCACAGGGCACTCTATGCATCTTTGGCAGGAGAGATTGATGCTAACTTTTATTATAACGGCAATTATATGTTTACTAATGCTGTTGGTGAAATGTCACTTGCTGTCGGGGTTCGTTTTTGAAGTGAATTCTTCCAATTCCATTGTAGCGAGTTCCCAATCACTCATAGCATTATCAAGGCGTTTTTTTATGTTCTCATGCGAGGCATAGAGTTCGGCATCATATTCTCCGTCGGCCATACGTGTTTCTATAGCTGAGAGCTCATCTTCGATTGTTGCAATAGTTGTTTCAGTATCGGCAACTTTTTTTTGCAGACGTTTGAGCAATTTTTCCCGTTCTTTTTGTTCGGCATAAGATAGCTTGCTGGTATTTTGTTTCGGTGTATCCGTCGTGACCTGTTCTTTTGGTGCCGAGGATATCGGTTTTTCTTGAGAATGCGATTTGCTTAATTCCAATTGAGCGAGTGAATCGATTTTTTTCTTTTCAAGAAATTCATATATACCACCAAGACATTCGCGTACTTTTCCGCCGCCGAATTCATAAACTTTTTCAACGAGTCCGTCAAGAAAATCACGGTCATGTGATACCACGATTACAGTACCGTTGAAGTCGCGGATAGCTTGCTTTAGAATTTCTTTTGTCGGAATATCGAGATGATTGGTCGGCTCGTCAAGAATAAGCAGATTTACCGGTTCAAGCAGCAATTTAATCATGGCAAGACGTGTTTTTTCACCTCCTGAAAGCACCTTGACCTTTTTATCCGATTCTTCTCCGCCAAATTTGAACGCGCCAAGGATGTCACGGATTTTGGTGCGTATATCTCCTACGGCAACACGGTCAATAGTGTCAAATACCGTAAGCTCCCCATCGAGCATACTTGCTTGATTCTGGGCAAAATATCCTATTTTTACATTGTGACCTAATTTAAGGTTACCGCTGTGTGTTATCTCACCCATAATGCATTTTACCAGTGTGGATTTACCTTCACCATTTTTACCAACAAAGGCTACTTTCTCTCCACGTTTGATGGTAAATGTCGCATGATCGAATACTTGATGCTCGCCATAACATTTACCGACATTTTCGGCTATTACAGGATAATCTCCTGAACGTGGGGCAGGGGGGAAACGCAGATTGATGTGTGAGGTGTCGATTTCATCTATTTCGATAAGTTCAATCTTTGATAACTGCTTTATTCGGCTTTGTACTTGTACACTTTTAGTGGCTTTATAGCGAAACCGTTCTATAAAGTCTTCGGTGTCTTGAATCTGTTTCTGTTGATTCTGATATGCTCGCATCTGCTGTTCCAGACGTTCGGCTCGGAGTTGCAGATATTTTGAGTAATTAACTGAATACGCATAAATCTTCCCTAATGAAATTTCTATGGTGCGGTTTGTCACGTTATCTATAAATGCTTTATCGTGACTTACGAGTACTACAGCAGCAGCTTTGGTTGTGAGAAATTGTTCCAACCATTGGATTGATTCAATGTCAAGGTGGTTAGTCGGTTCATCAAGCAGCAATAAATCCGGTTTACGTAACAGTATTTTTGCTAATTCGATACGCATACGCCATCCACCACTGAATTCAGAGGTGGGACGATTGAAGTCATCTCTGACAAAACCTAAACCTAATAGGGTTTTCTCCATTTCTGCATCAGAGTTTTCACTTTCTTCTATAGCAAGTCGTTCGTTGAGGAATGTAACGCGGTCAATAAGTTTGTGATAACTGTCAGATTCGTAATCGGTGCGTTCGGCAAGTTCAGTATTGAGCAGCTCTAATGTATCTTTCATTTTGGTGATATGCGAAAAAGCCTTTCTGACTTCTTCCATCACCGTTTGTGTGTCACTGGTTTCCATCTGTTGCGGAAGATATCCTATGGTTGTGTCTTCCGGCATATTGACCGAGCCGGATGTAGGTTGTTGCAATCCGGCTATGATTTTGAGCATAGTCGATTTGCCTGCTCCGTTTTTCCCCACAAGAGCTATTTTATCCTTGCGGTTAATTACATAATTAATATTGTCAAACAGTGATTTAGCGCTAAATTCTACGCTCAGATTCTGAATGGATACCATATTGTCGCTGAGAATTATGCGACAAAATTACTATAATATCCACATTTACCCAAATATCTTGATGTGTGTTTCCTGCTATCTCTTATGCCGTAAAATCAAGGTATCGGATTCTGTGATGACTATATCTACTGGTATATCGTGTTCCTCGGTGTCGATTTCATCGACTAATTGAAAATCGTAACCTATACCTATCTTAAGCGCGTTGCTTTCAGCTAAAAGACGGTCATAGTAACCTTTGCCTCGTCCTACACGGTTGCCTTTGCGGTCATAAGCTACGGCGGGTACGATTATAAGTTCTATTTCGGATATATCGCTTATGTCATTGCCGGTAGGTTCTTCTATATGAAATGCTCCTATTTTCAGGCTTGTCTGTTCATAAGGTAGTATATCAAGATTTACTCCGTTGACTCGTGGCAGGAAAAATCGTTTTGAATTATGCCATTTGTCCAAAAATGAAATAGTGGAAAGTTCATCAGGTAGAGAATGATACATCAGAATCTTTTCGCTTACATGAAAGGCAGCCAATTGTTCAAGCCGGCGAAAAACACTTTCGGCAGCCTTAATGCGTTCGGTTTCTATAAGTAATTGTTTTCGAGCCTTTACTCTGCGGCGTATGGATTCTTTATTCATGATGCTTCCTTGTCGTTAATCTGTTTATTTGTTATCGGGTATTTAGCTTTACCCTCATTCAGCTCTTTTAATGCACGTGCCACGGTTGGGTCAGTCTGATTAATCACTTCGTAATAACCGTTCATACCCAACACATCACGGGCAATAAGAGCTTTCAGTTGATTAACGATTAAGTCACTTGAAATGTTTATGTAGTACCATCGGGGTGATATTCCACCTTCATTTTTAGCATATAGCACGAAATCCTGTAACAACTGGTCATTAGGCGGAAGCATGGAGAATACTTCGCTTACGTTTTTGGCCTTGTGAAGCTGTTCGCGATTGATATCGGCATAAGAAAAAGCGTATTTTTGAATTAGTCCGGCATTGAACACATTGATATAATATCCAGTGATTCCGGTAGTGTCGTTGGGCACATATACATCGGGCATTATACCGCCACCACCATATACTTCTCGACCGTTGAGTGTATAAAAGGTTTGTGATTTGTCCAGATGGACACTATCAATATTATAGACTTCTCCCGAAGTGAAACGGTCAATAATCTCGTTGCCGTATGCTTTTTTGTTGCCCGGGGTGAATGTTTTTTGAATACATCTGCCGGATGGTGTGTAGTAACGGGCTACGGT
>CAMWPX010000017.1 GCA_947176205.1 uncultured Porphyromonadaceae bacterium
CACCATGTCTGATAATACTGAAAAAATCATACCTATGGCACAGGTAGATATTGACCTCTCAAAACCGATAATTCCACCTTCGCCCGATAATCTCCTCATACTCCCTACCCGCGACCTTGTTCTGTTTCCTGACATTACATTTCCTGTAACCATCGGAAGAAGCACCTCCATACGTACGGCGGAATTTTCCGAAAAAACCGGAACCCCTATAGGTATAATATGTCAAAAAGACGCATCGGTGGAAACGCCTGATATACCCAACGATTTATATCCTATCGGTGTAGTAGCATCCGTAGTTAAAATATTTGATATACCTAATGGTCCGAAAACAGCTATAGTACGCTGCGGCAATAAATTCACTGTCATAGGGAAAGGTAAAGACACTAACAGCATATCTGCCGAATTCCTCAACCCGGACAAGAACGTAAATTCCCCGAAACTTAACAATATAGTCAAGCAGATACGCATTTCCATAAAGCATATTCATGACGCCATAAAGGGTGACAACTCAATGGATTTACCATTTGACATTGATGATATCACCCTGCCTTCAATGCTCATCAACATGCTTGCCACACATCTGCCATTCAGCTTCAAAAGCAAAATAGAAATGCTCGAATGCGATGATATGGTAGAACGCGGATTAATGTTGCTCCATGAACTTAAAGAAAACGAAGAATATTCTAAAATAACTCAAGAGATAAACGAACGCACAAAATTCAGCCTGAACGAAAACCAACGGATGCACTTCCTTCAACATCAAATGGAAGTCATACGTCAGGAAATATATGGAGATGAAGACGATGACATCAGCCGACTGCGTGCACGAAGTGAAAAGCTATCTATGCCGGATGAAGTCAAGGCTCTGTTTGAACGCGAACTGAACAAACTGTCGCGTCTGAACCCCCAGATACCCGACTACGCCATACAATATAATTACCTTGATTTATTGGTATCTCTCCCCTGGGGTATCAATGATGAACTCACTCACGGACTTAATGAAGCCGAAGATATATTGAATGCAGACCACTATGGGCTCGAAAAAGTTAAAGAGCGCATTCTTGAACAATTGGCTGTAATAATGAACACCCCTGACGGTCATGCTCCAATTTTATGTCTTGTAGGTGCTCCGGGAGTAGGAAAAACATCATTAGGTCAATCCATTGCTAAAGCTTTAGGTAAGAAGTATCAGCGCGTATCGTTAGGCGGACTACACGATGAAGCCGAACTCCGTGGACACCGGCGCACATATATAGGAGCAATGCCCGGTAGAATAATCGACGCCATGCGCCGTGCAGGTTCATCTAATCCGGTGCTGCTTCTTGATGAAATTGACAAAATAGGTTACGATGGCAAAAGTGACCCTTCAAGTGCATTACTTGAAGTACTTGACCCTGAGCAGAACTGCAAATTCCATGATAATTATGTCGATGCTGACTATGACCTTTCAAACGTTTTGTTCATAGCTACAGCCAATTCACTTGCCACACTGTCTCAACCGCTGCTCGACCGTATGGAAGTGATAGATATCTCCGGCTACCTGCTTGAAGAAAAAATAGAAATCGCAAAACGGCACCTGATTCCTCGTGCAATAAAAGCCAATGCGATGACGAAACTCGGCATAACGTTTACGGATGAAGCTATCACGGATATTATTGAAGGTTATACATCGGAAAGTGGCGTGCGACAGCTTGAGAAAAAAATATCTGCCGTCATACGCAAACTTGTATTGCGTAAAATGCGCGGCATGAAATTATATCGCAAAATTCAACCGAAACATCTTCAGGAACTGCTTGGCACTCCAGTTTTCACGAAAGACAGATATGAAGGAAACGATTATGCCGGAGTAGTAACAGGTCTTGCCTGGACCGCCGCAGGAGGAGAAATATTATATATTGAGTCATCCATTTCAAAAGGCAAGGGTGAAAAACTCATTCTGACAGGAAATCTCGGCGATGTAATGAAAGAGTCCGCTATGATTGCCCTCCAGTACATCAAAGCCCATGCCTCGCTATGGAATATTGATGAACGTATATTTGATTACTATACTTTGCATATACATGTGCCTGAAGGCGCTATTCCAAAAGACGGGCCTTCAGCCGGTATAACCATGGTGACATCAATCGTTTCCGCATTGACACAACGTAAGGTAAAACCACGCATAGCCATGACCGGAGAAATCACGCTGCGAGGAAAAGTACTCCCGGTAGGTGGTATCAAAGAAAAAATCCTTGCCGCAAAACGCGCAGGAATCGACACAATAATAATATCTGAAACAAACCGCAAAGATATTCTTGATATTCCCGCTACATATCTTGACGGGTTGAACTTTATATATGTCACCGATATCAGGCAGGTTATTGACGCTGCACTGCTATCCGATAAGGTAGATAATTACAAAACATTCGAAATACCCGAAGATAAAAATTAAAGAAAAATTTCCGTAATAAATATTTTTAATATACTTTTGTGCGGATATTAACTATAAATCATAAAAGTTATGCAAACACGTAAGCTGAAAATTCGTGACTTGACACTCCGTGACGGTCAGCAATCACTTTTTGCCACCCGTATGAGTCAAGCCACTATTGATCGACTTCTGCCTTTTTACGAAAATGCCGGATTCTATATAATGGAAGTATGGGGTGGTGCCGTACCCGATTCCGTAATGCGATATCTTGACGAATCTCCATGGGAACGTCTGCGTAAAGTAAGTCAGGCTATGAAAGGGAAATCCTTATTATCAGCACTTTCACGTGGTCGTAATCTCTTCGGTTATGTTCCTTATCCCGATTCTGTACTCGAAGGATTCTATAAAGAAGCTATCAAAAACGGACTTAACGTAATGCGTATTTTTGATGCTCTTAATGACATTGATAATGTCAAAGAATCCATACGCATGATTAACGAACTCGGCGGAATTGCCGACGGTGCTGTTTGCTACACTGTTGACCCAAAAGAAGAACCGGCGCAAGCTACCGGATTCGGAGCCAAACTCAAGGCTCTCTTCGGTATAAAACCTGCCGAACCGGAAAAAATATTCACTGACGAATACTTTGTAGAGAAAGCTAAAGCTATGGAAGCACTCGGCGCGAAAATTATCACACTGAAGGATATGGCCGGTCTGGTCAATCCGCTTCGCGCAGCCTCTATAATATCACGCCTGAAGGAAGAAATTAAAGTAGACATTGATTTCCATACACACTGTACTCCCGGATATGGTCTTGCATCATCA
This sequence comes from uncultured Porphyromonadaceae bacterium, assembly GCA_947176205.1. GTDB lineage: Bacteria > Bacteroidota > Bacteroidia > Bacteroidales > Muribaculaceae > Paramuribaculum. The sequence goes on from CAMWPX010000017.1 coordinate 3,236, forward strand.
GTCATGGCACTACTTCATGGGGTTGATATTCTCGACACTAATATATGGTGGTTCGGTGGTGGTTCAGCAGCTCCAGCCCTTGAACTTATTTACGTATTCGCAACCCGTATGGGTATAGAAGTTGATGTAAATATGACTGCAGTAGCAGAAATCCGTGATGAGCTTATAAATGCGCGCAAGTCACTTGCCGAATTTGACCTTGTCAAGACGATGCCCATCAACTTTGATCCGCTCAAAACCACCCTACCCGAACACGTATCCAAACTATTTGATGAAGCCATCGCTTGTGCTAAAGCAAATGATGAATCAGGCTTACTTAACGCTTGTCATGCTATAGAAGAATATTTTGGATTTCCAAAGCCCAACGAATTAGTTAAAGACGCTGAAGTACCCGGGGGCATGTATTCCAACATGGTAGCTCAACTCAAAGCTCTCCAAGCATCTGACCTCCTTGATGATGCCATGCGATTGATTCCTAAAGTACGCCGTGATGCCGGTTTGGTACCATTGGTAACGCCAACCAGTCAGATTGTAGGTTCACAGGCTGTAAGTCTGGCTCTTGACCGCAAAAAAGGAAATCCCGATTATAGTAATGCATCTAATCAATTTATCTCGCTCATCAAAGGCGAATACGGACATACACCTGTAGCGATTGACCCTGCGTTCCGTGAAAAAATTACCGGTGACGCTACAGAACATCCATACGATGTCAGCCGATATAAAAAGCCGGAGAACCCCAAGCTCGAAGACCTCGGTGGAGTTTCATTGGCTAAGAATGATGAGGAATATCTGTTGCTTGAACTCCTACCATCAGTTGCCAACGGATTCTTACGCAAACGTCGCGCTGAAGAATATGAAGCAACAGTCGCAGAAAAAGCAGCGGAAAAAGCCGATACAGAACCAGATGTAGACAACTCCCCGATTACCGGTGAACTATTATCAGCGCCAATGGGTGGCAGGATAATTGAAGTTAACGTTAAAGCCGGAGACACAGTTAAAACAGGTCAGATTCTGCTTGTATATGAAGCCATGAAAATGGAAAACGATGTAACAGCCGAACATGATGCTGTAGTAAAACGCGTATTCGTAAAAACCGATCAAATCGTAGGAACCGAAGCTCCACTCATTGAATTTGCGGATTAATCTGTAAATCAGTGTCAAAGTTTAAATATTCCTCATAAATATTTGTATATTACCGAATAAATAGTTAACTTTGCACGCCATTACAGATAAACGCCCTACCAGCGTTACTCATAATATTAAGATAATCAACACATTCAGTTACTAATATGAAAAAAGATATCCATCCTTCCAATTACCGTGAAGTCGTATTCAAAGATATGTCAAATGACGAAATATTTATCACTCGTTCAACCATCGCGACTAAAGAAACTATTGAAGTAGATGGCGTGACTTATCCTCTTGTAAAGCTTGAAATCACCAGTTCTTCTCACCCTTTCTTTACCGGTAAACAGAAACTTGTGGATACCGCAGGACGTGTTGATAAGTTTATGAGCCGCTACGGTAATCGTAAGAAAAAATAAGGCAACAAACTAACGATTCGACCATAATGTACAGCAGATGTATCAATTTCGATACATCTGCTCTTTTTTATATAGTAATCCTTGATTTTTGACAGATTATTGTTACCTTTGCAGTAACAAAAACGCTCAGCGTTTTCTTCCATCTTATCATCCCTATTACACAATGGTTGTATTCTTCAAAAAAGGTGCTTCTGAAGTAATAGCCGTAGAGTGCTCTCACCGTCTTTCCGGTGATGAAATTGAAAAACTCTGTTGGCTTTTCAGTGGCGCCAAGCCCCTTAGTGGCACTTCCCTAAAAGGTACTTTTATCGGTCCGCGTAAAGAAATGATTACTCCTTGGAGTACTAATGCAGTAGAAATCACTCAAAACATGGGTATCGAAGGTATTACCCGAATTGAGGAATTCCATCGCTGTGCCGATGAGACCCCAGTCTTTGACAAAATGCTTCAACGCGTTTATTCCGGACTAAATTCCAAAGTATTCACCACTTCAATCAAGCCTGAACCGATTATATATATCGATGACATTTCGGAATATAATAAGACTGAAGGATTAGCTTTAAGCGCTGAAGAAGAAAAATATCTCCGTGAACTGTCGGAAAAGCTCGGCAGAAAACTTACCGACAGCGAAGTATTCGGATTCTCACAAGTAAATTCCGAGCATTGTCGTCATAAAATATTTAACGGCACATTTATTATTGACGGTAAAGAAAAAGAATCATCACTCTTTAAGCTTATAAAAAAGACATCTCAGACCAATCCGAATACACTTATTTCAGCGTATAAGGATAACGTAGCATTCGTTAAAGGTCCTAAAATACAACAATTTTATCCTGTCAATCCCAATAAACCGGATTTTTTTGATGTAAAAGATATTGATACCGTCATATCACTTAAAGCCGAAACCCACAACTTTCCAACCACGGTAGAACCGTTTAACGGTGCCGCCACAGGTACCGGTGGAGAAATTCGCGACAGACTCGGTGGAGGTAAAGCTTCCCTCCCTATAGCCGGCACTGCCGTATATATGACTTCATATCCACGTCTTAGCCCTGAGCACAGATGGGAATTAATGACCAATCCACGCGTATGGTTATATCAAACACCGGCAGAGATTCTGATAAAAGCATCCAACGGGGCTTCTGATTTCGGTAATAAATTCGGACAACCACTTATCTGTGGGTCACTTCTTACTTTTGAGCATGATGAAAATGGCAGACTATATGCCTATGATAAAGTTATCATGCTTGCCGGTGGTGTCGGATTTGCATCCCGGAAAGATGCCATCAAAGGGATTCCTACAGCCGGAGAAAAGGTGGTAGTAATGGGTGGTGACAACTATCGTATCGGCATGGGTGGAGGTGCTGTATCATCCGTTGAAACCGGTTGTTATGACAACTCCATAGAACTGAATGCCGTGCAGCGCGCCAACCCAGAGATGCAAAAACGTGTATCAAACGTAATCCGTGCCCTCGCAGAAAGTGATGACAACCCCATCACATCCATACATGACCACGGTGCCGGCGGACATTTGAACGCATTGTCGGAATTAGTCGAAGCTACGGGTGGAACTATCGACATGAATGCTTTACCCGTAGGGGACCCGACACTTTCAGCCAAAGAGATTATAGGAAACGAAAGTCAGGAACGAATGGGTATTGTTCTTAATGACAAAGATATTACTTATGTCAAAGAGATAGCTGACCGTGAACGAGCACCGATGTATGTAGTCGGTGAAACGACTGACGATAACCGTTTTGTTTTCAAACAATCCGACGGCATCAAGCCAATCGATTTAGCTATGGAAGATATGTTTGGAAACTCGCCTCGTACCATTATGGAAGACTCGACTGTTCACCATACATATTCTGATATTGACTATAAGGAAGATTCTATTGAGGAATACATAAAAGATGTGCTGTCACTCGAAGCTGTTGCCTGCAAGGATTGGCTTACCAATAAGGTAGACCGCTCGGTTACAGGTAAAATAGCACGTCAACAGTGTCAAGGCGAAATACAGCTCCCATTAAGTGACTGCGGTGTAGTTGCCTTGGATTATCAGGGGAAAGAAGGTATAGCCACTTCCATAGGTCATGCGCCTCAGACATCATTAGTCGATTCTGTTAACGGTTCTATTATCGCCATTGCCGAATCTCTAACCAATATTGTAGGAGCTCCGTTAAAAGATGGCATCAAGAGTTTATCACTTAGTGCCAACTGGATGTGGCCCTGTAAAAATCCGGGTGAAGATGCCGCATTATATAAAGCGGTGGAAGCCTGCAGCAAATTTGCGTGCGAATTAGGTATAAATATTCCTACCGGCAAGGATAGTCTTTCCATGACACAAAAATACGGAGATAAAAAAGTATACGCTCCGGGCACTGTCATTATCTCAGCAGCCGGTCATGTAACGAATATCCGCAAAGTAGTTTCGCCAGTTATCCAACCGGTTACATCAAAATTATATTATATTGATTTTTCAAATTCGCCATTGCAACTCGGTGGCTCAGCGTTTGCTCAATCATTGAATAAATTGGGTACTGCTACTCCCACTGTTTCTGATTCGAAAAAATTCATTGATACATTCAATGCCATACAAACGCTTGTCAAACGTGGTTCACTATTGGCTGCCCACGATGTCTCAGCCGGTGGATTAATTACAACCTTACTTGAAATGACTTTTGCCAATACCAATGGCGGCATAGATTTCAATACTGACGAGTTTGTTAATAAAGGATGCACCGATTTAGTAAAAATACTCTTTGCTGAAAATCCGGCTCTTGTTATACAGATTGCCGACAATAAAGTAGACTCTGCTTTAGCTCTTCTCAATAAAGCTGGCATTACATATTATGCCATAGGCAGTCCGACTGATGAACGCCAGATAATGATTAATCATTGTGGCTCTCAACGTCTGATAGGAATAGATTATATGCGTGATGTATGGTTTCACACATCCTATCTGCTTGACTCCATACAGAGTGGAGAAAAATGTGCTAAACTCCGATTTGAAAATTACAAGAAGCAGCCTCTGCGATTCAGAATACCGACATCGTTTAATGGCTCGCTTGCCTCACGAGGCCTTGCTCACGGGCGTCATATACACAGAGGCGTTAAAGCTGCTATAATTCGAGAAAAAGGAGTAAACGGTGACCGCGAAATGGCTTATTCACTATATCTCGCCGGATTTGAAGTCAAGGACGTGCACATGACTGACTTAATGACCGGGCGTGAGACTCTTGAAGATGTCAATATGATAGTGTTCTGCGGTGGATTCTCAAATTCCGATGTATTAGGCTCAGCAAAAGGCTGGGCAAGCGGATTCCTTTGGAATGACAACGCACGCAAAGCTCTTGAAAACTATTACAAACGCAATGATACTCTATCGCTTGGCGTATGTAACGGATGTCAGTTAATGATGGAACTGAATCTGATATGTCCTGAATTGCCTAAAAAAGCAACCATGGAACATAACATCAGCCATAAATTCGAATCCCAATTCATTGGAGTAACCATACCGGAAAATAATTCTGTTATGTTCGGTTCACTTGCCGGGATGAAATTAGGAATATGGGTAGCACACGGTGAAGGTCGTTTTCATCTGCCAATGCCTCTGAGTGACTACCATATCGCATTAAAATATAATTACTCGGCATACCCGGCCAATCCCAATGGGTCTGTAGCCGGAATCGCCGGTCTTTGCTCCGCAGATGGTCGTCATCTTGCCATGATGCCCCACCTCGAACGAGCTATATTCCCATGGCAATGCGCCTACTACCCTCGTTCTCGACGTTCTAACGATGTTACGCCTTGGCTTGATGCATTTGTCAATGCACGTAAATGGATAGAAAATAAAATTAAATAATCTGACATATCATTCATAAAATATATATTTCAAAATGGGAGGATTTTTTGGAATAGCTTCAAAGCGAAACTGTGTTAGTGATTTGTTCTATGGCGTTGACTACAATAGTCACATGGGGACAAAACGTGCCGGTATGGCAACCATCAATCAGGGCGTTTTTACCCGTTCGATTCACAACATTGAAAACTCTTACTTTCGTACAAAATTTGAAAACGAACTTGACGAATTTTCAGGAAACTGCGGCATCGGTGTCATATCTGACACCGATGCTCAGCCTATTATAGTAAACTGTCATCTGGGCAAATTCGCTATAGTAACGGTAGCCCGTATCAATAATATATCGGAACTTGAAAAAAAGATGCTCGCCAAAGGGCATCATTTTTGTGAACACAGTTACGATATAATTAACCCTACCGAAATGATTGCGGCGCTTATTAGTGACGGCAAAGATATAATTGATGGTATCAACAACGCCTTCCGCCACATCAAAGGCTCCTGCTCGATGTTACTTCTGATGGAAGGACGAGTGCTCGCCGCACGTGACCCGCTCGGTCGCACGCCTATAATTCTCGGTAAAAAACCAGGCTCAATGGCAGCTGCATCCGAAAGCTGTGCATTCTGTAACCTCGGCTATGAAGAATGTTATAACGTGGGTCCCGGAGAAATTGTAGAAATAACTCCTGAAGCATACACAAGATTGCAAGCTCCCGGTAATGAAATGCAGATTTGTGCCTTCTTATGGACCTATTACGGTTATCCTGTATGCCGTTATGAAGGACGCAACGTTGATGAGATGCGTTATGAAGCCGGAGAAAAAATGGGTAGAGAAGATAAAACCGATGCTGATTTCATCTGTCCGATTCCCGACTCAGGCATTGGCATGGCTCTTGGATATGCTGAAGGTAAAGGCATACCCTATAAACGCGGTATTGTAAAATATACCCCGACATGGCCACGCAGTTTCACACCAAGTTCACAGGAACGCCGTGAACTTGTAGCCAAAATGAAACTTATACCGAATACTGACTTGTTAAGGAACAAAAAAGTTATTTTCTGTGATGACTCAATTGTGCGAGGCACACAACTACGCGATAATGTAGGCGATTTGTTTGCCGCTGGGGTAAAGGAAATTCACATGCGTATAAGCTGTCCCCCGCTTATTTATCCCTGTAAATTCCTGAACTTCACAGCATCAAAAAGCGACCTGGAATTAATAACACGCCGTGTTATCCAAAAACGCGAAGGCAGCCATGACGCACACCTTGACGAATACGCCACCACTGGAAGCGAACGATATGAAGCTATGGTAGAGGATATTAGAAAAGAACTTAATCTAACGACTCTAAAATTCAACTCCATAGAAAACATAGTTGAATCAATCGGATTACCCAAGTGTAAAATTTGCACCCACTGTTTCGATGGTTCAAGTCACGAATAATGTATAAGTTCAAATAAACGTTAACAATAAGTCTTAAACCTGATTATATTGCAGTTAGGTCACAAATATTTTGCGTATTGCAATCTTATTTTTAACTTTGTAAGTTGAATTATCATTCTGCATTGAAAAATATTAATTATTAATTACAAAATCATAAAGTATGAGTCTAAACATCATTGTGCTCGCCAAGCAGGTGCCTGACACCCGCAATGTGGGCAAAGATGCTATGAAAGAGGACGGAACGATAAATCGTGCTGCTCTCCCGGCTATCTTTAATCCGGAGGACCTCAATGCCCTTGAACAAGCACTCCGCATTAAAGATGCCAATCCCGGTTCAACAGTGACAATACTGACTATGGGTCTTCCACGTGCGTCTGAAATCATTCGCGAAGCTATGTATCGCGGTGCTGACGGTGGCGTAGTTTTAACTGACCGTGTTCTTGGCGGTGCTGATACCCTGGCAACTTCTTATTCACTTGCACAGGCTGTTAAGAAATTCGGTAAATATGACATCATCCTTGGTGGTCGGCAGGCTATAGACGGCGATACTGCCCAAGTAGGTCCTCAGATAGCAGAAAAGCTTGGGATTCCTCAAGTTACATACGCTGAAGAAATACTTGAAATCAACGACAAAAATGTCGTAGTAAAACGCCGTTTGGAAAATGGTGTGGAAACAGTCAAGGCTCCCCTGCCCTGTGTCGTAACGGTAAATGGCTCGGCTGCAGATTGCCGTCCCCGCAATGCTATGCGTATACAGAAATACAAATATGCAGCTTCTACATCAGAAAAAGCCAACCTTCCTGAGAAACAGAAAGAACTGCTTGAAAAACGTCCCTATCTGAATATCAACGAATGGAGCGCCGCATATGTAGATGCTGACCCCACTCAAATAGGTATGCCCGGTTCGCCCACAAAAGTAAAAGCTATCGAAAATGTTGTATTTACTGCAAAAGAGAGCCTTTGCCTTGACAATGACGATACCCAGATAGAAAACCTTATTAAAGAACTTATTGCCAACCACACTATAGGCTGATAATATATCAGTCAATAAACTATCAAGAAATCCAATCATGACAGACAAAAATAATCTCATAGTGTATTGTGAGTTCGACGAGGGAAAAGTAGCTGATGTTAGCCTCGAATTACTCACCAAAGGTCGTGAGCTTGCCGATAAACTCGGTGTGAAACTTGAAGCCGTAGTAATTGGCGATAAGCTCGACGGAGTTGAGAACCAACTGTTCCCGTACGGTGCTGATGTCGTTTACAAAGTGGCTGATGACCGTTTATATCCTTATACATCTAATCCTCATGCATCAGTACTCATCAATCTGTTCAAAGAAATTGAACCGCAGATTTGCCTTATGGGTGCTACCTGCATTGGTCGTGACCTCGGTCCACGTGTATCATCATGCCTGCACAGCGGCCTTACTGCCGACTGTACCTCACTTGAAATCGGTGACCACAAAGACCCTAAAACAGGTAAAGAATATCAAAATCTTTTGTATCAGATTCGTCCCGCATTCGGAGGTAACATCGTTGCAACAATCGTCAATCCAGAATGTCGTCCCCAGATGGCAACCGTACGCGAAGGCGTAATGAAAAAAGAAGTTTTTGATGCAAATCACAAAGGTGAAGTAGTTGAACTGGATGCATCAAAATATGTAAGCCCCGAAGAATTCGTAATTGAAATCCTTGACCGTCATATAGAAAAATCTAAGGTTAATATCAAAAATTCACCAATAATCGTTGCCGGTGGTTATGGAATGGGGTCAAAAGAAAACTTTGAACTGCTCTATAAACTTGCCGAAACAATCGGAGCTGAAGTAGGCGCATCTCGTGCTGCAGTTGATGCCGGATTTTGTGAACATGACCGTCAGATAGGTCAGACAGGCGTTACCGTTCGTCCCAAACTTTATATCGCTTGCGGTATTTCCGGTCAGATTCAGCATATCGCAGGTATGCAAGAAAGCTCTATTATCATTTCCATAAACAATGACCCTGAAGCTCCAATAAATGCTATCGCCGATTATGTAATCAATGGAAATGCTGAAGATGTAATCCCCAAACTTATTAAGTACTACAAGAAAAATTCAAAATAAGCCATGGCTAACTTTTATAATGATAATCCTGATTTGAAGCATCACCTGAGTCATCCTCTGATGCAAAAAATCGTAGAACTCAAAGAACGTAACTTTGCCGACGCTCAAACTTACGACTATGCTCCTCAGGACTTTGAGGATGCCATGGACTCTTACGACAAAGTACTTGAAATCGTAGGTGAAATCTGTGGCGGTACTATTGCAGATAATGCAGAAGGTGTGGATCATCAAGGTCCTCACGTAGAAAACGGTCGCGTAGTATATGCTGATGGCACCAAGGAAAATCTTGATTTATGCCGTAAAGCCGGTCTGATGGGGATGTCAATGCCTCGTCGTCTCGGTGGTCTTAATTTCCCTATCACTCCGTATATCATGGCTGCAGACATCGTTAGCCGTGCCGATACCGGTTTTGAAAACCTTTGGGGTCTGCAGGACTGCGCCGAAACTATCTATGAATTTGCTAACGAAGAGCAAAAGCAAAAATATATTCCTCGCGTTTGTCAGGGCGAAACCATGTCTATGGACCTTACCGAACCCGATGCCGGCAGTGACCTCCAGTCAGTTATGCTTAAAGCCACTGAACAACCCGATGGCACTTGGCGTCTTAACGGCGTAAAACGCTTTATTACCAACGGTGATAGCGACATACATTTGGTACTCGCTCGTTCGGAAGACGGTACCAAAGACGGTCGCGGTCTGTCAATGTTTATTTATGACAAGCGTGATGGCGGTGTTGACGTACGTCGCATCGAAAACAAAATGGGTATTAAAGGTTCACCCACTTGCGAGCTTGTATATAAGAATGCTAAAGCTGAACTTTGCGGTTCACGTCGTATGGGTCTTATCAAATATGTAATGGCTCTTATGAACGGTGCCCGTCTCGGTATCGCCGCTCAGTCAGTTGGTGTCAGTGAACGCGCCTATCGCGAAGCCCTCGCTTATGCTAAAGACCGTAAACAATTTGGTAAAGCTATCATCGAATTCCCGGCTGTATATGAAATGCTTGCCGTGATGAAAGCTAAACTTGACGCCTCACGAGCACTTCTTTACGAAACTTCACGCTTTGTGGATGTTTACAAAATATATGAAGACATTGCCAAAGAACGCACACTCACTCCGGATGAACGCAAAGAGATGAAAGCGTATACCAAACTTGCCGATGCCTGCACTCCTTTGGTAAAAGGTATGGGTAGCGAATATTGCAACCAGAATGCCTACGACTGTATTCAGATTCACGGAGGATCAGGTTTCATGAAAGATTATGCCTGCGAGCGTGTATATCGTGATGCCCGCATCACCTCCATCTATGAAGGTACCACCCAACTTCAGGTAGTAGCCGCTATCCGACACGTCACCACCGGTACATATCTTTCAATGATTAACGATTACGCTGCTCAAGAAATAAAGGACTCTCTCAAACCTTTGCGCGATGTACTCGTAGACCTTACAGCTAAATATGAAAAAGCAGTAGCAACCGTAATGGAAGTCAAGGATCAGGCTTACACCGATTTTATGGCTCGCCGCATGGTAGAAATGGCAGGTAATATCATCATGGGCTATCTCCTTATTCTGGATGCCAACCGTAATGACGCATTCACTCATTCGGCTGAAGTATACAATAAAATAGCTCAGGCTGAAGTGACCAAACATGCTGAATTTATTGCTAACTTCTCACCCGCACAGCAAGAAGCATACAAAGCATAAATATAAATCAGCTCATCATCTAAAGCCCGGGGTTATCTCGGGCTTTTTTATTATCTTTGTGTGACACGATTACTATTAATATATGACTATACCTGAAATTATAGAATCAAATCCCGGAAAAGGTTTTTCCATCGAAGTACTACCACCGCTAAAAGGACGGGGAATAAACCGTCTTTTTGCTCAGATTGAACAGATTCTTCCCTATAATCCATCATATATCAACATAACCACACACAGAAGTGAATTAGTATTTAAGTCCACCCCTGACGGTCTTTATCAAAGAATAAGCGAACGCTCCCGCCCTGGAACAGTAGCTGTGGCTGCTGCCATTCAGCAACGCTATAATATTCCAGCTGTACCACATATAATATGCAGCGGATATTCAAAGATTGAGACCGAATATGCTCTGATTGATCTTAAATTTCTCGGCATAGACAATCTGCTTGTGCTACGCGGAGACAAGGCTAAGCATGAATCAAGATTTACACCGTCAGCCGGCGGGCATGCCTACGCTTATCAGCTGCAGATGCAGATTAACGATTTCAATAAAGGTATTTTTGTCGATGGAACGATGATGGATGATCCTAATACTGAAACATTTGATTACGGAGTCGCGGGTTATCCGGAGAAACATGATGAGGCTCCGAATATCGACATGGATATCATGTGGCTTAAACATAAAGTGGACAATGGGGCATCATACATCGTTACACAAATGTTTTTTGACAACGACAAATTCTATGATTTTGTGGAACGATGCAGAGCTACTGGAATCAGCGTCCCGATAATTCCAGGAATCAAACCTATTACTTCACGCTCACAGCTTACCATCCTTCCTAAAGTATTTCACGTAGACCTTCCGTCACCGCTCGCTGACAAACTTATGAATTGCTCCGATGATAATGATGCTAAAAAAATCGGTATAGAATGGACTACCCGACAGATGACCGAACTTTACGATAAAGGAGTGAAATCAATACACATTTATTCGCTAAATGCCGTACCGAGTGTTGAACAAATTCTTAAAAATGTAATGTAGTCATTATTATGAAGTTCAGCGATATTCCATCTCACGAAGAAGTTAAAAGCGCATTACGAAATATGGTAAATTCCGGTCAGATTCCTCATGCCATACTTTTAGAGGGACCGGCAGGTATAGGAAAATTCGCCATGGCACGCGCACTTGCCCAATACATCCAATGTACTGACCGAGATGCCAACGGCGATTCATGTGGTAAATGCAAATCATGCTTATTGCATCAGTCTCTTAATCACATAGATGTTACTTACGTATTTCCGGTAGTCAAGCTTGACAGTATGAAATCGGCACCTGTATCTGATGATTTTTTAGCAGAGTGGAACGATTTCTTCAAATCAAAAGTTTATCTAGATATCAATGCATGGAGCGCTACCTTTTCCAAGAAAAATGCCCAACCCGTAACCTACGTTACCGAAAGTGCTTCGCTTATACATAAGCTTGCCTTTACCACTCACATTTCATCACAAAGAATCGTATTATGGTGGTTACCGGAGAGAATGAACGAGGAGGCAGCAAATAAGCTGTTAAAACTGATAGAAGAACCATACGAAAACACTATATTCATAATGGTCAGTGATTCTCCTCAGGAAATACTACCTACGATTTATTCACGCGTCCAACGCATAAATATGAAGCGGTTACCGGATGATATCATTACTGATAATCTGATGACATCACATCCGGAACTGTCCCGACAAAATGCTATGGCTCTGGCACATATTAGTAATGGTTCAATGATTGCAGCCGAACGACATTTTGAATGGAGTGGAGAATCTACCGAATTTCTTGACCTGTTTATGCAATTAATGCGATTGGCGTATCAACGTAAGATTAAAGAATTGAGGTCGTGGGCAAATAATCTCGCTGACATGAATCGTGACAAACAGATGCGTTTCTACGATTACACCATGCACATGATACGTGAAAATTTCATTCTCAACTATCATGTACCCGAATTGACATATCTCAACAGCGCTGAATCAAATTTCTCTGTAAAGTTCTCACCTTATATCAATGAGCGTAACGTAGAAAGACTCATGACCGTATTCAATAACGCCAAAACAGATATCAGCGGCAATGGAAATTCAAAAATAATCAATCTTGATGTTGCTATCAAAGTAATCTTGCTACTTAAATAGACATGACTCCATTTCTCCAACAAGTAGTTAACGCGTATATCGAACACGAACTTCATAATCTGTGTGATTACTGCTTTGTATTACCAAATAAACGTAGTGCAGCGTTCCTTACACACTTTCTGCAGGAATCCCTTCCTGACGGTAAAATAATGCCTGCAGTAACCACTATTACCGATTTTGTAGCGGAATTCAGTGATTTGATTGAAGCAAGCCGGTATGAATCTTTGTTTACATTATATGATGAATATCGCAAGCAACCAAATGTAGATGTTGATTTTAATAGATTTGTATTCTGGGGAGATATACTCATCAATGATTTCAATGATGTAGACCGCTATCTTGTAGATGCAAAAGGATTATTTTCCAACGTCACACGACTAAAAGAAATACGTGCCAATTACCTTACCGAGGAGCAGGCAAGTGTCATCAAAAGATACTGGGGGGTCAATGTCCCATACTCAGACCAGGAGCATCTTTGGGAACACATAGACTATGCCGACAAGCCCGCCAATCAGGGTAAATTCGCCAAATTATGGCAAGTGCTTTATCCGCTCTATAAAGGCTTCATCTCCAGATTGAAAGATAAAGGACTGACAACACAAGGGATGCTTTATCGGAAAGCAGCTGAAAGTCTAAGTCCCGACAACAACACTGAATTGCCATATGCACGCTATGTTTTCGTTGGATTCAACGTGCTTAACCGTGCCGAGCACAAAATATTCTCACGACTACGTAACCGTAAATGTGCTGATTTTTATTGGGATTTCATTTCTCCCATAGCCAATGAAGCTCATAATAGAGCCGGACGGTTTATTTCACGCAATATGCGGGATTTTCCTTCACGCTATCCACTTGAAGAAGATGATGACAGCCATTTTCCACATACTGAGATATTAGGTGTTCCATCACGAATTGCACAGACGAAAATGGCAGGGGAACAACTTTCGCAATGGATAAAATCCGGCGCCATAAATAATGTGGACAACGCCATTGATACTGCTGTGGTATTACCTGACGAATCGTTGCTTATACCACTTATCCATTCCCTGCCCGACAAATTCGACTCTAAGGGTGAAGATATACCCAACAAAATAAATGTCACCATGGGATTCCCACTCAGGAACTCACCTATTTCATCGATTATGAAGAGCATAATCAGTCTGCAGATGCGGGCTCGAATACGTGAGGCTGACGGAAGTATATCCTATTATATGGAAGATGTGGAGTCCATACTAACCACTCCGGGCATCATGTCCATAAATCCGGCGGCAATACAGCGACTTTGGGTGGATATAGAAAATAAACGTCTTTTCAACGTACCGGCTCAAATGATTATTTCAGCCATACCTGAACTTTCACCTATTTTCGCGCCAATAGTCCGTGAGACAGATATTAACGATGTGGTTCAATACCTACGCAATCTGTGTAAATTTATGCTTGGCACGTTGCCTAATGGAGAACAAATGCAACGTAAATTCATTGATACGTATGTCGATGCCGTAGAACAACTCTACGATGTTGCCAGACAATTCGATATCAATATGAATCAAGTATCGTTTTTCCGACTGATTGAACGAGCTGTAAATTCCACTGTCGTAAACTTTTTCGGCGAACCATTACATGGACTTCAGATAATGGGTATGCTGGAAACACGTGCCCTTGATTTTAACAATGTAATAATGATATCTATGAATGAACGTGTATTCCCCCGCAAACATTATACACGTTCGTTCATACCCGATGCTTTACGGCGTGACAGCGGATTGCCGACTATTGACTTTCAAGAAAGTATATTTGCATATTATTTTTATCGATTGATATCGAGAGCCAACAATGTCACTTTGATTTATGATTCACGAAAAGTAGGCGGCACCAAAAGCAACGGGATATCACGTTATCCGGCTCAGATGCTGTATCTTTTCGGCAACCGTGACATAACACATCGCAACATGGTGTATAAACAATGTACTTTCCCGACGGAAAGTATCAGCATTCCAAAATCAGACCATATCATTCAGAAACTTGAATCATTCAAAGCCGGAGGCGAAAAAGCGTTATCTGCAAGCAGTATAAACAAATACATCAATTGCCCGCTATGGTTTTATCTTGAAGAAGTAGAAGATTACCGTGCGCCTGATGACATATATGATTTTATGGATGCCGCCACATACGGTACGATATTCCATCATATAGCTCAGAAATTTTATGACCATATATGTTCAACTCTACCTGCACCTGACAGCGATATTACAGCCGAGATGCTACGCCCATATACGCTTGACACCGATTTATTAGTCAAGCGCCTTATTGTCCGTGAAATCAATACCGAATTTCACCACCTCCCGCAGGATAAATGTGACACACCGCTTCTGGGACAAAGTCTGCTGTTAGGAAAAATAATTGAAGCTACATTCCGCAAAGTAATCGAGCATGATTTAGCCAATACACCCTTCCGATATATAGGGAGTGAAGTAAAGGACAAAGGAATACTATATATCTCCCCTACACTTTCAGTCAATTTCACACAGATAATTGATAGAATAGATATAACCGATGGCAAGATGCGATTCATCGACTATAAGACCGGCGGCGATACATTAGTGTGCCGCAATCTGAATGAAATGTTTGCCACCGGAATTAAAGACCGTCCTAAGGCTATACTTCAGTTACTGCTATATTGTCATTTCTATAAATCTGTTCATGGATATAATGACGCTATAATGCCGCTTATCTATCCTCTAAAGCAGATTTATCCCAAAGGAATTCCTCCGCTACGGCTTGGTAAAGACCCGATATTGGATTACCGAGATATCGAAGACCAGTTTCTCGAATTATTGCGTGATAAAGTTAGTGAGATTTTTGATAAAAAAGTTCCTTTTACTCAATCTCCCGACACTCACGCCTGTACATTTTGTAAGTTCCGCCCCATCTGCAACCGCGAACTTGGCGAACATTGATATCTGATATGGCGGGCTTATATATTCACATCCCTTACTGTCGGTCGAAGTGTGCCTACTGCGACTTCTATTCCACTCCTCGTACCGAATCTGCCAAAAGGTACGTAGAAGCCCTTGCCAAAGAATATATCTCACGCCGTGATGAAATAACTGACACGATAACGACAAAGTATATTGGTGGAGGGACTCCATCATCTCTGCCTGAGCCTTTGCTCCGCAAAGTCATGACTATAGGAAGTGAAGAACCGATTGAAGAATTTACCATTGAGGTTAATCCGGAAGATGTTACTGATGAATTACTGATGCTACTTAAACAGTATGGAGTGAATCGTATCAGCATGGGAGTACAAACACTTAATGATGATGAACTGCACGCAGTCGGACGCAGGCATAACGCCCGGAAAGCGATAGAATCCATGCACATGCTGCGTAACGCCGGTTTTAGTAATATCTCACTCGACCTAATTTACGGGTTACCAATCCAGACTGTAAAAAGTTGGGAAACGACCCTAAAACAGATTATACAATTCCGACCCCAGCATATTTCGGCATACTCCCTGATGTATGAACCGGGCACAAAACTAACCGCAATGCTTCAATCCGGAAAACTACAACCGATAAACGAGGATGATTCAGCGCTTATGTACGACATACTTTGTGATATGCTCGCTACAGAAGGCTATGAACAATACGAAATATCTAATTTCTGCTTACCGAATTATCATTCTCGTCATAACAGTGCATACTGGAATTTCACACCGTATCTGGGCATAGGAGCGGCAGCACACAGTTACGACGGTATAATAAGACGGGCAAATCCGACATCCGTAAAAAAATATCTTGAACTACCTGAACACTCTTTTACAGAAGAGTTTCTGTCCACATCCGAGCGTATTGAAGAATATATTATGCTCCGGTTACGCACTACCACCGGACTTTCTATTGATGAGTTTACACAACTTTTCAATGATAGCGCCTGTACAGAATTATTAAATAAGGCTACCGGTTTTATTAAATCAGGTTCTCTTATTCTGAATAATAATCGGCTATATATCCCACAATCGCACTTCCTTACTGCAGATGCTATAATCATAGGACTATTTTAGCCAATATCATCAATTACATAATTACATAAAAATAGGAGCTGCGAATATTCGCAGCTCCTATTTTTAGATATATCGTTAATATAATTATTTAACGAGAACTTTCATTGCTTTAGAACCCTGACGAACTACATAGATACCGGGAGCTACAACATCTGAAGAAACACGAACACCCTGAAGATTGTAGAACTCAACGGGAGCGTTAGCATCAACTCCTATTTCTTCAATAGCACCAAGACCGTTAGTATATTTCACAGTGAAACCGCCAAGACGACCATTATCACCAGACTGCTGAGTAAGTGTTACTTCAGTAACTTCATCACCTTCAGCAGGAGTCCAAGTATGACCGGTAGAATCCATTGAACCGGTAGAAGCAGTAAACTTAGCTTTATTGAAGTTAGCTGCAGTAGCTGTACCCTGATTTGCTACAATGCTGATAAGTGTGCAACCTTCAGGAACGGTAAATGTAACAGTGTTATTCTTGTAAATACGCAAACCGGGATCAGTCCACCATTTCGGGTCTGTACCACCTTCACCTATAGAGCAAGTCATTGATACAACTCCCTGTGTAAGAGTAACTTCATTGAGTGAGTTAGTACCGCCATTTTTAGTATCACCGCCTTGAGCGAGGTCAGCTTTAGTGCTTTCACCAACACCATTATCAACAGTAAAGTCAAATGTAGCTTCAGTTTCACCGGCAACGGCAAGAGTAAATGTAGCTTCAGCCACATTGCTGTCATACATACCTTCTTTAACTGCAATAGCCTTGATAGTCATGTTTTCAGAGAATGAAATAGCACCATCATAAAGGAGTGAAGTTACAGAAGTAGCAGAGGGTGTTGCATCTTCAGTAGTATAGTATATCTGAGCGCCTTCGGTAGCACATTCGATAGTGATAAGTGTGCCGGCTTCGAGTGAACCTGATGCAGGAGAGATAACAGGAGTAGCGACTGTTTCAATCACTTTACCACCATCTATAGAAACGGGTACGAACTGAACTTTACCACTGTAAACACTTACGAAACCTGTTACAAAGAAACCTTCGCCTTCAGAAACTTCAACCACATCACCGTATGAAGCATTGTTAAACTGATTGTAAACAGTGATAGTGTTACCATCGGCATCGGTAGCTGTGAAGTTATTGTTAGCTGTAGCTGCAGCAATTGAAACAGGACCAAAAGTAAGGTACTGATTGAGCATGGTCAAGTCAATATCGCTAACGTTAACTTCAATAGGTTCTACTTCAGAACCTGCGCTCTTTTCACCAACAGCAGTAATAAGAAGTTCGGGAAGACCGTTCTGTGACTTATAA
>CAMWPX010000018.1 GCA_947176205.1 uncultured Porphyromonadaceae bacterium
GTTCTCGAAAAACGGTTTTTCGAGATGATACTCAAACGTGTGTGTGCCCGGGGCAAGAGATTTGAGCGGTAACTTATATTCTGTAAATTTTCCCACAGTGCGTCAGTTGGTGGTTGAAAAAACTGTGCAAAGTTATGTAATATCTTTGAGTCTTACAATAGTACGCTATTAAAAAGCCGTCATAACCGTGGAATTTTATTCAAAAACCCACTGTGAAAGCCGGCATAAAAATCCGCTCCGACCTCAGCTTTGTCGTGATAGCCGATGACGGAGCGGACCCGCTTATGCTAAAGTGTAATCCCCCGAAGATGTTATTTTCCTGATTTGGTGAAGGTTGTAACGCTGTAAGTTATGAGGCCTATAGCATTTTCGGGCCAGCCCAATTGACCTAATTCATCATAACCGGTATTAGTATGAAAAAGGATAAGCTTGTCATTTTCTTCTATTGTGAAAGAGTAAGACGAGGTCCATTTATAGCTTAAATTGATTGAACTTGTCTGATGTTTTAATATTATGTTGTTTTTGTCAAAATTCACGGTATAACGCATATCTAAGGAATTAAGACCAAATATCTGATCAGTAGTTAATAACAGCTGATTTTGTTTGGTTGATTTTTCTATGGATATAGATTGATATTCCATTTCATATTCTTCCCACTGGTTGGTGATTTCGTTGATGTCGGTAAGTTGACTGTAGTATTGGAATTCTTCAGGTTGATAACAATATAACTCGTAATATTTATATGATACAGAGGTATATGTTCCAATAGGGTCTGTTTCATTCTTTACGGGCTGTGGATTTGGCTGTCCGCAGAATTTGACTGACAGCAGAGTGCGTCCGTTTTCATCAGCTACGGCGTTCTTGTAATTGTAGTTGATGTTAAGTTCGCTTTGGTTGAAATGTGCGCCGTCGGCAGCTTCCGCACCAGTCTCAGTGGCAGTAAACGACATAGTGGTCTGTAATAGAGATTCTTTTACGTACCACTGAGGATAATATTGACTTTGCTGATGTAAGTCAACGCTTAGTTTGTCAGCCCCCTCCTTGTGTGTGAGTAGGATTGCAGTGAAATTCTCCGTTTTGGGCTGTGCATCGTTGCCGTCAAGATATGTGAGAATAGCGGTACCGATATAAGAGTCGGTTGAGATATCGGGTACGATGTCATCGTTGTCGTCAGAGCATGATGTGAATCCTACGAGAGCAATCACAGTCAGAATTCTGAATATGGGAAGAAAATATTTGTTCATCGGTCAAAGGGGTTTTTAGTTGTTGCTAATATAGTAAGATGTGATTTGGATTATTCAGTAATGGCGTTTGACGGGTCACGGAATAATTCGAAATATTTAGTGTCTGTAGTGTTTTCGGGATTGGTCTTAAACAGAAGGTAATTCGATGCTTTGCTGAGTAGAGTGACGGTCTGAGTCTCAGCAGTGCCATTCTTGTTAATAGTTAAGGTGATGTTAACATCGCTTTCGCTATCATAAAGGTCATAATCCAATGACCATGTGCCGGTGTATTTGACCAGACCGTTGTCGGTCGGTTCGGTTACTTCAAGTGTGAAATCGCGCATGAAAAGTAAGTTGTAGCCGGCTTTGGTAAATTTACGCAGTTTGCATTTTGTCGATATATACTCTCCCGGGTTAAGAATGTCAGCGGTGTATTCTTTTTCAGAATTATATTCCTGATGGTCGGTATAGCCATATACTATCCAGCCATATTCGGGCAGGGTGTAGGTGCGGGTGCCGTTGTTGAATACGCTGCTGAATATCTCGCCTTTTTTGTTTTTGTAATTAGGTGTGCATAGTATATCCATGTATTCATTGTAAAGGGCGTAGTCCGGATTCCAGAACAGTTCGTAATAATTCGGTTCGGAATCACCCGGCAATGTGGTAAAAAGCAGGCAGTAATCATCGGTGAGTGAGATGATGTCTGCTTTAGTCTCGGTTTCTGTTCCGTCGACGGGTAATGTGAGGCTGAGTGTCTTGCTGTCGGTGAGATTCCAGTTGCCGTTGATGGTTTTGCCGCCGTTAGCATCGGGCTGGGTCAAAGTGAGAGTCATATCGCGGTTGAAGCACAGATGATGACGTACCATAGTGAAATGCGTGGAGCCTGCTGATACGGATAGATATTCCGAGGGGGTCAGAGTCTTGTTGAGGTTTGAAGGCTTAAAGTTGTCGGCAGTAACTTTTCCTTGTATAATCCATCCGTTAGGCTCGAATGTGCAGCGGTATTTGCCAAAGTCAAAAGTATTGTCGGCTTTGGTTGTATAGCTGCCTGCCACAAGTTTGTCTATTACCGGATTGGTAGTCATGCTTTCCGGAGTAAAGAAAAATTCGCAGTAGGTGGGCACGCCGTCAAACAGAGGTGAGGCATCGCATTTCACCACCATGAAGTTTGTGACGATATCCACAATACGTCCTTTTACTGTATTGCCTGACAGGGTTACGGTAAGATAATTTGAACCGTTTTCTTCCGATAGTTGCCATGAACCTGATTCTATGTTTGCCGAGTTGCCGTCTATGAACCGAAGAGAACCGTCGCGGAAGAATTGAATCATATGTCCGGCGGTAGTCATTTTTTTATTGCTGAAGGCTGAGATGTATTCGTTGGATTTCAGGTCCACGGGGTTGTAAGTGGCTGATGATTCGTATTCATCGGCTGGGGCGGTGCCTTGCAGAATCCAGCCCGGATTATGTGAGTCATGCAAGTCACAGAGCAGGTCTGTAATGCGGTCGGCATTAAGTTGTGTAGCGGAATCGTCGTCATCATTGCAGGAAGTGAAGATGAGACCGCCCATGGTAATGACCATTAAGGTAATGAATAAATCTTTGATTTTCATACAGATTGGTTTTAGTTGTTATTTTTATTTATTGTTTTTTCTCGGGTCAGCGTTTTTTGCTAATCGAACCCGCTAAAACCAAATCTTAAAGAGCATAAAAAACAACAACGTGGGAGGTCTTTTATGCTCTAAAGGTACTGCCATACCGTTACCACATATAAGCCCCACCCACGCTTACGCGTAGGCGTTTTTTGTGCCTATTGAGCTTGTGGTATAATGAAATTGGCAGTTTCTTAGAGCAAGTTCAATAGCTAAAACGCTATATATTTAATATTTAATCGGAATCCTCTGATTCTTCTGATGCAAAGATATTACTTTTTTGTGTAAAAAATAGGGTTTATGCGTTATTTAACTAATTTAACTATTTTAACGTTTGGGCTTTGCTCTGGCGACGGCGGCGCAGGATGTAGGCACCGTAGAGTGTAACCACTATAAAGCAGATTAGGGGCAGTGAGAAGGAGGCGTTGACTGCAGGGAGCCAAGCTACCGTGCCGAGGTCAATAATCATGCCTTGCAAGGGTGGCATGAGTGCGCCGCCCACTATTGCCATGACTAAGAATGCGGCTCCGAGCGAGGTGTCCTGTGTCTGGACTTTTTCAAGCGCGATGCCGTAGATGCTCGGGAACATTATGGACATAAATGCACTGATGGCTACGAGGAAATAAAGTCCTGCCATACCATCGATGAGTATGGTGGCTACCGTACATACTGTGGCTCCGATGCCAAACAGGGTGAGCATCACAGCCGGTGCGATATACTTCATGAGCATGGTGCCTATGAAGCGGAACGACAGCGAGAGGGTCATGGCTACAATGTTGTAAATCTGGGCTGTGGCTTTGTCGATGCCCAAGTGGTCGGCATACTGGATGATAAATGTCCACACCATAATCTGAGCGGCTACGTAGAATACCTGAGCCAACACGCCCCAGCGGTACGGATTGTTGTGCCATAGTCTACGCATGGTGTCGCGGGAGTTCATTTTTTCGCTGCGACCCTCGGTGCGGGGCATTTTTACAAGAGCTATTACGATGAACATCAGTAGTACCACCAGTCCGATAGCTACGTAAGGGTCGCGTATTACGGCAAGGTCGTGGGCGCGTTCTGCCGGAGTCAGTGATGTGTGTATCAGATTGCCGGCCGCGTCTCGTTCATCACTTATGAGGTTGGGCAGTATGATGAAAGAGGCTATCGCCATGCCCGAAAGCGAACCTACCGGATTGAATGCCTGAGCGAGATTGAGGCGTCGTGTCGAGGTCTCTTTGGAGCCGAGCGAGAGTATGTAGGGATTGGCTGTGGTTTCTAGAAATGCGAGTCCGAATGTGAGCACGTATAGCGATATGCAGAAGAACGCGAAGCTCTGTTGCATGGCGGCGGGGATAAACATGAAGGCTCCCACGGCATAGAGTCCGAGTCCGAGCAGAATGCCGCTCTTGTAGCTCGAACGGCGTATGAACAATGCCGCCGGTACAGCCATGGTGGCATAACCGCCGTAGAAAGCGAATTGTACGAGCGATGCCTGCGCGGTGGATATGTTCATGATATCCTTGAATGCCGCCACCATGGGGTTGGTGATGTCGTTGGCAAATCCCCACAGGGCAAACAGTGTGGTGACAAGAATGAATGGCACCAGATACCGGCGCTCTATGAGTTTGTTGGGATGATTCTTCATGGTTTATTATTATAAGGTGGGATTCAGGTGAAGTCTATGCTATGGATGTCTGTCGGGGAGTTTATGGCTCCGGTAGTACGTGCCTGCAGCAATATATTTCCAATGGCGGTAGCTTCGGCATGACCGGCTGTCACCGGCAGTCCGGTGGCTTGTGCGGTAAGTTCGTTGAGCAGTGTGTTTTTGCTGCCTCCGCCTATTATTTCCAATCGGCGCACAGGAGTGGGTAGCAGCCGGTTAAGGCTTTCTATACCACGACGGTAACGGTCAGCGAGCGACAGGAGCACACAGCGAACCATGTCGGCTTGCGACTGAGGCACGGGCAGCGATTTTTTGCTCAGATATGTGCAGATAGCATCCTCCATGGAGTCAGGCGAGTGGAAACAGGGGTCGTCCACATCGATTATGGCGTTGAATGATGAGGCGCGGGCACCGTCGATCATCGTGGCGTAATCTACCGGTAGATTACGGCTGCGCCATTGCGCCATAAGGTTTTGCAGAATCCACAGTCCGGTGATGTTCTGCAGGAAGCGGGTGGTATAGTCCACTCCGCCTTCGTTGGTAAATCCGCCCATACGCGCATCATCGGTAAGCACCGGAGCATCGAGCGCGACTCCGAGCAGCGACCATGTGCCTGAACTGAGGAAAGCTGTGCCGTCGGCGCAGAATGTCGATGACACGGCATAGACGGCGCTGGCGGTGTCGTGTGAGCCGACAGCTATTACGGGTACTTCATAATCGATGCCGACAGTTTTGCGTACGGCATCGGTCAGGTGTCCGCGTATGCTGCCGGGATATACTATGTCTCCGAAAAGTCTGCGTGGCAGTTCTGCCGATGCTATAAGTGACTCGTTCCATGTGCGGTTGACAGGGTCAATCAGTTCGGATGTAGAGGCGATGGTGTATTCGTTGTTGGGGCTGCCTGTTAAAAAATAGCTGAAGAGGTCAGGCATGAACAGCAGGCGGTCAGCGGCTTCAAGCAGATGAGGTGAGTTGCGCTTTATGTCACACAGCCGGTAGAGCGAGTTGATATCCATAATCTGTATGCCTGCCTCACGGTAGTGCTCCCCACGGTCGGCATTGCCGAAATAGCGGTCAGTACTGCCGGCTACCGATGCGTCACGATAGCTTACCGGAAGAGAAAGCAAATGTCCGCACCGGTCGATGAATCCGAAGTCCACGCCCCATGTATCCACGGCTATGCCGCTTATGTGGAGTCCTTGCTTTACAGCTTTGCCGATACCTTCGAGCATATCGGCGTATAGGGCGGGAAAATCCCAGTAAGTGGTGTCGCCGAGAGTGACAAGGCGATTGGTAAAGCGATGTATCTCGCTGAGCTGCAATGAGCCGTCATGGAGAATGGTTCCGGCTATCACACGTCCGGAACCACCTCCGAAGTCGGCGGCTAAATAAGTGCGGTTCATTTTCCCTCCTTGCCCAAAAAGTATGATTCGAGGTCATCGATTTCGGCGCGTGTAAGGGGATTGACGTTAGCGCCGTTGAGTACGGCTATGCGGCATCCCATCTCGAAAAACATCGCGCGTTCGAAAGCTTGATCGAAGTCGGCGCCGCACACTACCTGACCATGTTTGAGCAGCATGACCGAATTGTGGTCGGTCATAGCGCTTATCACATGCTCGGCGAGTTGTGGCGAGCCGGGGCGGAAATAGGGTATCATGGGTATCTCTTCACCCACGTGCAGAGCCATTTCTGCAGTGAAGTTGAAATTGTCGGGGCGATTATTCATGCAAGCCACTGCGGTAGCGTACGGGCTTTGGAAGTGGAGCACCACGTTGACATCCGGACGTGAGCGGAGCACACCGAGATGAAATGTGCTTTCCATCGAAGGCTTCACACCGTTGAGGATGGTACCGTCGGCGAGTGATACAACAGCCACACGGTCAGCGGTCAGTTCCGGTACCCATGAGCCGGTGCCGGAAAGAAGTACTTCACCGTTGGGCAGACGCCACGAAAGGTTGCCGCTGCTGCATATGGTCAGCCCTGCCGCTCCTACGCGGTGAGCCTGACGTATGAATTGGTCAATCTGTGCTGAAGTAGCCATAAGTGTGACGCTTATTTATATATAGGACCGTAGTTTTTGCAAGCGCGGAAGTCGGCGCCCTCTTTATCCATGCCGAATGCATTCCAGGCTGACGGGCGGAATATGTCGCTATCGGGGACGTTGTGCATGCATACTGGGATTCTCAGCACTGAAGCGAGAGTGATAAGGTCGGCGCCTATATGACCGTAGGATATGGCTCCGTGGTTAGCGCCCCATGAGTTCATGACCGAATATACATCTTTGAAAGGAGCACGCTCGGGACACAGACGCGGCACGAACCATGTGGTGGGCCAGGTGGGATCGGTGCGGCGGTCAAGCACTTTGTTGATTTCGGGGTCGATATCCACTGTCCAACCTTCGGCTATCTGGAGCACCGGACCGAGACCTTTGACGAGATTGAGTCGCGACATGGTCACGGGCATACCGCCACGGGTGAGGAAGTTGCTCGAGAATCCGCCGCCACGGAAGTAATCGCGGTCAGCCGGGTACCATGTGGTGGCTTTAAGGCATGCATCGACGTCAGCCTGAGTCATTTCCCATGATGGTTTCATGCAGGCTTCACCCTGAGCGTTTACGCTTGCGCCGGTAGCGTCAAGAGTGGTGGCTCCTGAATTGATGAGGTGGATGATGCCTCCTGCGGCTTTGCCTGTAAGTTCTTTGCCGGTCACGCGTTTTACCGCTTCAGGACTCCAGTAGGTGCGTACGTCGGAGAACATCTGACCACAGCCTGTGAGCAGGTGTCCGAAAAGCATTGCCACGCCGTTGCAGGCATCGTTTTCGGTAGCGAGTACGAAAGCTTCGCGTATGCCGTTCCAGTCAAAGGTGGTGTTCATCAGGGCTTCGGTAAAGTCACCGTTAGGTTTCCAATCGGTCCACTGGCGCTGTCCCTGGAATCCTCCTGCTATTGCATTATGGCCGAGAGCTTCTTCCTTGAATCCCATTTCAAGCAGGCGGGGGTTGCCTTGCATGAGGTCACGCACGATAAGGGTCATTTTTACGATAAATTCCCAGTCGGCATCTTTCTGCTCGCGGGTCTTGC
Source organism: uncultured Porphyromonadaceae bacterium (assembly GCA_947176205.1). Lineage (GTDB taxonomy): Bacteria > Bacteroidota > Bacteroidia > Bacteroidales > Muribaculaceae > Paramuribaculum. Next base: position 7,604 of record CAMWPX010000018.1, read on the forward strand.
GTTTTTCGGGGCGGTTCTTGAAATCTTCGCCTTCGTTGACCTTGCAATATTTCTCAGTCCAAGCCATAGCTTTGGCATATTCCTTGTGGTCATAGATACCCTCGTCCATGCGGCGAAGTATTTCGGTTTCATCCACACTTTCGTTACGCATGCCCAGATATTCCTGGAAGAAGTCGGGGTTGACGATAGAGCCGGCTATGCCCATGCACATGCTGCCTATTGACAGGTAGCTTTTGCCGCGCATAAGAGCTACAGCGAGTGAGGCGCGGGTGAAGCGGAGTATCTTTTCAGCCACATCGGCAGGGATTGAATTGTCATCGATGTCCTGCACGTCGTGACCGTAGATGCCGAAGGCGGGAAGTCCTTTCTGGGCGTGAGCTGCGAGTACGGCGGCAAGATACACGGCTCCGGGGCGTTCTGTGCCGTTGAATCCCCACACGGCTTTTGGCCAGTAGGGGTTCATGTCCATGGTTTCAGAACCGTAGCACCAGCATGAAGTTACGGTAATGGTGGCTCCTACTCCTTCGCGTTCGAATTTGTCGGCGCACGCGGCAGCTTCTGCCACGCGACCTATTGTTGAGTCGGCAATAACGCATTCTACCGGTGTCCCGTCGGGATAATGCACGTTTTCTGAGATAAGATTTGCCACTGCTTTGGCAAGATTCATGGTCTTGTCTTCAAGAGATTCACGTACGCCGCCCTGACGCCCGTCGATGGTAGGGCGAATGCCTATTTTAGGATATTTTTTCATGATATAATGAATGATGAGAGTTATGTTTTGGTAAATACAAAATTAGTAAAAAGATTACGGCTATATGGTGATTAAATGTTAAAAACACTTTAATATATGACTTGTTGAAAATTTGGCGTTGCAGTTAACAAAATGTCGCGCCGAGTGTTGGAATTATATATAATGTATTAAATGATGATGTATATGAAGAAACTGATGTTATTATCAGCAGTGTTGCTGAGTGCGTTATCCGTATCAGCACAGCGCACTCAGGTAAGTGCGAGCTATGGTGCGTCGTCTGCCATGTATCACATGGGGGCGTATTCGCATAATTGGCATGATGTCAACGGCTGGGGTGCCGTGAACTTTACGGTTGACCATAAGTTTATTCCGAATCTTTGGCTGGGATTGAGCTATACTTACTCGTCAGGCAGCAGCAATAATGCCGTGGGTAACCATTATGGCGAGGTGACATGGCATGCTTTGATGGTCAATGCCCGGTATGAATGGTATTCGCGGGGTCCGTTGAAGCTTTATTCACATGCAGGAGTGGGTGCGCTTGTGCAGTATTACACACCGAGCTGGAGTCCGTCATATAACCGTAGCTCGTTTGCCTTTCAGGTGTCGCCCGTGGGAGCCGAGGTGAGTCTGCTCGGGCGTCTGGGCGTGTTTGCCGAGGTGGGCTACGGTGTTCAGGGCGTGGCTAAAATAGGAATAAGGTTGGGCTTCTAATGCTGATTTTTGCCTTTTTTTGAGGTACAAGAGCAAATATCGTAAAAAAGTTTTTGTGGAATGAAAAAGTATATTTAATTTTGCCCCGCTAAATCTATCAGAGCAAATAGTAAAATAAAATATAACTGAAACACAAAAATGATTATCGTACAAGTAAAAGAAGGCGAAAACATCGAACGCGCTTTGAAGAAATTCAAACGTAAATATGAAAAAACAGGCGTAGTTAAAGAACTCCGTGCCCGTCAGGCATTCCAGAAGCCTTCCGTCACCAACCGCAAGAAGATGATGAAGGCTATCTACGTGCAGAAATTGCGTTCGGTAGAGGAATAAATCCCGTAAATAACCGGGGTAATTACCCGCCATCTGAAAAATAAGATATTAAGGAGAATCCGGGGCAAGCAACTTGTCGGGGATTCTCTTTTATTGTATAAATTTAAGTTGCTATTTTGAAATGTGGCTTAGCATATTATTATTGATACTCGGGCTTGCCTTGATTCTTGGCGGAGCTAACCTGCTTACTGATGGAGCTGCGGCGATAGCGCGTCGTACCGGTGTATCGGAACTTGTGGTAGGACTTACCGTGGTGGCTTTCGGTACATCGGCTCCCGAACTTGTGATAAGCGTGATGTCAGCTTTGGACAACGCTCCCGAACTCGCCGTGGGCAATGTGGTCGGCAGCAATATATTCAACATCCTTGCCATTATCGGTATCACGGCTCTGGTACGTCCTATCTCTGTTCAACGTGGGATAATGACCCGTGAGATGCCGCTTATGGTACTTTCATCGTTAGTGTTGCTGATTATGGTCAATACCCCGATTCTCGATGGTACGGATGTAGCAGAGATAACACGCAGCAACGGATTGATTCTCCTGCTGTTTTTCGCTATATTCATGCGTTACACTATCTCACAGGCAAAGAATACCGATGATAATACCGAATCAGCCGAGACTTCGCAGACACGACCTATGCCGGTATGGAAATCGGTTGTATGGGTGTTGCTCGGATTGGGCGGTCTGATTTACGGTGGTGACTGTTTTGTGAGCGGGGCATCGGAGATAGCGCTTGTGATGGGAGTCAGTGAGGCGGTAATCGGTCTGACTATAGTGGCTTTCGGCACGTCGGCTCCCGAACTGGCTACATCCATAGTGGCAGCCCTTAAGGGCAAGTCAGGACTCGCTGTGGGCAATGTCATAGGCAGTAATATATTCAATGCATTCGCTGTACTCGGAATATCGTCGACTGTCAGTCCGCTACAGCCCGGACAAATCGGTAATTTCGACATGCTGACTCTGGTGGGTGCATCGCTGATGTTCTGGCTTTTCGGCTGGTTGTTCGGTACCCGTGTGATTACCCGCGTGGAAGGTGGTGTGATGACAGCCGCTTATATAGCTTATGTCACTTGTCTGGTGATGGCGGCTTGACCGGATACTTAATGATTAAACTACACGATAACATATAAAATGACAACCGATACACTTTTTGTAATCACGGCCCGCGGTGGCAGCAAGGGTATTCCACGCAAGAATATAAAGTTGCTCGGCGGGAAGCCATTGATAGTTTATTCCTTAGAGATGGCTCGGCGATTCGCGCCTGATTCTCATGTAATAGTAAGTACTGAGGATGAAGAAATAGCTGAAATTTCACGTAGTACCGGACTTGCCGTACCGTATATGCGACCGATGTCGCTGGCTGGTGATACGGTAGGTTCGCGTGAGGTGATACTCGATGTTATGGATTACGCTGACCGTACGGGACTGCGGTATGACAAGGTGTGTCTGCTTCAGCCTACTTCGCCACTACGTACTGCCGACGATGTGCAGCGGTGTCTGGATATGTATACTCCTGATGTGGATATGGTCACCACAGTGATTGAGGCAGCCGCCAATCCATATTATGACTGCTTCGAGCCTGACCCTGTGGATGGATTCATGCGTATATCCAAGGGCGACGGGCTGTACACCCGCAGGCAGGATGCTCCGCAGGTGGTGCAGACCTCGGGTTCGGTGTATGTGTTTAATCCACAGGCGTTGCGTGAAAAGCGTCTCGGCGATATGACGCGCCGTCGTCCGTGTCTTGTCGACAGCACTACGAGTGTAGACCTTGACACACCCTTTGATTGGGCTGTGGCTGAGACAGTGATGCGCCTGCGTAAAACCGCGGAGGAGGAAAATTGTTTATAATCTATATAGCATATTAAAACGGTAAAATATTATGGCGGATTCAAATTTCATAGATTATGTAAAAATACATTGCCGTTCGGGTAAGGGCGGTGCTGGCTCTCGACATTTTCACAGAGCGAAATATGTGCCTAAAGGCGGTCCCGACGGCGGTAACGGCGGCAGGGGCGGTCATGTGATTTTGCGTGGTAACAAACAGATGTGGACTCTGCTTCCGCTTAAATATAACCGTCATGTATTTGCCGGCAACGGTCAGTCCGGTTCCGGAGGCCGCAGTTTCGGTAAGGATGGCGATGATGTTTATATAGAAGTGCCTACCGGCACGGTAGTATATGATGCCGATACAGGCGAATTTCTGTGTGAAGTCAATGAGGACGGTGAAGAAGTGAAATTGCTTCGCGGCGGTCGCGGCGGATTAGGTAACTGGAATTTCAAGAGTGCCACTAACCGGACTCCGCGTTATGCCCAACCCGGCGAGCCCGCTATCGAAAAAACTGTCATACTGGAGCTGAAACTTCTTGCCGATGTAGGTCTTGTAGGATTTCCAAATGCCGGAAAATCCACTTTGCTTTCCGCTTTGTCTGCAGCCCGTCCGAAGATAGCCGACTATCCGTTTACTACCATGGAACCTCAGCTCGGCATAGTGTCGTACCGTGATAATCGCTCTTTCGTTATGGCTGACATACCCGGTATTATAGAGGGTGCGAGCGAGGGAAAGGGTCTGGGACTGCGCTTCCTTCGCCATATAGAGCGTAATGCGGTGCTGTTGTTTCTCGTGCCTGCTGATGCCGAGGATATAGCCCGCGAGTATGAAGTGCTGTTGCGTGAACTCGAGCAGTTCAATCCTCAGTTGATGGATAAGGAAAGGGTACTCGCAGTGTCAAAAAGCGACATGCTTGATGACGAACTCATGGCTGAGATAGAAAAGACTTTGCCTGAGGGGGTGCCTCATGTGTTTATATCGGCGGTGACCGGTCAGGGGCTTACTCAGCTCAAGGATATACTTTGGGGAGCCATTACCGATGACCGTAACCGCATAGCTCCTGTCGCTATAACCCACCGTCCGCTTGATGTCCGTCATCGTGTGCGTGAAGAGGATGAATTTATCTTCGATACTCCCGAACCCGAAGTGGAGGAGTATGATGAAGAGGATTTCGGAGAAGACTACGATGATGGGGACTATGATGAGTCATGGGATATGGAGATGCCTGAATATGACCCTCGAAAAGATTGAATACCAGCTTGGCAGACGTGTGACGGCGTTCAGTACTCTCAGAGGTGAATGTGATGAGAGTGACCCTTACGGCGGCTTCAGTGTGTGTGATTACACCGGTGACGCTGCTGTGCACGTGGCTGAGTGTAGGGCGGCGTTATGCCGAGACCTCGGTGTGACTCCCGATAGATTGATTCTGCCCCGTCAGACTCATTCAGCCCGTGTGGCTGTGATACGTGATATGCCTGATATCCCATCGCTTGACGGAGTAGATGCGCTTGTTACTGATATTCCCGGTGTCGCTTTGGGTATCAATACGGCTGACTGTGTGCCTGTGCTTTTGGCTGATGATGAAGCGGGAGTGATAGGGGCTGTGCATAGTGGCTGGCGCGGAACTGTGGCTAAGATTTCAGCGGAAGCGGTGAAAGCTATGGTGACGGCTGGAGCCGATGTAAAACGTATAAAAGCAGTGATAGCTCCGTCTATTTGTTTCTACTGTTATGAAGTGGGTCAGGAAGTGGCAGATGAATTTCTGCGGGTGTTTTCTTATTCGCCTGAGCTGATTGACCGCTCGCAGTCAAAACCGCATGTATCGCTTGCTGCGGCTGTATTTGCTACATTGATTGATGCCGGACTTGACGAGGACAACATCGAGTTCACCGACGAGTGTACACTATGTGGTGATAATCTGTTCTCAGCCCGTAATTTAGGTATAAATTCCGGACGGATGGTTTCTGTCATTATGCTTCGGGAAGCTGACAGCGATTAAAAGCGTCAATGAAGCTTTGCGGTGTGGCGTTAAGAATATTCACGCCCTGTGTCTCGGCGTATTCTTTTATGTCAAAATAGGATTTGAACGCTACATGAAAGCTATACATGATTTCGTGCAGTCTGATGTTGCGGTACACTGAGGCTACGCGGTCAAGCTCTTTAGCGGAGTCGGCGTAATAATGTGGCTGAATGCTGACCACTTCGTTACGTTCGTTCACATCAAGAGTGCGTGTCCATGAATGGTCAGCCCCTACAAGATATATGTTTTTGAATCCTAACGCTATGGCTACCATGATTGATGGTATAAGCACGTTGCGCGGGCGCGGCATGCCCAGATTGCTCTTGTAGAGAGTATGTCGAAGCCATCGGAATCCTTCTATACCTACAGCATTGATGCCACGCACGTCCACCACTTTTCTTACTTCTGCCGGGATGAGTTTGATACAGTTGACAGGTACGAACAGCGTTAGTTTCCATCCGGTGTGCTGCTGCAGATTGTGCCAGAGTTCCGTGACATTATCGGCAGGGTCAGCGGTAAAAAAAGCGGGGTCAACAAGTACATAGTAGCGAGGACGCAGTTGTCGGAATTCAGGTGTGTTTGCGGCGAAATTTACAGCAAGCAGCGGAAACTTCCGCAGACGTGACAACTGAGAGTCTATAGTCTGACGCAGTGACGGACCGTTGCCTAAAATTACCAGAGTATCACCATCGGCACTATCGCGACTTCCCACCGTGCTGTGGCGGGATTGCAGACAAGTCTTCACTATGCTTTTGAGCGAGGCGCCCAGATTGGAAATGAATGATGCGGCTGAGTGTGTCATAACACCGGCAAAAGTACACAAATTTTGTGGTAAATTGATTATCTTTGTGCAAACCTTTGATTTCAGTAAGAATTAAGCGTATGGCAGAGTCAGATAAACCGTTGCAGATAGATGTCGACAGTGTGTTGCGTAGCAGGACGCCCGGACTTCGCCGTTTTTTACCGCGATTTGCTGTCAGATGGCTTGAGCGGTTGATATGTCAGCCTCAGATGAATGAATTTCTGGCCCGTTACGGACATTTGCGTGATGCTGAGTTCTGCCGTGCGTTGGTTGATTATCTGGATATTACATATACGGTGGATGGAGATGTCGATTCACTTGACGACAAACGGGTGATAGTGGCATGCAATCATCCGCTCGGAGGTCTTGACGGAATGATTCTAATCGAACTCTTTACCCGGTTGTTTGGTACCGATGTGAAGTTTCTGGTTAATAATCTGCTTATGGCTGTGGAGCCGCTCCGCGGAGTCTTTCTGCCGGTAAACAAATACGGGCACCAGTCACGTGATGCCGCCCGTCAGGTCGATGAAGCCTTTAGCGGCGATGCTCCGGTGCTGATATTTCCGGCGGGGTTATGTTCCCGAAAATCAGCCGGTGGCGTTATAGCCGATTTGGAATGGCAGAAAACTTTTATAAATAAAGCCGTGAAATATCACAGGGATATAATTCCGGTACATTTTAGCGGTCAGAACTCAAGATTTTTTTATAATTTTGCAAAGTTCAGAAAGCGTGTGGGTATCAAATTCAACATTGAGATGGTGCGCTTGCCACGCGAGGTATTTCTGAGCCGAGGAAAATCGTTTGTCGTCACCATAGGCGCTCCGGTATCATGGCAATCACTCAAAGGCGGTGCCGATGCGGCACAGGAAGCGCTTGACATACGTCGCAGAGTTTATTCGCTCGCTCCAGAGGTTAAGGTGGCTGACAATTAACCATCGTAGTGACATAAAGTCTATGAATGAAAGAATAATCGAACCAGTAGAGACCTCGCTTATAGAGGCTGAGCTTACACCCGAACGTTTGCTCCGTCACACCAATAAGGCGGGTAACCACATATATGTAGTGGAAGCGGCTACCGCTCCAAATACTATGCGTGAGATAGGCAGATTGCGTGAACTTGCATTTCGCGCCGCAGGTGGCGGTACCGGCAAGAGCTGTGACATAGACCGTTTTGACACCATGACCCCTCCCTGCAAGCAACTGATAGTGTGGGATCCTGATTCCAAACTGATATTGGGTGGTTACCGTTACATAACCGGCAGGGATGTGATGATTGACTCCGATGGTTCACCACGCATTGCCACAGCCCACATGTTTTCCTTTTCACCCCAGTTCGTATCCGACTATTTACCTTACACCATAGAACTCGGACGGTCATTCGTACGCCCCGAATATCAGTCGTCGCGAGCCGGAGCTAAGGCGCTTTATGTGCTTGATAATCTCTGGGACGGACTTGGAGCTCTCACGGTCATACACCCCGATATCCGTTATTTTTTCGGTAAGGTCACCATGTATCCGAGCTATTCCCACGAATGTCGCAACATGATTCTCTATTTTCTTGAGAAACATTTCCCTGACCGTGACCATCTCGTGGCGCCAATCACCCCATTGAAGACCGACATGGACTTGGAGCAGATGAAAGAGATATTCACCGGCACCACATTTGATGAAGATTACCGCATACTCAACAAGGCAGTCCGTCAGCACGGACTCAACATACCTCCGCTGGTCAACGCCTATATGAGCCTTTCGCCCTCGATGCGTACGTTTGGCACCGCTATCAATGATGAGTTCGGCGATGTGGAGGAGACCGGCATATTCATAGCCTTTTCTGAAATACTTGAGGAAAAAAAGCGTCGTCATATTAATTCCTACACCGACACGCTTCAATAAACAGCATTATATCACATCCGATTTCATGAACCAGACATTTTCGCCATATCGTCACGGAGCTTACAGGGGATTGCCTCTCGGTGTGTATTGCGGACTGTCGATACTGGTAATAGCCATGGCTGACACCATTCCCTTCGGAGGAATTATTGGGTTGGTTCTTATCGTGATTTATCCGGTGCTGATATTCAAAATTCTGCATAGCGCTTCGCGTGACACCGAAGGTACAGCATCACTTTCAATCATCTGGCTTTCGGGTCTTATAGCCATTCTTGGCGCGGCTATCGTAGCCGGGCTCATAGCCTTGATATACTTCAAGTGGATATCGCCCGACTATATCTTTGACCGTATCAGTCAGGCAGCCGTGATGTTCGCCGACTCACCCTCGGAGTCATTGCGTGAAGTAAGTATGGCTGCCCGGACAGCCATAGAGCAGGACCGCATCCCATCGGCTGTAGAGTTTACATTCTCCCTTATGTGGTTTATTGTATTTGTGGGTGTGGTCATTACGGCTATTCTCGCTCCTTATGTCAGGATTTTTTATTCAGCCTCCCGCTGGAAAAACAAAAATAACACCTAATATCTAACACAATGGATATATCATTAGTCGTTCCCTTATATAATGAAGCAGAATCGCTTCCCGAACTCGAAAAGTGGATAGCCCGTGTGATGGAAGAAAACTCGTTCAGTTACGAGATACTGTTCATCAACGACGGCAGCACCGACGATTCATGGGATGTGATAAAGCGTCTGAGCGCTGAAAATCCAGCAGTGAAGGGCGTGTGCTTCCGCCGTAATTATGGGAAATCACCCGCGCTCAACACCGGATTTGCCCGCGCTAAAGGCGATGTTGTCATCACCATGGATGCTGATTTGCAGGACAGTCCGGATGAGATTCCCGAGCTTTACCGCATGATTATGACCGACGGCTTCGATTTGGTGAGCGGATGGAAGAAAAAACGTTATGACCCTCTGTCCAAGACTATACCCACCAAGCTCTTCAATGCGGTGGCGCGAAAAGTGAGCGGCATACATAACCTGCACGATTTCAACTGCGGACTAAAGGCTTATCGCAACAAAGTGGTGAAGCACATAGAAGTATACGGCGACATGCACCGTTACATTCCGTATCTTGCCAAAAATGCCGGCTTCACTCGTATTGGCGAAAAGGTGGTGCATCATCAGGCACGCAAATATGGCAAGACAAAATTTGGTCTTGACCGCTTTGTCAACGGCTATCTTGACCTCGCCACCCTTTGGTTTACAAATAAATTCGGAGCCAAGCCCATGCATCTGTTCGGACTGTTGGGCAGCCTTATGTTCGTATTCGGTTTTATCGCCACCGCCGTTGTCGGCGTGATGAAACTTTATCACATGTATTCCGGGCAGTCCTACACACTCGTCACCGACTCACCTTATTTCTATCTCTCTCTTGTGCTTATGATAATAGGAGTGCAGCTGTTTCTTGCCGGATTCATAGGCGAGCTTGTAGTGCGTAACTCCCCCCGCCGCAATCACTACGAGATAGAAGAAGAACTTAACCTGTAATGCCGCAATTATGACATATATGAATAATCTTGAAGAATTTACCCGGCTGTGCGCCTCGCGTTTCTCATGCCGCAGTTACACCTCTGACCCCGTTCCTGAGGCTGTGCTTCAGTCCATACTGCAGTGTGTGCGTCTGGCACCGTCGGCATGTAACCGTCAGCCTTGGCAGTTTGTGATTATTGACACTCCGCAGATGCGTTCCGCCATACTTGAGGCATATCCGCGTCAGTGGCTTGAAAATGTGCCGCTCTTCATAGTGGCATGTGGTGTGCATTCGCAGGCATGGCATCGACCCGACGGCAAGGACCATACCGATGTCGATGTGGCGATAGCCGTGGAGCACATCTGCCTCGCAGCTGGTGCCGCCGGACTCGGCACCTGCTGGATATGTAATTTTGACAGAGCGGTATTGGCACGCGCCATCAATGCCCCTGACGACATTGAGCCTATAGCCATTATACCAATAGGTTACCCGGCTATGGCAGAGCCCGAAAAAACACGTAAATCAATCTCCGAGATAACCCGATGCGGAAAATTCTGACGCTCATACTCACAGATGTCGTTGCGATTGTCAGCTGGCAGTCGTGCAATTCCGTAGGCTGTACCGACAATCAGAATGCACTGCCGCTTGCCGGACTGTTCTCATCCGAAACCAAGCAGGCGATTACACTCTCCGGCATAGCCGTGGGAGGAGTCGGAGCTCCACATGATTCGCTCCTTTACCGTTCCAATCAATCCCTCAAGGAAATATATTTCCCCTTCCGGGCAGCCGAGCGCACCACCTCGTTCTATCTGCATTACACCCAGAGCGGGCTTGACGACCCCATGTACAACGACACCATTACGTTTAATTATGATGCCTCGCCCCAATTCGTGTCAGAAGATTGCGGAGCCATGTATTTCTATACCATAACCTCCTCCCGCTATACCACGCATCTCATCGATTCGGTAAAAGTCACTGACCCGTATATAACCAACATCGACCAGCAGCGCATACAGATATATTTCCGTACACGTTCGCAGACGCCTGCCGCTCCTGACGAACCCGAAAATCCCGACAATCCGTCGGAGGAGGAAGAAGAGGAGGAAGAAGCATGAAAAAATGTGTGGTAATACTGATGCTGATGCTCATGGCTGTGTCACTTCCGTCTGTGGCGCAGCGGCGTATCACCCCTGTCCGTCCGTCGGCATCCACAATGTCGCCCAAAGACGATGAAGAGCAGAAACGCCGCCTTGAGAAATCGAAACTTGCCGAGCGCACCGATGCTGCCGGCAATATAGTGTTTGTCGACACTGTGAGCGGCGAAGAATGGGTCGACACCACTATGGTTAAAGGCTCTACCAAGATGATTTATCCTCTCATGGAGGGCGTTACCGTAGGAATCAATATTTTTGACCCCGTGCTTCGCCTGTTGGGTCAGCAATACGGAGGTGTCGATGTCTGGGCTGAACTGAGCCTGCACAACCGCTATAAGCCCATAGTGGAATTCGGTTTGTCATCGGCAAATATTACGCCTGATGGTCAGAACTATACATTCCGCTCACCGATGGCTCCCTACTTCCGTATAGGATGTAACTACAATATATTTTATAACAACACCCCTGATTATCAGCTGTCGTTCGGTCTGCGTTACGGATTCACCTCGTTCAGATATTCGGTCGATGATGTCACCGTAGGCACCGGATATTGGGATGACCCGACGCACTTCAATCTGCCGCAGCAGAGCGCCACCGCCGGATTTCTTGAAATTACAGCCGGCATCAAAGTCAAGATATATAAAGCCTTTTCCATGGGATGGACACTAAAATTCCATACCCTGCTTCACGAAAGCCAGTCCGTTTACGGCAAACCTATGTATATACCCGGTTTCGGCAATCGTGAGAATGTGCTTGCCGTATCCTTTTCGCTGATGTACACATTTACTTTGAACAAGCCTGACCCCGAACTGGTTAATAAGGATAAAAAGAAAAAGTAAATAACATCCGTATTATGAAAAAAATAGTTATCATCGGAGCATCGTCGGGGTTGGGAGCACGTATAGCCACCGATTACGCCCGTCGCGGCTGGAGGGTAGGGATAGCTGCCCGTCGCACCGATATGTTGAGCGCCCTCAAGCAGCGTTATCCCGAAAACATCGAATACATGACCATCGATGTCGGAGCCACCGATGCCGTAAAGCGTTTCTATGAACTTATAGAGCTGATTGACGGTATGGATGTGCTGCTTTATGCCGCCGGCACGGGATTTCAGGATTTGACACTCGATGAAGTACGGACACGGCAGACACTTACCACCAATGTCCTCGGATTCACCGCCATAGTCGATGCCGCATTTAACTACTTCCGCGACACCGCCAATCTCGCTCCCGGACAGATAGCTGTAATAACCTCCATAGCCGGAACCAAAGGGATGGGAGCGGCTGCCGCTTACAGCGCGTCCAAGCGCTATGAGTGGATTTACATTGATGCTCTTGAGCAGTTGGCTCACATCCAGCATGTCAACGTCCGCTTCACCGATATCCGCCCCGGATTTGTACGCACATCGCTTCTTGACCCTGACAAGTCTTATCCTATGATAATGAGTGTCGATTATGCTGCTCCGCGCATAGAGCGGGCTATCGACCGTCACCGGCGTGTTGCGGTCATTGATTCCCGCTGGCGCGTGATTACAGCTCTGTGGCGGCTTATTCCGCGCTGTCTGTGGAAGCGCCTTAATATAACCAATTGACAACAATTATAATATAAACCTATACGCTTGATGACACTTATCCAACCTGACAAAAAAGTCGCCCTGTGCTCTGACCATGCCGGATACGAGCTTAAAGAAGTGATTAAAGACTACCTTCTCTCCCGTGGAGCCGCTGTAGAGGATTTCGGTACCTTTTCCGGTGAAAGCTGCGATTATCCTGATTTTGCCCACCCGTGTGCCGAAGCTGTAGAATCCGGACGTGATTACCCCGGGATAGCCATGTGCGGTACCGGCAATGGCATAGCCATGACCCTCAATAAGCATCAGGGCATACGCGCCGCTCTTTGTTGGCAGCCCGAGCTTGCCCGTCTCGCCCGCGCTCACAACGATGCCAATATCCTTGTCCTTCCCGCACGGTTTATCGAGCCTCAGGCAGCCCTTGAAGTCATTGAAGCATTCCTTTCCACACCCTTTGATGGCGGGCGTCACCAGCGTCGTATTGACAAAATGCCGCTTTGAAAAAATATTGCATTGAAAACTTGTTTCATTCACATTCTATTTGCTAACTTCGCATCATAACCAAAGAAAATTATTCACTCCGGTAAATATTTATAAAATTTATGGTATTCAAGTTCCGTGTAGTATCAGATGAAGTTGATAATTTCCGACGCGAGATTGAGATAGATGCCGATGACACC
>CAMWPX010000019.1 GCA_947176205.1 uncultured Porphyromonadaceae bacterium
GTCATGGTGGTGGCTTACGGTGCCGTAAAGAAAAGTGCCTTCACCGGTTCGGCAACCACAATCGATGCCTCTACCATAGAGAAAGCGCAAGTAACCAACGCATTGTCCGCCTTGGCAGGTAAAATGCCCGGTGCCAATATGTACACTCAGTCAGGCGCACCCGGTAAAGGTCCCACATCAATCGTAATCAATGGTTTCTCTTCTCTTGACTCGAGCATGCAACCTATGATTGTAGTGGACGGTGTTCCCTACGGCGGTTCGGTAAGCGACATCAACACCAACGATATCGAATCAATGACCATGCTTAAAGACGCAGCCTCTACTGCTCTTTACGGTGCACGCGGTGCCAACGGTGTTATCCTTATCAATACAAAGCGTGCTAAAGGTAGCTCAGGTGCAGTGACACTTGATGCCAAATGGGGATGGAACACCCGCGGCGTTCAGGATTATCAACTCATCTCTGACCCCCGCTTGTATTACGAAACCTACTACGGAGCCCTCTACTCCTACTATCGTGAACAAGGATACACTCATACTAACGCATGGCGCACTGCTAATGCAAATCTTATTACCAATCCGTCAATGGGCTTGGGCTATCAGGTATTCTCTTATCCCGAAGGTGAGATGTTCATAGGTCAGAACGGCAAAATCAACCCTAACGCCACTTATGGCAATACCGTAAATTACAACGGACAGGAATACTACCTGCGTCCCGACAACTGGCTTGACGAGACTTACAAGTCATCACTCCGTCAGGAGTACAACGTGTCGGTGACCAACTCTACCGAACGCACAAATTTCATGGGTTCTTTCGGTTATCTGAAAAATGAAGGTATCATACCCAACACCGAATATTCTCGTATTACAGGACGTCTGGCTGCTGACACTCAGGTGAAATCCTGGTTGAAAGTGGGCGGTAACTTCGCTTACAACCACTACGACACCAAGTCAATGAGTTCTGACGGTAGCTCGTCATCGACTGCCAACCCGCTGGCTATGGCTACAGCCCTCGGTCCTATCTACCCGATGTATCTGCGCGATGGCAAAGGCAACATCATGAAGAATTCCGATGATATGATAAGATTTGACTATGGTGACGGCGAAAATGCCGGTCTCAGACGTCCGGGTGGAGCCTTCATGGGCGCCAACGGTATGAGCGGAACTCTCTACAACACCAATCAGACATGCGGTAACGTATTTAATGTCAACGGCTTCGCCGAAATCCGTTTCCTCAAGGACTTCAAATTCACCACAAACAACACTGTCTACATAGATGATGCCCGCACCAATTCTGTATCAAACCCCTATTTCGGAGGAGGTTCAAAAGTAGGCGGTAGCGTAGGTGTGGCACATACGCGTTACACCGAGTACACCTATCAGCAGTTGCTCGAATGGCATCACCTCTTCGGCAAACATGATGTATCAATCACTGCCGGTCACGAAAACATGTGGCAGCGCAGCACTTATCTCGATGGTACAAAAACCATGATGTTCTCTCCGTCAAATCCGGAACTTGCCGGTGCTGTAATAGACGGTAGCGCTACATCTTACGTGTCGGAATACAACAATGAAGGCTGGTTAGTACGCGGTCTTTATAACTTCAACGAACAGTACTTCCTTGACGGTTACTACCGTCGCGACGGTAGCTCACGCTTCCATCCCGACCACCGCTGGGGTAACTTCTGGGCAGTAGGCGCAGCTTGGATTATGAGTAAAGAATCATGGTTCGACGCACAGTGGGTCGACATGCTGAAAATCAAGGCTTCTTACGGCGAACTCGGTAATGACCGCATAGGTAACTACCGTTTCACCAACACTTATTCTGTGGTTAACGTAGGTGGCAAGCCCGCTCTTTCAGCAAGCACCGTCAAAGGTAATCCACTTATCACATGGGAAAAAGTAGGAAACTTCAATGCCGGCGTGGAATTCTCTTTATTCGGAGGTCGCCTGACCGGTACTGTCGACGCTTACTATAAAAAGACCACCGACATGCTCTATCAGAAACCGCTGGCTGCTTCAACTGGCTTCTCAAACATTTATGAGAACTTCGGTGACATGGTCAACTATGGTGTCAATGTGGATTTACAGGGTACTATCATAGCTACCCGCGACTTCACATGGGATATCAACTTAGTATTGGGTCACGTGACTAACGAAATAACCCGTCTTCCCGAAACTAACAAAGCAAAACAGGTCGACGGACACTGGGGAACCGGAACAGGCGGCTTCTTCAATGGTGAAGGTCTGCCCCTGTACACATATTACACAGCTAAATATGCCGGCGTTGACAAGGAAACCGGTAAACCCATGTTCTGGGGACGTGAAAGCGCCGACAGCGACACATGGATTAAAAAAGAAGCAAAAGATGTCGATTCGGAAACAGACTACCAGCTTTGCGGCTCGGCAGTGCCTGACCTCTCAGGCGGTTTCGGCACCACATTCCGTTACAAAGGATTTGACCTGAGCGCTTCGTTCACATATCAAATCGGCGGTAAGGTAACCGACGGCAACTATCAGAGCTACATGGGTACCGTAAAAGCCAACACTCAAGGTGGAGCTATCCATGCCGATATGCTCAATGCATGGACTCCCGAAAACCCCAATTCTGACATTCCCCGCTTCATGTTCAACGATGATTTCACTGTAAGTTCCGACAGATTCCTTACCAGCGCTTCTTATCTGAACCTGCAGAACATATCATTGGGTTATACTCTGCCCACTTCTCTCGTTTCAAAACTGACTCTTCAGAAAGTACGCCTGTATCTTACATGTGAAAACGTATGGCTCTGGTCAGCACGTCAAGGCTTCGACCCGCGTACATATGCGCTGGGTACCGATACGTCGCATGCTCTCTCTGGCGGTAACGCATACAATGCGGCAGTGCGTACATTTACAGGTGGCGTGACAGTAACATTCTAAAAAACGCTTAATTTAGAAACAATTATGAATAACATATTCAAAAAGCTGACAGTCGCTGCAATCGTCGCACCGCTGTTTTTAACAAGCTGTGTTGAAGACACGTTCCCCACTTCAGGTGTAACATCCGAACAGGTTAGCCAGAACTCCAAAGGAGTTGAAGCTATACTCAGCGGTATGCCCGCCTACATGAAGAAATATCATCTGTGGGGCAGCTACTCTTTCAACTTCGGTTATCCGTCGTTATTTATCCAGATGAACGTGCAGACCCAGGATATGATAAATAATCCTACCGGTTATGACTGGTTCTCATTCTGGTCGGAAGTGTCGACAAATCTCAATTCCAACATGCTTATGTCGCAGACCAACTGGTATTACCTCAATTTCCAGGTACGCGCTGCCAACGACGTGATTACTGCTATGGAAGGTGCCGAAACTTCTTATGCCATGGGTGCACTGGCACAGGCATATCTCTATCGTGCATCGACTTATCTCGACATGGCACGAATCTATGAATTCTTACCCAACGAGACCATATCTCCGATAACCTCGGCAGGCAATGACGTTACGGGTCTTACCGTACCCGTCAACACTCCGGAGATGACCGCCGAACAGCTGTCAAACAATCCCCGTCTGCCCCACAAAGATATGGTGACTTTCCTGTTGAATGATATACAGACAGCCATTGACCTTTATGACGCCGGCGGCGAAGCCCCCTCATCTAAGGTTTATCCTTCAAAAGCTGTAGCTTACGGACTTATGGCACGTGTACACTTGTGGGATGAAAACTACCCAGAGGCATCTAAATATGCTAAAATGGCAATCGACCAGGCAGGTGCTACTCCTCTTACAAAAGAAGAATGGCTGAGCACTACCGACGGCTTCAACAATTCATCTGTAAGCTCTTGGCTTTGGTCCATTGAATACGAACAGGAAGACGACCCCGTCAACACCTCCGACTGCTGGACATCTTTCATGTCGCCCGAAACACCGTTTGGCTACGGTGGTCAATATGCTGCCTACATGTGTATAGACAAGAGTCTTTATGACCGAATCTCCAACGCTGACTTCCGCAAACTCGCTTTCAAAGCTCCCGAAGGACACCCGCTTTCCGGTCGTGAACCATGGCTCAATGCATCGAAAGCTGCCGAATACGAGCCCTACACATCCATAAAATTCCGTCCTGCCGGCGGTAACCTCACCACGCGTAAAGTGGCTTACGCTACTGCAATACCTTTGATGCGTATCGAGGAGATGTATTTCATCCAGGCTGAAGCCGAAGCTCATAACAGTCCCTCTACAGGCAAACAGCTCATAGAGTCATTCATGCAGACTTACCGCTATCAGTCATATACCTGTCCGTTCAGTGACGTTGACGGCGTAGTGGATGAGATTATTCTTCAGAAGCGTATGGAATTCTGGGGTGAAAACACTTCGTTCTTTGACTTCAAGCGTCTGGATATGGATGTAATCCGTGCATATCCCGGCACCAATTGGCCCGACACCCAGCGCTTCAACACCAACGGTCGTCCCGGATGGATGAACTGGCCTTTTGTAGACTATGAAGGAGAATTTAACCTCGGCGTCCGCGGTTATCTCAATCCCAATGTCGGTGACCAGTGGACACCCATCACAGACGAGTCTCAAGAATAATGACCTAACCTTGATTAAATAGAATAAAATGAAAATAAAATCATTCATAACCGCAGCATTATGCGCCATGGCTTTCATAGGCACAAGCTGTACGGACTCGGATCCCCGATGGGAACCGTCACCCGAAACCGAAAGCCCTGAATACTACTTTAACGCTGCCACAAACACATCATTCAATGTCGGTGAAAACGACACAGAATTTACGGTAACCGTATGGCGTTCGAACGATGACGTGGCTGCCACACTACCCTTAAAAGCAGAGTGCGAGTATCTTGACCTGTTTGAGGTACCCGCCACGGTAGATTTCGAAAAAGGCTCCAAGACAGCTGATTTTACAGTGACTTATGATGCCACCAAACTCCCCCCTATGGAAACTGTATCTATCAGCTTCTCTGTGGGCGACGGCAAGGGTACCGAATGGGCACCGCAAACAGCCACCTATGCCATCACTTATTTCCCATGGGTTGACGTAGTTGGTCCCAACGGAGAGGAATACGGCACATGGGTAGATGATATATTGACTACCTTCTTCAGATTCACACCTGACCCCAATCCCCGTCTTGATGTCAAGATTCAGAGTTCACCTGCAGTCAAAGGTCTGTACCGTGTGATTGACCCGTATGCAGGATTTGCCGAGTATGATTTTGGTTATGACACTTCCACTCCTCACTATCTCTATATTAACTGTGCCAATCCTGCTGAAGTATTCTTCTGTGACCAGACCGGTAAGGCTGCTAACGGAACTACTCCCTATTACTTCTTCTCAGGTAGTGACGCCGGATACGGTCAGATTGTATTTACCGGTCTTTACAACACCAATATGGCTGACGGCGACACAGATACAGCTATCAAATATGCGGGTAAATTTGAGAACAATGTGATTAAATTCCCCACCAAGTCTTTGCTTATAGCAATGTTGAATTACCAGAATGCCGGTTTTTATTACGCCAATACTAACGGTGCGTTCCGCATTCTTTGGCCCGGTGCAAAAGAGGAAGAACCGGAAGAACCGGAACCCGATGAAGGATGGACCTCATTAGGTACAGGCGAATATACCGATGCTTTCGTCTATCCGATGTATGGAGTAGAAGAACCTGTGACTTGGTCTGTTGAAGTACAGCAGAACAATGAGACTCCCAGCTTGTATCGTATGGTAAATCCGTATAAAGCAGGCGTGATGCCCGACGGCAATGGTTATGAAGGTAACAAATATGTAGAATTAGATGCCGCTAATCCTAATTGCGTAAATATTCCCATGGTTGATACCGGATTCGACGATGCTGCTGACGGTCCGACATATATATTCAATTATGCATACTATCTTACGGCGACAGGAAAAACCGAAAGTGAAATTATCGCAAGCGGCTTTAATGACACTTTTACCAACAACGTATTTACAATCAAGCCCGGAGATGCTTGCATAGCATGGTTTGACTCTGAAGACGAAGAGATAAGCGGTGGTTTCTGGCGTACTAATTCTGAAGGCTCATTAGTTCTCGGTGGCGATGCCTCCCGTGCGGCGGCAGCCAACACCCAGCGCATAAATCTGTCAAAGAAATGCAACTTGATTGAACTCAAAAAGGTTTCCCCGTTGAATAAATATGTGAAACCCAACGAATTTAACAGCATTGCCAAACCTTTGAAAACCATAACAAAATCACATTAATACTCTGAAGTATTATATTCAAGTCACTACAATATCCTGATAATAACCGGGTCGGAGCTACAATATGCTTCGACTCGGTTAATACCTTTAATAATGAACCGTATGACTATGAAACATATATTCACCATATCATTAACATTAATTGCACTGCAGACAGCATTTTCACAAAGCAAAATAGACCTTGCCGGACGAATGCTGATTGACGAATACAAGCGTATCGAAGCAGGTGACACTCATGCCATAATCGACCCTCGCCTGCAGGAACTCTCTCTTTCACGCGGGTCGGCTGCTCCTGTAATTGGCGTTATCGTCACACTTAATCCTGAATATACCGCAGAAGATATTTTAATAAATGATGCGATATCATATACATCAACATTTGACAACACAGTTGTAGCGCAGATTCCCGCTGACATGATAGAAACTGTAGCTAATCTTGAAGCTGTCAATCATCTATCCATGGGTCAGAAACGCAATGTAGCCATGAGTTTCGCCCGTCCGCTGGGTGAAGTCACTAAAGTACAGCAAGGCACTGACTTGCAACAGCCCTACAACGGCACCGGAGTAGTGGTAGGTCTCATGGACACGGGTCTGGATCCCAATCATATTAATTTCACTAAACCTGACAATGTAGAAGTGTCGAGAGTAAAAGCTGTATATGCATATGCGTCCAATACCGGACGCCCTACTTCTTCAGCCACTACTGCCGAAGCTATAAAAAGTTTCACCACAGATATGAATACATCCACTCACGGTACGCATGTAATAGGTATAGCCGCGGGAGGATACAAAGGAAACGGCAATTACGGACTCTCGGGTAAAGTTTATAACGAAACGGCAATGCCATTTTACGGAGTAGCTACCGAATCCGATATCGTGATGACAGGCGGCAATCTGTACGATGCCAATATCATTGATGGCGTTACCAAATGTATAGAATATGCTGAATCGGTGGGAAAACCGGTTACCGTCAATCTGTCGTTAGGTTCCATGATGGGTCCGCACGACGGCTCCTCTGACATCTGCAATAAACTTGCCGCTCTCGGCAAACGCGGTATAATATGTATTGCCACCGGAAACGATGGCGGAAACAATATAGCCATGTCTATGCGCGGCGGCTTAGGCGCAAGCCTTAATAATAATGTGGTAGGAGTAAGCTATGGAACTTCATCATCAAATCCTTACACCGTACAATTCTGGAGTAACAACTCTGATGAATTCAAGATGGATTTCATTTTGTATGACCCTACTACAAAAACCGTGTCATACTCATTGGAAATACCAAATCTCAATGGTTCCACTATGGGCATAGGCGGTAGCTCCATGGGGTCATCATACATAAAAGATGACAAATTCAATGCAGCCTTTACTGCCAACAGCTATTCCATATTTTCATCTCAGGTAGAAGCTAATGACAGATACAGCGTCATAGCACAGTTCAAGCTGAACCGCGACAATAATTCAGATTATTCATTGATGCCTGCATTTCGTATAAGCCGCAGCAGAGGTCAGGTAGTGACAGGTAATATTTCCACTCCAGACAACAATACTTTAGGACAATTCACTAAAGAAACAGGCTCCGGATGGACCGATATGACTTGGACCTATACCACCGTCAATGACAATGGTACTGTCAGCGACATGGCTACGGGAGAAAACATCATTGCCGTAGGGGCTTTTACTTCCGCTCAATACTTCACTCTTAGTGACGGCTCACTGTATTCCTACAATGGAGCCACACCTGTAGGCAGTATCTGTGAATTTTCATCTTACGGGACCAATACCGTGACAGGAGAAGTATTGCCGCATGTGTGTGCTCCGGGAAGTGCCATTGTTTCATCTCTGAGCAATTATTATATAGGCAACATAGATTTAGCCGGAACGACAGGAGGCAACGGACGTTCAAACAAATACGGTCCCATGCAAGGTACATCCATGGCAACCCCGTTCGTGACAGGCGTAATGGGACTATGGCTTCAGGCTGACCCCACACTGACGGTAAGTGAAGCAAAAGATATAATTAAGCAAACTGCCACCCCATACACCGGATCAGATTCCAACCTGAAAGTCCAGTGGGGCGCCGGTAAAATCAATGCTTATGAAGGAATAAAGGAAGTACTGCTGCGTAAAGCCGCCACAGGAACCGTAGTAGCCGACCAGATGCAATGGCTTGTGCTTCCCGCCACTGACGGTTATGATGTGGTTGCGCCCGGAGCCGAATCCATCGAAGCATCGCTTTACGATGTGCAGGGACGCTGCGTGACCACAGCCGCCGCCCGCGGCTGCGAGCTAAGGCTCACCACCGCTTTCCTCCCCGCAGGCATCTATATACTCCGCGCATCGTCCTCCTCATCCTCCCATACCTCAAAACTCCTCATCCAGTAATATCCCCAACAGTTTTAATAACCATAGAGCCGGCAAATGTCGGCTCTATTTTTTCAATGAAAAATTTAATTACTACATTTGCATTGAAAAATATCACAACATCATAAAAGAACATTACGAGTATGTCAAACTGGTTTGAATGCAAAGTACGCTACGACAAAATGATGGAAAACGGCGTACCCAAGAAAGTAAATGAACCGTATCTGGTAGATGCACTGTCATTTACCGAAGCCGAAGCACGAATCATAGAAGAACAGACACCTTTCATATCCGGCGAATTTTCAGTAAGTGCCGTAAAACGCTCCAAGATATCTGAAATTTTCCGCGACGATACCGCTGACCGCTGGTATTTGGCTAAAGTGGCATTCATCACCATCGACGAAAAGACAGCCGTTGAAAAAAAGACCGTGTCACAGATTCTCGTAGCAGGCTCGGACTTCAAGGGAGCATACGACAACTTCCTTGACGGAATGAAATCCACCATGGCTGACTATGAGCTGGTATCCCTGTCGGAAACTCCGCTCATGGATGTCTATGCCGCCAAGCTCACATCAGCCCGCAAACCTGCCGAGTCAGCCGAATAATGACATCCGTCGCCGATAACATTATACGCATAAAATCCACCCTCCCCGAGGGAGTGGAACTGGTGGCGGTATCGAAATTCCACCCTGCTGAAGCCATAACAGAAGCCTACAATGCCGGTCAGCGCCTGTTCGGCGAAAGCCGCGTGCAGGAATTTCTTACCAAACAGGCTGCATTGCCCGCCGACATCCGCTGGCACTTCATCGGACATCTGCAGACCAACAAAGTACGCTCCATCATCGGCAAGACCTCGATGATAGAAAGCGTTGACTCGCTCCGGCTTCTTCAGCTCATAGATGATGAAAGCCAACGCGCTGGTGTGGTCAGCCGGGTACTGATGCAGGTACATGTAGCCGCCGAAGAAACCAAATTCGGATTTTCACCCGAAGAACTGCTTGAATATTTCACACAAGCCGGCTACCGCTCACTCCGCGCCACGCACCTGTGCGGGCTCATGGGCATGGCAACAAATACCGATGACACCCGACGCATACATGCCGACTTCAACGCCATAGCCACCCTGCGCCGGCAGATTCTCGACCGCTGTCCCGACCTGACGGGATTCGACACCCTGTCCATGGGCATGAGCGGCGACTATCCCATAGCCATAGAGTGTGGAGCCACTCACATAAGAGTCGGCACTGACATATTCGGCAACCGCAATTACTAAAAATCCGCTGAAAATTACCGTATTTTCAAAAAAGTAACGTAACTTTGCGCTGACACCTCACCATGAGGACAGTTTCTCCATGAAAAAACTATAACCAAATAAATCCTTTTATTCAATGACAACCAATCAAAAACCGAACTACACATTACCTATTATAGTAATGTTCTTCCTGTTCGCGATGATTTCATTCGTGACCGGATTCCAAAACCCGTTTGGCGTTATTCTCAAAGAGCAGCTCGGACTCTCAGCCCTTCAGTCACAGCTCGGCAACGCCGCCAACTTCATAGCATACGCCTTCATGGGTCTGCCCGCCGGTATGATTCTCCAGAAGAAAGGCTACAAATTCTCAGCTATCGCAGCAGTGCTCGTAGGTCTTGTAGGTGTTGTTTTCATGTTTATCTCAAGCATGCTTGACGGCAACGACCTCATCTTCACCGTTTACCTCATCGGTGCATTCATAGCCGGCTTCTCCATGTGTATGCTCAACACCGTGGTCAACCCCATGCTCAACACTCTCGGGGGGGGCGGTAAGAAAGGTAACCAGCTCCTGCAGTTCGGCGGTGCCACCAACTCTCTCGCAGCCACCATATGCCCCGTACTCGTAGGCTACCTCATGGGTGGTTCGCTTCAGGGTCTTTCACTGGTCAACGCACGTCCCGCACTCTGGGTGGCTATGGGCATCTTCGCTCTGGCTTTTGTAGTGCTCATCCTCTCCAAGCTTCCCGAACCTATCCTCGAAGAACTCCGCAACGCACCCAAGAAACAGGAAAAACCCTCACTTCTCGGCGCACTCAAATTCCGTCACTACGTAGGCGGCGTCATCGCCATCTTCCTTTATGTAGGTATCGAAGTGGGTATCCCCAATATGGCTAACCTCTACATGACCAACGAACTCCACATGGACACCGCTATAGCCGGCTCACTCGTAGGCGCTTACTGGTTCCTCATGCTCTGCGGTCGTCTGTTAGGCGGTTCACTCGGCAGCGTTCTTTCACCCAAAATGATGCTCATCATAGTATCATCGGTAGCCCTCGTGCTCCTGCTCGGCGCTATCTTCCTTGACCCCGCCACCACTATCACCGTACCCTTCATCGGTGCTGAAGCTCCCATCAACATATTCCTGCTCATCCTCTGCGGTCTGTGCACATCGGTAATGTGGGGCGGCATCTTCAACCTCGCCGTTGAAGGTCTCGGCAAATTCACTGCCGTAGCATCCGGCTTCTTCATGGTTATGGTATGCGGCGGCGGTATCCTTCCGCTTATACAGGGTGCCGTAGCTGACGCCACCGGTTATCTGAGCAGTTACTGGGTACTCTTCATAGCCACAGCATATCTGCTCTACTATGCCCTCATCGGCTCACGCGTAAGCAAACGCGATGCTTCAGCCGAAGTAATAGCCAAAGAAATCAAAGAAGGCGTAATGGAAGACTAATCACCTGACAATCACCACATTCAACATAAAGATGCCGCGTAATTAAATTTACGCGGCATCTTTTTTTACTCTAACTTTTGTAAGAGTGCACCCCTTTAAGTATTTTTGCATTAAATTTACGTCATACAGACGTGGCGACATAACCAACCAATACTAAGTCATGGTCAAGAAACTTATGGACTCGGCAGCCGACAATATCCGCGTGCTCGCCGCATCAATGGTAGAAAAAGCCAAATCAGGTCACCCCGGAGGAGCTATGGGAGGAGCCGATTTCATCAATGTGCTTTACTCTCAATTTCTCATCACTGACCCCGACAATCCTACCTGGATAGCCCGCGACCGTTTCTTCCTTGACCCCGGTCATATGTCGCCGATGCTTTACAGCGTGCTTGCACTATGCGGATACTATACAATCGAAGAACTGCAGCAGTTCCGCCAGTGGGGAAGCGTCACTCCCGGTCATCCCGAACTTGACCCCTTGCGTGGAGTGGAAAACACATCCGGTCCACTCGGACAAGGTCACACCATGGCCGTTGGCGCCGCTATAGCCGAACGCTTCTTCGCCGCACGCTTCGGCGAAACATGGGCCCACAAGACCTACGCCTTCATATCCGACGGCGGCATTCAGGAAGAAATATCACAAGGAGCCGGACGCATAGCCGGCTATCTCGGACTGTCAAACCTCATCATGTTCTATGACAGCAACCGCGTACAGCTTTCTACCGATGTCGACGCCGTCGACACCGAGGACTACGCCGCCAAATACCGTGCATGGCACTGGAACGTGATAGAAGTAGACGGCACCGACCCCGTAGCCATGGCTAAAGCCATAGAAACCGCCCGTAACGAAACAGCCCGGCCAACACTCATCATAGGCAACACAGTGATGGGACGAGGCGTTGTCACAGCCACAGGTGAAAACTTCGAAGGCAAATGTTCCACTCACGGGCAACCATTGAGCAAATCCGGAGCCGACTACCCTGCTACAGTGCGTAACCTTGGCGGTGACCCCGAAAATCCATGGGTTATACGTGATGACGTCAAACAACTGTATGCCGAACGCAAAGCCGAGCTCCGCAAAATAGTAGCCGAGCGCCATGCTCAGGAAAAAGCATGGGCTGAAGCCAATCCCGAACTTGCCGCCACACTGCAAAATTTCATAGCCGGCGAAATACCTCACATCGATTACTCTGCCATAGTGCATAAAGCCAACGTAGCCACACGTACCGCATCAGCCGATGTTCTCGCCGTCCTCTCTGACAAAGTCAAAAACATGATAGTGTCAAGCGCCGATCTTGCCAACTCTGACAAGACCGATGCTTTCCTGCGTCATACACACGCACTTACTCACGGTGATTTCACCGGAGCATTTCTGCATGCCGGAGTAAGCGAACTCACCATGGCTTCCATACTCAACGGTATTGTGCTCCACGGAGGCATGATAGCCGCTTGCGGTACATTCTTCGTATTCAGCGACTACATGAAACCCGCCATACGCATGGCTGCTCTGATGGAACTACCCGTAAAATATGTATGGACCCACGATGCATTCCGTGTAGGTGAGGACGGTCCTACCCACGAACCGGTAGAACAGGAAGCACAGATACGTCTCATGGAGCAGCTCCACAATCTCTCCGGACGTCGCTCAATGCTCGTCATACGTCCGGCAGATAGCGCCGAAGCCACCGTAGCATGGGAAATGGCGATGGAAAACACCCATACACCCACCGGTCTGATATTCACACGTCAGGATGTCATGGACCTTCCATCCACCTCCGGCTCACGCTATGCCGATGCTCAAGGCACACGTCGTGGCGGTTACGTGGTCATGGATTCACCCGACTCACAGATTACACTTGTAGCCAACGGCTCCGAAGTGTCGCTGCTCTGTCAGGTAGCCGTGCTTCTTGCTGCCGAAGGAATACATGCACGTGTCGTTTCCGTACCTTCTCTCGGACTATTTGAAGACCAAAGCGCCGATTACCGCGAAAGCGTCATTCCATCAGGTACTCCCGCATTCGGTCTTACAGCCGGACTGCCATCTACCCTTGCACCCGTTATGCCTCCACGTCACACCATCTACGGACTTGACCGGTTCGGAGCATCGGCGCCTTACAAGGTACTCGATGAAAAATTCGGCTTCACTGACCGCAATATACTTGAACGTGTAAAGCAATTCCTCGGCTAAACCGAAATTCCTCACCGCACGTATCCACACCTGTCATGCAGACAATCACCATACTAATCCCGGCTTATAACGAAGCCGAGTCACTGATTGCCACTCATAGCATGATATGTGGTATCATTGATAAAATCGTCGACATAGATTGGACTTTCCTATTTGTCAATGACGGTTCCACCGATGACACTGCCTTGATATTAGACCAATTACGTAATTCCGACCCCCGTGTACAGATTCTGACCCTGTCACGCAACTTCGGCAAAGAAAACGCCATGCTCGCAGGCATGGACTATGCCCGGGGAGACGCCCTGCTCATTATGGATGCTGACGGACAACACCAGCCCGACATAATCCCGCAGATGATTGCCCGTTGGCGCGCAGGAATTGACGATGTATACGCACTGCGTTCTTCACGCGATACTGACTCCCCGTTACGCCGCTCACTGTCAAACGCCTATTATCGATTGCTCCAGAAAAGTACCGATATGGACATTCTCCCCAATGCGGGTGATTACCGGCTGCTTGACCGCCGATGCGTCGACGCCTTGCGTACACTACGCGAGTCACAACGCTATACCAAGGGACTGTACAGTTGGATTGGATTCAAGAAAGAAGCGGTAAGCTACGAGCACCTTCCCCGCAAAGCAGGCAAATCCAATTTCTCCATACGCAAACTGTTCCGTCTGGCATTCGAAGGCATAACATCATTCACCGTAGCCCCCTTACGGTTTGCCATGCTGCTGGGCATCATCGTGTCAATGTGCGCTTTTGCCTACATAATATTCACCATCTGCAAAACCATATTCTACGGCGAGCCCGTACAAGGCTATCCCACCCTGCTCTGCTGCATCCTGTTTTTGGGTGGCGTCCAACTCATAGCCATCGGCATAATCGGTGAATACATAGGGCGTATATTCATGGAATCAAAACGCCGCCCGCCCTACATAGTCAGTCAGTTCACAGGCACAAAACCTGACACGGATGAAAAATGCTAAATACATTGCCATTGCCGTAATGGTAATATGCGGCATATTAATATTCTTTCATTCGGAAAACCATCAATGGACAGGCGATGATTTAGTCTACGGATACCTGTTTGATGACAATCATGCATCTACCTCACCACAAGCTGAAAGTCTCCATCACATCACCACCATAGGCGATGTAATGCGTTCGCAGATATATCATTATTTCAATATCAATGGACGGATGCCGGTACATACAGTCATACAGTTTTTTGACGGTCTGCTCGGACACACCGCTTTCGCCATAGCCAATACTTTTATATTCATCATCTTCCTTTGGCTGACAGTACGATTGGCGCTGCATGACACACCGCTGCGTCACCCTTGGGCATGCCTTCTCACCGCTATCGCTCTCATGATGCTGTTCCCGTCAGTCCAGCCTGACACCCGCTCCATCCCTTGGGCAAGCATATCCATCTCCGTCAATTATATGTGGACATGCGTGCTGCTTGAACTATTCCTATTGAAATTTCATAATTCTGCCACCTCGAAAAATACAGGTGACACACTCGGAATCATACTGCTGGGAATCCTCACAGGATGGTCCAACGAAGCCATTGCCCTACCCCTTTCCGGAGCCTTATTCCTGATGATACTGACCCGCAGACTGACCCGCAGACAAATATTTATGACCGTGGCTCTTTGGGCTGGCACGGCATTAGTGGTTTTCGCTCCCGGCACCATAAAGCGAGCTATTACCCGCGACTCAGCTGAGCCGTTCAGTCAGCTTATTACATCCACTGTGCAATGCTATATGGGTATCATTGTATTTTGGCTACTGATTATAGCTCTTATCACAATATTTCTGTGGCGCAAACGAATTGTTAAGGAAGTCTTCCGACAGAACCGGCTCCTATGCTATATACTCGTTATCGCCATAATATTCTCAATTTATGCCCACTCCTATGCCCATTCACTGATTGTAATCGAACTCATATCACTGATTTTACTATGGCGACTGATACTTCCGGTCATTCCCCGCAGTTTTTATCCCACTCCCTCAGTCTCCGTGGTAATTCTGATAGCTTTCACCGCCTTTCAAACAGCATTATGCATCAATGACTACAAAGCCTCAAAAGGATACAATGAGATGGTAATCCGCTATCTCGCATCGCCGGACGGCATCACCTATCTGCCCGACTCCAATCCGCATCCGATTATCAGACCATTCGTAAGCAAATATAACAACCGGCTATCGCCACAACACTATACAGCCCCTTTCTTCATGGCTGAATACAATCGGTTTGACAAAGCACCGCTTTCGCTTACACAAGCTGATTATACTGATATAATACTGCGTCCCGACAGTTTCTTTACCTACGCACCACGCATCGATGGCGACCTTGACTTCCGCACCGGTCAGGACTACTACTTCGCACGCATTTCAGGAAATGGCACCGTAACCGATTCCACCATATTCACAGCCCGGTTTGACGACGATTCATTCCTCGCCGCACGTCCATGGATTTATCGCCTGTATTACCATCTGGCTCATAACGGGAAGAAAGCACCCAAGCCCCTTGAGTCACAGATAATAGCCACACGTCACGACACTATTGTAATGCTACGTAAGATAAACTCCGTCCCCTCCCGGATTACCATAGCTCCACAATAAAAGAAATCCCCTATAATCTCGGCTATCACAAATATATTCATTACCTTTGCAATCAAATGCTGAATATCAGCACATTTCAAATAAAGATACCAAGAATATTCACAACAAGAACATGTTAGACGAAACTAAAGTCAAAAATATTGACAAAGTAGTGGTCCGCTTCACAGGCGACTCCGGCGACGGAATGCAGCTTGTAGGCAACATCTTCACCAACGTGTCGGCAGGCATGGGGTGTGAAGTATCCACTTTTCCTGACTATCCCGCAGAAATACGTGCTCCACAAGGTTCGCTTGGCGGCGTTTCAGGCTTTCAGGTAAGTGTAGGTACCGACGTCCACACCCCGGGCGACAAATGCGATGTACTTGTAGCCATGAACCCCGCCGCACTCAAGCAGAATTACCATCACCTCAAACGCGGCGGTGTGATAATCATTGACATAGATTCATTTAAGGATACCGACCTGAAAAAAGCACTCTTCGCTACAGATGACGCTATAAAAGAACTCGGCATCACGGCTCAGGTATTGGAAGTGCCCGTAACCTCACTCACCAAAGCAGCACTCGCCAATTCAGGTCTTGACAACAAGAGCATCGTAAAATGCCGTAACTTCTTTGCCCTCGGGCTAATATGCTGGCTTTTTGACCGTCCCGTAGAAAGTGTGGAACGCTTCATAGCCAATAAATTTGCCAAGAAACCAGCAGTAGGCGACGCTAACAAAAAAGTATTTGAAGCCGGTTACAACTACGGGCACAACATCCATGCCTCTGTTTCCACATACCGTATCGAATCCCATCAGGCACGTCCGGGCATATACACCGACATCAACGGCAATACAGCCACCGCATGGGGCTTGATTATGGCATCGGAAAAAAGCGGACGCCCACTATTCTTAGGCAGTTATCCCATAACTCCCGCCACCGACATACTCCATGAGCTCGCCAAGCGTAAAGACCTCGGTGTAAAAGCCCTTCAGATGGAAGATGAGATAGCCGGCGTATGCTCAGCCATCGGAGCCTCATACGCAGGGCATCTCGCTGTCACTTCCACTTCAGGTCCGGGACTTGCACTTAAAAGCGAAGGTATCGGTCTGGCTGTGATAGCTGAACTTCCGCTGGTAGTAATCGATGTTCAGCGTGGCGGTCCATCTACAGGTCTGCCCACCAAGACCGAACAGACTGACCTCATGCAGGCTCTGTACGGTCGTAACGGAGAATCGCCTGTAGCCGTCGTGGCTCCCGCATCGCCTACCGATTGCTTTACTATGGCTTTCGAAGCATCACGCATAGCCATCGAGCACATGACTCCCGTAATTCTGCTCACCGATGCATTCATAGGCAACGGCTCCACAGCATGGCGCATACCTGACGACGACGAATATCCCCGGATTAAGACACCTTACGTACCTGCCGATAAAATAGCCGAAGGCTCATGGCGTCCGTATGACCGTCGGGAAAATCTCGCACGCTACTGGGCTATTCCCGGTACCGAAGGAGCACAGCACCGTTTGGGCGGTCTTGAAAAAGATTTCATTACAGGCGCCATATCCACCGACCCTGCCAACCATGAAAAGATGGTACAGACACGTCGCGAGAAAATCGCCCGCATAGCTGATGACATTCCTCAGCTTGAAGTCATAGGCGATGAAGATGCCGACATATTGCTCTGTGGCTGGGGCGGAACCTACGGACACCTGCGTACCGCTGCCGCCGAGCTGCGCGCACAAGGTCGCAAAGTTGCTTTTACCCAATTCCGTTACATCAATCCTCTGCCAGCCAATACAGGCGACGTCCTCTCCCGCTATTCACGCATAATCGTCGCTGAACTCAACACCGGCATGTTTGCGGATTACCTGCAGAGCCGATTCCCCGATGCAACCATAAGCCGCATCAATAAAATACAAGGACAACCTTTCCTCGTGGAAGAAGTAGTCAATGCCGTTAACCACATCATAGACACTCACTAATGGACTCCTTAACATATACTCCCGCCGATTACAAAAGTGACCAGCCGGTACGCTGGTGTCCCGGCTGCGGCGACCATGCCATCCTCAACTCCCTTCATAAAGCCATGGCTCAGTTAGGCGTTCCGCCTCACCGTACGGCTGTCATATCAGGTATCGGCTGCTCTTCACGACTGCCGTATTACATGAACACATACGGATTCCACACCATTCACGGTAGAGCCGCAGCCATTGCCACCGGATTCAAAGTAGCTAATCCCGAAATGTCGGTATGGCAGATTTCCGGCGACGGCGACGGTCTCGCCATAGGTGGCAATCATTTCATTCATGCCGTACGTCGCAACATCGACATCAACATTCTCCTGTTCAATAATAAGATTTACGGTCTCACCAAAGGACAATATTCACCTACTTCTGACCGCGGATTCGTATCAAAATCCTCTCCTTACGGTACCACTGAAGACCCGTTTATTCCTGCCGAACTCGTATTCGGTGCCCGCGGCAACTTCTTTGCACGCACCATCGATGTCGAGCTCCAGATTTCACAGGAAGTGATGACTGCCGCCGCCCTTCACCACGGCACATCGGTAGTGGAAATTCTTCAGAACTGCGTCATATTCAATAACGGCATACACTCACGCATAACTGACCGCGAATATCGCGCCGACCGCACCATACACCTGCGTCATGGCGAAAAGATGCTTTTCGGCAAAGACATGAACCGCGGACTCGTTCGCGACGGCTTTTTAGTGAAAGCTGTCACACTGGGTGAAGATGGCTATACCATCGATGACGTACTCGTACACGATGCACATACTCCGTCAAACTTCCTTCACCAGCAACTTGCCATGATGGACGGCAACGACCTGCCTCTTGCCATAGGAGTAATCCGCGACGTGGACGCCCCCACTTACAATGACGATGTACACCGTCAGATTCACGACGTACAGTCAGCTAAAGGCTTCCGTTCGCTGCGCGACATGATACTTGCCGGCGACACATGGGAAGTCAAGTAATAAGATAATTCCAGCCATGCGGCAATAATATGTAAATTTTTCAGTTATATATACAGCCGCATGGCTTTTTACCTTATCTTCTCATTCACACACACATGAACCACCTATTCAAGGCTTTTTTAATAGTAGCGATATCAGTCGGCACAGTTCTTAATGTATACGCTGACGAAAAAAATGATGATTTCAACCCGCTGCAGACCGGTGTCAACTCACTCAATATCGCTCCTGATGCACGCGGCGCATCACTTGGTGACCAAGGTGCGGCTACTGACCCCGATGCCAACTCCCAGTACTGGAATCCGGCAAAATACGCCTTTGCCTATTCTCAGGGAGCCGCCGCACTCAACTATACTCCATGGTTACGCAAACTTGTCAACGACATTTTTCTTGCCAATCTGTCAGGCTACTGGAAAATAGGTCGTAACGACAATCAGGCTCTGTCAGCATCACTGCGTTACTTCTCGCTCGGTGAAGTTACCACACAGTATCCCGGCAGCACACAAGTGGCTCAGACACTTAACCCTTATGAAATGTCGTTTGACATAGGATACTCGCGTAAACTGTCCGAAAAGTTCTCTATGGGTGTGGTATTCCGTTATATCTACTCTGACCTCGGATTCTCCAGCTACGAATCATCCGGCGAGACCACCGGCGCATCAGCTTTTTCTGCCGATATCGCCGGATATTACACCACCTACCCCATGATAGGGCGCAACGAATGTCAGTTCTCTTTCGGCTGGAATCTGTCAAACATAGGCAGTAAGATTTCTTATAACAACGGTGAAGACCCTGCGTTTCTCCCCACTACCCTGCGTTTAGGCGGCATGTTCATGTTCCCGCTTGCCGACTATCACAATCTGGCACTTTCGCTCGAACTTAGCAAACTCCTTGTTCCGGCTCGCCCGCGCGAAAAAGACTATATTACAGCTCCCGCCAATACACCTGAAAACATCCAGCAACAGAAAGATTTCGACCAGGCTTTGGAAGATTGGGAAAACACCTCTTCAATATCAGGCATATTCAAATCTTTTTCCGACGCTCCGGGTGGATTCAAAGAAGAACTTCGTGAGATAATGTGGTCATTCGGTGCTGAATACTCCTATAACCAGCAATTTTTCCTCCGTGCCGGCTATTTCTACGAAAACGAGCTGAAAGGCAACCGTCAATATTTCAGTGTCGGTGCCGGATTCGCACTTAACGTACTCCGGCTGGATGCAGCTTACATGCTTGCCACAGCGCAGACATCCCCTCTTGACCAGAC
>CAMWPX010000020.1 GCA_947176205.1 uncultured Porphyromonadaceae bacterium
ATTTAGAACTTACATAAATATTTGAGCTTCACAGCTATTATTCTCTATAACTGAAAAACCGCCAATTCTTTCAAAATCTGACGAGAATAAGTATCTGAGGAGGTTCAGCCTGCATAGTCGGGCTGAATTCTTGTGCATACTTGGTCAGATTTGGTGCTTGGCGGTGCCACAGTTATAAGTAAGCATTCATAGAATTCAGTTCGACTTTATGGTACATATAGGTCAGATAATCAAGCAGGAAATGGAACGGCAGGAACGTGCTCCCGCTTGGCTTGCTCGTAAGATACACTGTCAGCGTCCCAATATTTATTACATATATTCCCAACCATCTATTAATACTGATTTACTTATTCTGATAAGTAAAGCGCTCGGTGTTGATTTTTTTAAGGTGATATCAGATTCGATAGATGTCGGGTAAAAATATTTTACTCAAACGATAAAACTTCTATACTGGCTGACGGGTGGTGTTAGCGATAGCATACCATAATTTTGTAATTGATATTAACTGCTTATTATTTATTTCTTATGAAAAAAATTATTTTAATTGTGTCGGTATTATTTTTCAGCACCCTATTTTCTAATGCCGCCCCATCTGGAACATATAGAGATATAACTGGAGATGGCACTATAGAAATATCTCCTAATGGTAAAGCGATATTTATGTGGATTGGAGGTTATTCGGCAGGTGGTATGACCATAACAGAAGAAGAACCACAAAACGATGGAAGAACACGTTTTACATGTGTTGATAATAGTAATACTTTTGATAACTGCTATTATTGGTATGAGGATAATGGTGATGTGGTGGTGACAATAAGCCGTCGTAAATTTATCATGTCAGGTAAAGATAACGGTAGAAGTGAGATGAAACGTAGATTACAAGGTCTAAGATAATTAAAATACTTATTATGAAAAAATTAGTTTTATTTGCTGTTGCATGTTTAGCATCAGTAAATGCGTTTGCCGATGGAGAATCATGTGCCATAACCGGTACAAATGACGGTAGTACTGTTATGGTGACAAGTAGCCGTGTAGATGGAGATGATGTGGTAGTCAATGTGTCAAACGATAGTCGTACCGAATCAGCTAATGTAAGAGTGGTAGTTGAATTCACTTATACATCAGGCAATAAGACAGCGACTTCATCTGGTTCCGGATATGCGGGTGTTAATCCGCAGAGTTCGGCAGTTATTAAGATTGCAAAGCCTGCCGGGTATATTGGTTACACTATTAAAAACATTAGCGGAAATAAGTGTCAATAATTCATTCATATAACTAATAAAAATTACAATGAAAACTATTTTTAATGTAAAAGCATCGGTTTTTAATATTGCCGTAGCATTGTTTATTGCCATAAGTGGTACTGTTCTGATATCATCTTGTGATAGTACATCAAGTGTAACTTATGATGAAGCAGTTAAGGCTGGAGAGACATTTGGTAGAATGATTAGTGGTAATTAATTCATGAGATTTATTGGTTTGATGCTTTTGACTCTTTTTATAGGAGCTTGTTCATCGCCGACAAAATCTGATGAGGATTATTCTCGTATTGTCGACCGAATAAATCAATCTGATTCAATCTCACTTCAGGATTATAATGAAATCATCAGCGCTCTTGAGCATATGTGTCTTACCTTAGAAGATAAGGCTAAGTGTATAATTGATAGCGGTTATAGTACTGACAGTGTGAGAGCAAGGCTTAGATTTGACCCGGAATACAATCAGATTCTAAAATATTCCGGAAAATTGGACAGTATTGTTTTGCTTCAGGTCAATAATCCGTATGCCGACCCGAAAATAAAAACAAACTACCATAAAGCTATGGCGAAATTTTTCAGACATTGGAAGCGCCTTGGATTGAGTTAATAGATAAAAATCCCGTAAAATATTTTTAAGAGAGCGAATCGCATATTCGCTCTCTTTTTATTTCCGAAAGTGGGGATTCGCACACAAATGGGGTGTGGGGAGTGTAATTTTGCAGTGTGGAATCAAATATCAGTGGATTATGCGTAAATTATGTTTTTTGGCGGCTGTATTGTTGACGGCGGGCGGGTGTCGGTCACAGAAAGAAGTACATACGTCAGTGGAGGTGGATAGTAGTGCGGTAGTGGTGAGCCGTGTGGCTGTCAAAAAGGGTTCGGTTGATTCGCTGACGTGGAGCGGATGCTGGGAGCTGGATGATGTGATGATAACCGTCCATGCTGACAGTGGTGCTGTCAGCCGGCAGGCAGTAGTGAATATAAAAAAGGCTGTATTGACCCGAGGCGGGCGGCATGTGGTCAAGAGGTCGAGGACTGATTCGTCAGTTATTTGTTCTGACGTAGTGTTGAGTCGGGCACAGCGGTCATCGGTTCAATCAGAAATGCACGCATTGTCTCCGTCACGATGGTTTTTAAGGGTTATCGGCGGGATTCTGGCAGTCATTATAGTGTGGTGTATGGTGAAATTATTCCGGCGAAAAAGAACGCAATGATTGAGCTAATTGTTTACCTTTGTAGCGTAAACAAGAAATATTAATGATATATGGGTCAATCGTTCTTAGGAAAAATATCAGGTCGTGTGGTGAGTCTCGCGGTAGTATTTCTTCTGATGGCTGCAGCTTCGGTGGCGCTGACCGGCAAATTGATGGGTCATGATTTTAAGGCTCATGATTCATCACTCAAGGCTGAGACTATAGCTGATGACGGCACTGTGGTCATAAATACCTCGGTACTTCCGCAGCGTGTTCAGGGTTATGCCGGTGATGTGCCGGTGCAGATTACCATAAGCGGTGATACGGTGCGGTCGGTGGAGGCTCTTGATAATGTGGAGACTCCGGGATTTTTCCGACGTGTGGAGCGGGCCGGATTGATTGACAGTTGGACCGGCAAGTCTGTTGCTGATGCAGCTGCTCTGAGTGTCGATGCCGTTACAGGCGCCACTTATTCATCCAATGCCTTGATAGCCAATGTGCGCGAGGGATTGAGCTATTACGGTCAGATTGATGTCAGTCAGATTTCGGTAGGGGAGTCGGCTGAGCATGGTGTGGCGTTTTATCTGTCGCTTGTGGTGGTGCTTATGGCTGCTATCATACCGTTGTTTACCAGAAACAAGCGTTATCGTACACTACAGCTTCTGCTCAATGCCGCTATTCTCGGTTTTTGGACGGGTACGTTTGTCGATTACACCATGATGGTGGGCTACATGTCGCGCGGGCTTACATTGAGTGCTGCCATCGTTCCGGCTATACTGTTGGTGGTGGCTTTCATATATCCGCTTTTCGGGCGGCAGGGTCATTATTGCGCGTGGGTGTGTCCGCTCGGTTCGCTGCAGGAACTTGCCGCACAGGTTAATCCTCGCCGTAAAATCCAAATCGGACCACGTACGGTTCGATTCCTTACCACACTGCGTATGTTGCTGTGGGGTGTATTGATGCTGTGTCTGTGGCTTGGAGTGTGGGTGTCATGGATTGATTATGAACTGTTTGCAGCTTTTATTGTGCGTTCGGCTTCGGTAGCTATACTTGCAGTGGGCGGAGCGGTGATTCTGCTGTCACTGTTTGTCAATCGTCCTTATTGCCGGTTTGTATGTCCCACCGGAACTTTGATGAGAATGTCGCAAAATCTTGATAATAAATAATTGACTGATGAAAACTTCTTATTTTTTAATACTCGTTCTGGCTGTGGCGCTGGTGGTGTTGGGAGTAAAGTGTCTTGACGGCAACCGTCAGGCTTCAACCGGCGGGACTGATACAATTACTATGAACAATGATTTTTATTCCGGCATACTTACGCGTGCCAGTGTGCGTAAGTATACGTCACAAGAAGTGACTCCCGGGCAGGTCGATTCGCTGCTTAAAGCGGCTATGTCGGCTCCCACCGCGGTCAATAAACAGCCGTGGCAGTTTGTTGTGGTCAATGAGCGTGCGCTGCTTGACTCCATCGCATCGAAATTTCCTAACATCCACATGGCGGCCTCAGCTCCGTTAGCAGTGGTGGTATGTGGCGATTTGTCGCTTGCGCTCGAAGGTGAAGGGGAGGCATATTGGATTCAGGACTGTTCTGCCGCCACCGAGAATATGCTGCTCGCGGCTCATTCCATGGGACTCGGTGCTGTGTGGTGCGGTATTTATCCTATAGCTGATAGAGTTAAGGCGTTGAGCGATATGTTGTCGCTTCCCGAAAATATTATCCCGCTGTGTGTGGTTCCTATAGGATATCCCGAAGGTGAAGTTCATCCTAAGGACAAATTCACCTCCGGGAAAGTGCATTACAATAAATTCTGATTCAGATTATTTTTTCAGACTCCACTCAAAGCCGGTTTTGGTGTCCTTGACGTCAAAACCTATGGCTGCGAGTCTGTCGCGTATGAGGTCGCTTGTAGCCCAGTCTTTGGCTGATTTGGCGCGTGAGCGCATTTCAAGCAGCAGCTCCACGGCATCCTCATAAGGTTTCATAGTGCCTGTGCCGCCCTCTGAACCGCTTTCCACGCGTATACCGAGTATCTCTACAAGGAAGGTGTCGAAAAGTGATTTAAGGGCATCTATATCAGCCTGTGTGGCTTTCAGAGTCCCGTCATTGATTTTGTTTATAAGTCCGCACGCTTCAAACAGATGCGCTATTACCATCGGAGTGTTCAGGTCATCGTCCAGAGCCTCGTAGCATTTGGCTTCCAGTTTATCCACTCCTATGGGAGCGGCGGTAGAATCGGCTTTCAGATTCTGAATGCGTTTGTAGCCTTCGAGCATGCGCTGGAGAGCTTTCTCCGATGCCTGTAGAGCTTCGTTGCTGAAATCCACGGTTCCGCGGTAGTGGGCTTGAAGTATGAAGAATCTTATGGTCATCGGTGAATAAGCCTGCTGCAGATGCGGGTGATTACCGGCGAAAAATTCATCGAGAGTTATAAAGTTGCCCAATGATTTGCTCATCTTCTGACCGTCGATGGTTATCATATTGTTGTGCATCCAGTAGCGTACGCTGTCATGTCCGTTGTGAGCTACTGACTGCGCTATCTCGCATTCATGGTGCGGAAATTTCAGGTCCATGCCTCCGCCGTGTATGTCAAAAGTCTCGCCGAGATATTTTTCACCCATGGTGGAGCATTCGAGATGCCAGCCCGGAAACCCTTCGCTCCAAGGCGACGGCCAGTGCATGATATGCTCCGGTGCTGCTTTTTTCCATAGCGCGAAGTCTGCCGGATTATGCTTTTCCTGCTGACCGTCAAGGGCGCGGGTGGTCGACAGCAGTTCATCGATATTTCTGCCTGACAGTTTGCCGTAAGCGTGGTCGCGGTTGTATTTAGGCACATCGAAGTACACTGAGCCTTCGCTTTCGTAAGCATAACCGCTTTCAAGAATCTTCTTTATATACTCTATCTGCTCTATGATATGCCCTGAGGCGTGTGGCTCGATAGATGGCGGGAGTACATTGAGCGCATCCATTGAGCGATGGTAGCGGGTGAGGTAGTGCTGCACCACTTCCATCGGTTCGAGCTGTTCGAGCCGGGCTTTCTTAGCTATTTTATCCTCTCCGTCGTCGGCATCATGTTCGAGATGACCCACATCGGTGATGTTACGTACATATCTCACCTTGTAGCCCAGATGCTGAAGATAGCGGAACAATATGTCGAACGTGATGGCCGGACGGGCATGACCCAGATGACCGTCGCCATACATGGTGGGTCCGCACACATACATGCCCACTCTGCCCGGATTGATGGGAGTGAAAGTCTCTTTGTTGCGGCTCAGAGAGTTATATATAGTAAGATTATTGTCTTTCATTATCGGAAAATATTTTGTTACTGTTTTGCCTGCACGGGGATAATCAGTTGAGCTTACCGCCTCCTATAAAAGGATTGGGGATGTTGCCGTCGTTACCCGTATTGTGCTGGCGAGGAACTGTACGGGTTATCTCACCGAAAGTTTCCTCATATTTTTTCACATTATCCATCAGTGCAAACATCAGGTTCTTCGCATTTTCCGGATTCAGGACTATACGGCTCTGTACTTGAGCCTTGGGTACATTAGGTGCTACTGTGATGAAATCAAGGAAAAATTCGTTTGCACCATGAGTGATTACAGTGAGGTTCGAATATGTTCCGGCTGCTTTTTCGGGTGACAGCTCTATCTGTAGTTCTTTGTTGTTTTGTTCCATAAGGCTTTGATTATAAGTTTTCAGGCTTGGTAAATGTAAATTCTTTCAGATATTTGTTGTTAGTATTGTTTACTACTATTTTAACCCCTTCCACACCTGTACGTGACCATAGAGCCGTAAGGTCAAATGATGCCATATACTGTCCGTCGGCAGCTGTGACCGGTTCTTCAGTCGATGTGGTCAGATACACGGTAGGTACCGGTAAGCCGGAAGTGGCTGTGTCAAGAGTGATATGGAAGCGTCGTGTCTTGTTCACCTCCTGCCGGCATGACAGATTGATATACTCGCCGCTACGGTATAATGTAATTACATAGATGCCATTGTCAGTGTAGGGGATATCCGCCAAATCAGCCTCTTCGAGCGGAGCGGTCATGGCGAGGGAGAGTGACTGCACGTTGATAGTGGCATCGGAGCCGTAAACAGCCCCTTGGGGTAGGGTATAGGTGCATACCAGTCGTGAGCCTCGGGCTACTTCCTTGGTGTTGAGCGTGCCTTCGGCACGAAGCGTCACCAGCGGGCTGTCATCGATATTTCGGTAAGTCATTATCACATAGCCGTTGGCATTCTCTTTGAAGGTCACTATGTCCTGATAATACTGTACGCTTCCTTCTGCCGGTTCGTCGGAGCAACTTGTGATAAACAGGCTGAGAAGCAATGCTATGGTGATATTTTGCAGTAAAAATTTCATTATCGGTATAAAAGTCGGTTTGTATTACCTGTCGATGATTTCAGTGATTTGTCCGTCACGCATCATTATGGTGCGGTCGGCTTGCCGTGCGAGGTTTTCATCGTGGGTCACGATTACGAAAGTCTGCGAGAAGCGGTCGCGTAAATCGAAAAACAGTCGGTGAAGTTCTGTACGGTTATGGCTGTCGAGACTCCCTGACGGTTCATCGGCAAGTACTACTTTCGGACGGTTGACAAGAGCACGTGCCACTGCGGCTCGCTGGCGTTCACCGCCTGAAAGCTCAGCCGGACGGTGGTCTGTGCGTGCGCCCAGACCGAGATAGTCTATCAGTTCGCGGGCGCGTTCATTGGCTTCTGTGCGTGATGCACCGCTTATCAGAGCCGGGAGAGCTACATTTTCAAGCAGAGTGAATTCGGCGAGTAACTGGTGAAACTGAAATACGAATCCGATATTTTTGTTGCGGAATCCGGCAAGTCGTTTATCACTCAGCCGGAATATGTCGGTACCGTCGTATGTCACGCTCCCTGTGTCCGGACGGTCAAGTGACCCCATGATTTGCAGCAGTGTGGTCTTACCTGCTCCGCTCGGACCGATTATTGATAGAATCTCGCCATCCGACACACTAAGTGACACGCCCTTGAGTACTTCAAGCTTGTCAAATTTCTTGTGTATGTCGTTAATTTCTATCATAGAAATGCGGGAGGCTGATTATTTAAGTTACAAAAATAGTGAAAAAAGTGTAATCGCGCTGCAATGGGCTCAATATGTGAATGAACTTCCACCTAAAAATTCACGTAGAAGCGATGTCGAGGGGACATGCTCGAGTGAGATGCTGTGGAAGTAGCTTATGAATTTAAGCAGACGTGAGGCTTCGCAATATTCACTTATGTCATGCGGTACTTGGGATAGTACCTGCTCGGCATACTGTTTCATGATACCGAGCTCGTAAAGCAGTGAGGAATTGAACATTGCGTCGGCATTTTCCTGATAGGGGAATATCCACTTTTCTTCACCGCGACGTACGCTCGGCCATCGGCGTATGGTCTCAGCCGGAGATGAACCGCGATATTTGGCATCGCGTATGATGCGGCGCAGCAGGCGATTGTCAGTAGTGGGTATCCAGTTGTGGTCATCGATAGCTATAGTGGTGAGCGCTGACACATAGATGCGGTATTTCATGTTTTCCGGTACGCTGGCTGTGAGTTCGGGATTCAATCCGTGGATACCCTCTATGAGCAGCACCGAGTTATCAGCGAGTTTGATTTTATTTCCGCGGTATTCGCGACAGCCTCTCTCGAAATTATAGTATGGAAGTTCTACCTCTTTACCTTCGAGCAGCATGTTAAGGTCGCGGTTGAAGCTCTCAAGGTCCAGAGCGTACAGAGATTCGTAGTCATAGTCACCGTCGGCATCCAGAGGTGTGTTCTCGCGGTTGACGAAGTAGTCGTCAAGCGATATTATTTCGGGTTTTATAAGATTGGTGATTAGCTGTATGGCAAGACGTTTAGTGAAAGTAGTCTTGCCTGATGACGATGGTCCCGACACCATTACTATTCTTGCTTCTCCTTTGCTGAACCGGCGCGCTATTTCATCGGCTATCGATGCTATGCGGTTAGTGTGCAGGGCTTCCGATACATTTATAAGCGTACTGCTTTCGCCATGGCTTACGGCATCGTTGAGTTGACCCACATTTTCCACTCCCACTATCGAGTTGAAGGCGAGATAATCTGAAAATGCCCTGTACATCTTCTCCTGCGGTATGGGAGTCTGTGCCTTATCGGGATTCTTGGGGGAGAAGCTAAGCAGCAGGTATCCGTCGTTGTAGGGTATGAAATCAAATGTATCTATATGTCCCGTGGATGGTGCGAGCGGTCCATAGTAGCTGTCATACAGTCCATCGAGTTGATAGTAAGTGGTGTACAACCGGTGGAGTGATTCAAGCAGACAAACTTTGTCAGTGAGTCCCTGTCGGCGGAATAGTTCTATCACATCTTCGGTGCGATGCTCGAGTCTGATGAAGGGTAGGTCGCGTCGGGATAGTGTGCGTATGTGTTCGAGTAGCTTTCGGGCTGTTTCTGTCTTGTCTTCATCAGCCCCGGCTCCTGTTATACGGCAGAAATAGCCGCGTGACAGGGAGTGCTCTATGCTTAACGTGGCTTCAGGCATAAGAGTATGCACGGCATGGTATAGCATCATGCATAGCGAGCGGGTGTAGGTACGTTCGCCTGACGGTGATGTGCGTCGACGGAATTCTACGGTCTTGGGTGCATAGATGCGGAAACTGAGGTTTTCCGATTTATTGTTGACCGCAGCACATATAGGTGTGAATCCTAATTGTGGAGTAATGCGTAGGGCGATGTCATAAAGCGATTCGCCACCCTGAATATTGATATAGCTGTTGGTATTGATGCAGTATATCGCAAGATTGTTGTCCATGGGCGGATGGTGGTTTTTATAGGTAAAAGATGTAGGGTGATTGTTTAGGTCTGATTCCGTTTTTCGCCGGCTATTTCTTTACGGGCTTCGGAGTATGCGTTTTTTTCTTTGAAGTACTCCTGTCGGCTTATGGTGAAGCCGACTGAGCCGTCAAGTATGCCGCCTTGTCCGAGGTAGGTCTTGAAAAACGCTTTGAATCCTTTGTAGGCAGGTCGCGTGCAAGAGATATGCTCACGGTTGTGTACAAGACGGTTACGTTTCACATCGGCTAATTTTGCCTGTTTGATGGAATATTCACTTAAGGTGTCGCATCGGTAGTGGAGCAGTTCGCCGTTGAGCAATTCGGGAGTTACGTTATCGCGGAAAGTGACACGTTCGTGCATATCGTTGAAGCTCCAGTTAGCATAGCGTTTGTCAAACAGGCGTATCTGTATGTCGGGATACCAGCCGCAATGTTTCACCGCATAGCCGCAGAAGAAATTAAGTCGTGACACCGAGTAGACCCGGTGTGCGAAATCCTTTTGTTTCAACCGGAGCAGTGAATCGCGCAGGGTGGGTGACAGTATCTCGTCGGCATCGATGGCCAACACATATGGATGTGTTGTGAGTGATGTGGCATATTGACGCTGTGCCCCGAACCCCATAAGTTCACGCTGTGTTACCTTACAGTCATGTCGTTTGCATATTTCTACGGTATTGTCGGTAGAAAACGAATCGACCACAATTATTTCATCGGCAATATCACGCAGTGATTCAAGGCATGCTTCTATGCGCCTCGCCTCATTAAAGGTTAATATAGTGACCGAAATTTTTGACATGACACAAAGTTAATTACTTTCATGTCTGTCACGTCAAAAAAAATGTTAAAACCTCATCGGTTGTCACTTCCGAATATAAAAGAATGTACTGCCGGCAGGCGTTTGAGAAGTCTGTCAGCGATTACGCACAGAGCGGATATGATGACGGATAAGGTAATAAGCACCGGAAATTCCACGTGAAACATTCCTTCGTAGTCGGCAAGCCAATCCAGTAGACCGTAGTTTAGAGGTGTGAGGAAGAACATGTGATATAGATATATAGGTAATGTGTTTTTACCCAGTATCCTCAGATTGCTGGCTATGATATTATCGCTACTCCAATACCTGCGTGTGATGTAAAACGTAATAAGAATGGCAGTTATACCTGCGATTTCTGATAGTCGGATTATGTATGACTTATTGGAGGGGATTAAGGCGACAAACAGAATTAATGTAAGAAGCAGTAACGCGATATCGCATCGGTGCTTGCTTCGTAACCGATCAAGCAAGCGTTGCATTACAGGGTAATTCATGCGTATGAGTACACCCATGAAAAAGAAAGGTGCGAATGAGACGGTGCGGAAGAAACTGAAAAATTGTGACAGGCGAGTGTCGAATATCACCGGATACATTCCATTCTCGTTGTATTTGAGTGGAATCAAGCAGATGGTTATTGCCAGAATTATAAAAAATACCGTGCGTTGACTTAATCTTAATCTGGAGAATATCAGCGCGAGTATGGCATATATGAGCCATACCTGTACCAGTGAGTAGGTAAACCAGTAGCCGGCTTTGTTGTCTGACATGACAGCGCCTGTGAATCCCTTCCTTGTCACCACTATGTATATTATGAAAATGATTACAGTAGGTACGAGCTGACGGCGC
Organism: uncultured Porphyromonadaceae bacterium; assembly: GCA_947176205.1. GTDB lineage: Bacteria > Bacteroidota > Bacteroidia > Bacteroidales > Muribaculaceae > Paramuribaculum. Next base: position 10,938 of record CAMWPX010000020.1, read on the forward strand.
ATGCGGTTGTGTAGTCTTTTTTTGAAAAGCGCGGGATTATAAATGGCACAGGCAAGGAAGCCGGTGATAAAGAAAAACAAGGGCATGCGTATGCTACGCATCGCTTCGGCGAAGTCGCTGTGAAATCCGGAGCCGAAAGGGTCAATACGAAATATCAGGTGAAAATATACCACCATCAGTATCATCGCTCCGCGGAGTGCATCGATGTAGTCAAGTCGTGATATTTTTGTTTCTGACATTTCCGGGTATTTTTCGTGTTGCAAACTAACAACAGTTGCTTCATTCGCTACACACTCATATCGTTAAATTATATTAACAAATAAAGCCGTTTTCAGTGTGAAAATGCAGCATAAGTTACCTGACGATAGTTTTTATTGGATTCTCATGCGGTTAAAATCGGGTTAAATTATTAAAATATAGGGCATTATGCTTAAATTTTGTCTCTATGATTTTTCGCCGGAAAAATATAATTGGCTGTTTGATGGAATTTTTTTATTTTTGTGAGTAATATCATTGCTACATGAAAATGTCAATACAGTGGTTGGTCGATGGAGTGGCGATGCCTCCCATTGATGAAGCTGCGGTAAGCCGTTGGCTTGCTGACGTGGCTGCCGCACATGATTGTGAGCCCCGACGTCTGAATTATATCTTTTGTAATGATGAAAAGATTTTGGAAGTCAACCGTCAATTTTTGGGGCATGATTATTTCACGGATATAATTACGTTTGATTATTCCCGGTTGCCGATAGTAAGCGGTGACATGTTCATCTCGCTTGATACCGTGGCGTCCAATGCTCTTAAGTTCGGTTGTGATTACAACACCGAGCTTCATAGAGTCATTGTACATGGTTTGCTGCACTTGTGCGGCATAGACGATAAGGGACCCGGTGAGCGGGAAATAATGGAGCGTCATGAGAATGATGCGCTTAAAATGTATTCACTGATATAACACAGACTATTTTAGGTCTCATTATCGAAGTATGAAATTTGACTATGATGTGATAGTTATAGGTGCGGGACACGCAGGGTGTGAAGCTGCTTCGGCTTCAGCGACTTTGGGTGCACAGACGCTTCTTATAACTATCGATATGAATAAAATAGCTCAGATGAGTTGTAATCCTGCTGTAGGTGGGATTGCAAAGGGGCAGATAGTCAGAGAAATAGATGCGCTCGGAGGTAGGATGGGAATCGTTACTGACCGTTCTGCCATACAATTCCGCATGCTTAACCGCTCAAAAGGTCCGGCTATGTGGAGCCCGCGGGCGCAGAGTGACAGGATGCGTTTCAGTGAATTGTGGCGTAGGGAACTTGAGTCGACTCCTAATCTGTGGATGTGGCAGGATTCTGTCAATTCTCTGATTATATCCGATGGTGAGGTAAAAGGGGTAAGGACGGCTTTAGGCGTGGAATTTCATGCTAAGGCTGTGGTGTTGACCGCCGGAACCTTCCTCAACGGACTGATGCATGTGGGCGAGGTGCAGACCAAGGGGGGGCGTGTAGCCGAGCCGGCTGCCTATGGGGTGACTGAACAATTGCGTGATTATGGTTTTGTGACTGACCGTATGAAAACCGGTACACCGGTACGTATAGACGGCCGCAGTGTGGACTGGTCACAGACTACCGTGCAGGAAGGCGATAATGATTTTCATACATTTTCTTATCTGCCCGGTGTGAAGCGCGAATTAAGGCAACGCCCGTGTCACATTCTGTACACCAATCCCGAGTGTCATCGTATATTGCATGATTCGCTTGACCGTTCACCTCTGTACAACGGACAGATTCAGAGTATCGGTCCGAGGTATTGCCCGAGTATTGAGACAAAGATTGTGACTTTTGCCGACAAAACCGAACATCAACTTTTTCTTGAGCCAGAAGGTGAGGATACGTGTGAATATTACCTTAACGGATTCTCATCATCCCTGCCGCTCGATGTGCAAGTAAGAGCTTTGGAGACCATACCGGCATTTAAGGATATACGTATATATCGTCCCGGCTATGCCATAGAATATGATTTCTTTGACCCGACACAGTTGTATCATACCTTGGAGACAAAACTTGTAAGTGGACTATATTTCGCCGGTCAGGTCAACGGTACTACAGGATATGAGGAAGCGGCAGGTCAAGGATTGGTGGCCGGAATCAATGCGGCATTGAAAGTGCAGGGCAGGGAGCCGTTTGTTCTTGCCCGCGACGAGGCTTATATAGGTGTGTTAATCGACGACCTTGTTACGAAAGGGGTCGATGAGCCTTATCGTATGTTTACCTCGCGTGCCGAGTATAGAATATTGCTTCGTCAGGATGATGCCGACATGCGTCTGACGCCTCGTGGCTATGCCATAGGTCTTGCCTCGGAGGTGCGGTATCAGCTGTTGGTTGCCAAGAAGGAACAGCGGGATGCTTTGATAGATTTTGCACGGAATTATTCCGTACGTGCCGATGTGGTCAATGACTGGTTTGCCGAGATAGGTGAGGCGCCCTTGAAACAGTCTGTGCGGCTCTATGAACTCATCCTTCGACCTAAACTTAATATTATGTTGCTTGCGGACCATATTCAGGCTCTTGCTGCCGAGATTGAAAAATTGGAGGACGAGCGTCGTGAAGAAATAGTTGAGGCTGCCGAAATAGCGATAAAGTATAAAGGCTATATTGAACGTGAGCGTCTGATTGCTGAGAAAATTCATCGGCTCGAGGATATAAGGCTTGCCGGTAGGATTGATTACGACTCCGTGAATTCAATATCGACTGAAGCCCGCCAGAAGCTCAAAAGAATCAATCCGGCTACGGTGGCTCAGGCTTCGAGAATACCCGGAATCTCACCCAGCGATATCAATATACTTTTGCTGCTGTTGGGCAGATGAAAACATATGTTTCACGTGGAACATAGATAAAAACGATAATATCAAAAACTTATCAATAATAAATGTATGGAATACATTAAATCAAAAATTCGTGATGTGTATGATTTCCCCAAAAAGGGAATAGTGTTCAAAGATTTGACCACCGTGTTCAAGGACCCGAGGGCGCTTCATATTATAGGCTGGGACCTTTCGCAGATATATCGTGATAAAGGCGTCACTAAAGTAGTGGGCGTTGAGTCGCGCGGATTTATCGGCGGTTCTATTCTTGCCTTTGAGCTTGGTGCTGGTTTTGTTCCGGCTCGTAAGCCCGGCAAATTGCCGGCCGACACCGTGAGCACTTCTTATGATAAAGAATATGGCAAAGATGTAATAGAGATTCATCGTGATGCAATCACAGAAGATGATATCGTGGTGATACATGATGATGTCCTTGCCACCGGCGGAACTATGGCGGCTGTGTACGAACTGGTCAAAAGCATGAATCCTAAAAAAATCTATGTGAACTTTATCATAGAGCTCGGCATGCTTAACGGTCGCGACAATCTTCCTGCCGATGCCGAGGTGGTGTCACTTATCAAATATTGATATAAGCGCTACCGGCGGCACATCATTGTAATCAAGCCGGACCAGTATGGCGAAACATAAAAAATCGGCGGAACTGGAAGAGAAAATATCTATTCTTCCCACTACCCCCGGAGTCTACATGTATTTTGACTCCGAGGGTAAAGTGATATATGTAGGTAAGGCGAAAAATCTGAAGCGACGGGTTTCATCGTACTTCAATCGTACGCATACATCCACGCGTACCAATCTGCTTGTGCGTGCTATCGCTGATATGAAATACATAGTCGTGCCTACCGAACAGGATGCTCTTAATCTCGAAAATTCGATGATAAAGGAGTATCAGCCCCGATACAATGTGCTGCTTAAAGATGACAAATCGTATCCGTGGATAGTGGTGACCAAGGAGCACTATCCGCGGGTATTCATGACCCGGACCCGTGAAGGTGACGGCACGAAATATTACGGACCTTACACCGATACGGCTTCAGCACGGGCGGTACTTGACCTAATCAAGCAGCTATATCCATTACGTTCGTGTCGACATGCCATCACTCCGGAATATATAGAAAAAGGCAAGGGGCGTCTGTGTCTTGATTATCACTTGAAGCGGTGTGCAGGTCCGTGCCGCGGACTGGTGAGCGAGGAGGAATATGGGGCGAATGTGGAGCGGATTAAGCAGATATTGCGGGGTGACCTGAACGAATTGCTCGAATATCTGCGTGGTGAAATGCAGTTACTCGCTTCCCAACTTCGATTCGAAGAGGCTCAGGAGGTCAAAAATAAGTATGACTTGGTTATGCGTTATAGCGCCAAGAGTGTGATAGTAAGTCAGACTGTAAGTGATGTGGATGTTATCGGCGTGGATGATGACGGAACGGGTGAAGTGTATGTCAATTACATGCATGTCAGACGCGGAGCGGTGGTACGCAGCGTGACGCTCGAATATAAGCGCGGCATGGATGAATCGGCTGAGCAGATAGTAAGCTATGCCATGAATGAGGTGTCACAGAGTCTTGGTGTGAAATTCGATGAGGTAATAATCAGAAATTTGCCCGATGTGGAAATGCCTGATGTTACGTTTACCGTGCCCAAGCGTGGCGATAAGCTCAAGCTTCTCGAGGTGTCGGAACGCAATGCCCGTCAGTATAAGATAGATTCTCTTAAGCATCTTGAGCGTCATAATCCGGAGCAACGTACGCTGAAACTTATGGAACGCATGCGTGATGATTTTCGTCTGAATGTGTTGCCTACACATATCGAGTGTTTTGATAATTCCAACATACAGGGTACAAATCCTGTGGCGTCATGCGTGGTGTTCCGTGATGGTAAACCATCGAAGAAAGATTACCGTCATTTCAATATAAAGACAGTGGAGGGTCCGGATGATTTCGCTTCGATGAAAGAGGTGTTGACGCGTAGATACACACGTCTGATGGACGAAGGCGAAGAGTTGCCTCAGCTCATAGTGGTGGATGGAGGCAAGGGTCAGCTGAGCGCGGCAGTTGAAGCGCTCGATGCCATGGGGCTACGCGGAGTGATAGCTGTAGCCGGTATAGCCAAGCGACTTGAGGAAATATATTTTCCGGGCGATAGCGTGCCGCTTTATATAGATAAGAACAGTGAGACGCTACGGGTGGTGCAGCACATGCGTGACGAGGCTCACCGATTCGGCATAACCCATCACCGCAACCGTCGCAGCAAGGGTCAGACTGTATCGGCGCTTGATGGTATTCCGGGCATCGGGCCGAAGACGCGCAACGCACTGTTGTCGCATTACCGCAGTGTAAAGCGGATAGCTGCCGCTGATATTGATGATATTGCTTCCATTATCGGTCCTGCTAAAGCTTCTATAGTCTATGGAGCATTGCATGAGACTGAATAAATTGTGTGTAATATATTGATAATTAGGATGGTAACGCATAAAGACCGCGTTTTGGTGTGATTTTTTGCGTTATCAGGCTGAGTGTGTGAAGGAAAAGGTGTAAATTTGTGGATATGAATTACAGAATATATCCTCCCGATGGGATTCTTGAGACATCGGTAACAGTGCCGCTGTCAAAAAGCGAAAGCAACCGTGCATTGATAATAAATGCTTTAGGCGGGTATGGAACAGACCTTACTGTAGCACGATGCAGTGATACGGAAGCTGTTCAGAAGGCACTGGCATCAACGGAAGCTGGTGAGATAAATGTGGGAAATGCCGGTACGGCTATGCGTTTCCTTACCGCGTATTTCGCTATGCAGGAAGGTCGGGTGGTGACGCTGACGGGTGATGACCGTATGTGTAAGCGTCCTATAGGTCCGCTCGTGACGGCATTGAGGGCTTGTGGAGCATCAATAGCCTATATGGGTGAAGAGGGATTTCCTCCGCTAAGAATCACCGGTAGATTACTTGAAGGCGGTGAGGTGAGTGTGGATTCATCCATGAGTTCACAGTTTGTGTCGGCACTGCTTATGATAGCACCTTACATGCGATGCGGATTACAGCTTTCGCTTGGCGATGCGGTAGTGTCCAAGCCCTATATGGACCTGACTGTGGCATTGATGCTCAAAGCCGGAGCTGAAGTGGATAGTGAGGATGGTATTATCACGGTAAAAGCCGGAGGATATGATAAGCCTGTCACACGGGTGGGAGCCGACTGGAGCGCTGCCGCTTTCTGGCTTGAGATGGTGGCTGTAAGTTCCGGTTTCGTTACTCTGCGGGGGCTTGACAAGAAATCTGTGCAAGGTGACAGAGCAGCCATGAATCTGTTCGGACAGCTCGGGGTGAGTTGCAGTGACGAGCCGGAAAATGATGAAGATATAGAGTTATGCGGTAATCCAGATGTGGCACCGCGTCTTACATTGGATATGTCAGACACACCAGACATAGTGCAGGCTGCGGCTGTGGCGTGTGCTCTGACCGGAGTTCCGTTTATGTTTACGGGAGTATCGACGCTTCGTATTAAGGAGACTGACCGTATAGAAGCTTTGCGTGGAGAATTATTCAAATTAGGCATAGAGATAGAGGCAGGTACCGATTATATAGCCTGGGGAGGCAGACGCATGCCTATAGCCGAGATGCCCGAGTTTGACACCTACGGTGACCACCGCATGGCTATGGCTTTCGCTCCAGTGGCGCTTTATATTCCCGGAGTGGTGATACGTGATGTGGATGTTGTAAATAAATCATATCCTGATTATTGGGAGCATCTGCGTCAAGCCGGTTTTGTTACGGAAGATGCCGACACTTACACTGAGGAGGGCGAGGATTCATGATAGTGGCGTTATATATCCTTATTGCATTGGTGCTGACCGGCACTGTGCTTTATGTGCTGCATCAACGTGACTTGAAACGCAACGGTACGGCTCCGGCTTCTGACACACAGTCTGATGATGAGCCTGCAGCAGAATGTTGCGGTATGCATATAACATGTGATAAGGACTCGTTGCTGGCTGCCGTCAGTACGGAGATTGTATATTATGATGATGAGGAACTTGACCGGTTTCGCGGAGTGGCAGCTGACGGATATGACGGTGAGGCTATAGAGGAATTTCGCGGAGTATTGCTTACATTGCTGCCAGATGATATAGCCGGCTGGGCACGCAGCATACAGCTGCGCGGTATTGAGCTTCCGACCGATGTGAGAGAGGAACTGATGCTTATAGTGTCGGAGGCACGTACTCACGCTAAACAATAAAACGAGTAATCCAATGTTGGAGCTGATAGATTATGATTTTTTCCGAAACGCGCTGATAGGAGTGGCGGTTATCAGTATTGCCTCGGCAGTGATAGGCACCTATATAGTTACGCGTAGATTAGCGGCTATATGCGGTGGGGTGACCCATGCCTGTTTCGGTGGACTCGGGCTGGGCTATTTCCTCGGGATTAATCCTGTGATTATGGCGTCAGTGTTTGCCATAGGTGCTTCGGCGGGCGTGGAATGGCTGTCGACCCGTCACCGCATAAGGCACGATTCGGCTATAGCAATGGTGTGGGCGCTCGGTATGGCGCTCGGCATAATCTTTGTATTCATGACTCCGGGTTATGTGCCGGAACTTACGGGCTTTCTGTTTGGCAACGTATTGACCATAAGCATGACTGACATAGTGGCTTTTGTAGTGTTTACCGCAGTGCTGCTGGTGTTTGTGGCGGTGTATTACCGACAGATAGTGATGTGTGCGTTTGACCCTGATTTCTCACGTGTGGTGCATGTGAATGTCAGGTTCATCACCTACAGCATGACGGTGCTTACAGCGATATGTATAGTGCTTACCATACGTCTGGTAGGGGTGATGCTGCTTATGTCCATGCTGGTGCTTCCGCAGATTATAGCCGAGATTTATTGTCGTCGGTTCAGGAGCATCATGTTATGGTCAATAGTGATATCGCTGACAGGCAGTGTGGGCGGATTGCTTTTGAGTGCGGCTTCAGATGTGCCGTGCTCTGCGGTAATGGTGCTCGTGCTTCTGGGTATATATGTGATTGTTAAATCGGTAAGCGGGTTCACCTCGGGTTGCCGCGGCAATAAATTAACGACATAAATCGTTATTAGATTATTAATTAAGAGCTATAAAACGGTATACTGAATTGAAATGGATTAAGTTGATAGCAGGAGTGTGTGTGGTCTTGTCAGGCATGATGAGCGGTTGCAGTCTGAAAAAGAACACAGCTATGTCGCGTAATTACACGGCGTTCATTACCCGCTATAATATCTATTTTAACGGCGATGAGCATTATAAGGAAAATCTGAAAGATATGGAGGATAAGTATCAGGATGATTTTACCCGGATGCTGTACATGCATCCGGCCGAGGCTCGTAACGATGAGAAGGCACCTCAGCCGAGTCAGGATTTCAAACGTTCCATAGAGAAAGGTCAGAAAGCCATACAGCTGCGTTCGATTAAGAAGCGTCCGGCACGTAAGTCGGGCAAAGGTAATGACCCGGAGTATAAGAAATGGCTCAAGCGCGAAGAGTATAACCCGTTTCTGCATAATGCATGGATGATGATGGCGCGCAGTCAGTATCTCAACGGTGATTTTCTCGGTGCGGCATCCACGTTCTTTTATATATCCAAACATTTCTGGTGGCTTCCTAATACTGTCACAGAGGCGAAATTATGGCAAGCCCGATGTTATTGTGCTATCGACTGGCTTTTCGAGGCTGAGAGCATATTGGTGAGGATTCCTGAAAAGGATTTGACTGATAATACTTTGCGCGAATTATATTATTTCAGTTACGCTGATTTGTATCTGCGCTCGAAGGATTATGAGGCTACTGTGCCGATGTTGCTCAAGACCATAGATTATGCCAAAGGGGCACAAAAGACGCGTCTTACCTTTCTGCTCGGACAGGTGTATATGCAACTGGGACGCAATAAGGAAGCATACGATGCATTTAAGAGCGTGGGCGGGATGTCAGGCACGAATTACCGTACACGGTTTAATGCCAGAATAAAGCAGAGCGAGGTGTTTCAGGGTGATGATATCAAATCGGAAGTCAACGCATTGCAGCGTCTTGCCAAATTCGGTACAAACAAGGAGTTTCTTGACCAGATTTACTATGCTATCGGCAATCTGTATCTGTCGCGCGGAGATACCGTACAGGCTGTTACGGAATACAAGAAAGCCATATCTCTGTCCACCCGCAACGGCATTGACAAGGCCATGGCACAGCTTACCCTCGGAGGAGTGTATTATGATTTGCACGAATATGATAAAGCGCAGCCATGTTACGCTGAAGCGATTCCGCTGATTCCTGACAATTATCCGGATTATACGAAGTTGAAGCAGAGAAGCGATGTGCTTGACGAGATGGCGGTGTACTCACAGAATGTGGCGTTGCAGGATTCGCTTCTTCGGCTGTCACTGATGACGCC
>CAMWPX010000021.1 GCA_947176205.1 uncultured Porphyromonadaceae bacterium
AATCAGCTAACAGCCGCGCAAGCCATTGTCCCCTCATCGGCAAAAATCATTCAGAATCGAGTAGGTACGGCACCAATCATGTGGTTTGAACAGTATCCTGACAAAGTCCTTGTAGCTATGCCAGGTGTTCCATTTGAGACACAAGAGATGTTTTCATCGGAGGCATTCCCTGCTTTATTGAAAAAATATAATGATTTGACTTACGTGTGCCATCACACTCTAATTGTGACTGACATAACAGAATCAGACTTAGCCACTCGCCTGACATCATGGGAAACATCTCTTCCCGATAATTTCCATCTGGCTTATCTGCCTAATCCGGGATACATCAAACTTAGACTTGACGGAGTAGGTTCTGACATAAATTATACCGAAAGCAAATTAAACCAGTTAACCACCGAACTAAAATCTCTCTGCGGTAATGAGCTATTATATGACGGAGATAAAGATTTAGCTGAAATCCTTCTTGAGAAACTTATCAGTCATAATCTTACCGCAGGTACTGCCGAAAGCTGCACCGGAGGGAATATCGCACACATGATAACACTCATATCCGGTAGTTCGGCTGCCATGAACGGCGGAATAATAGCATATAGCAATAAGGTAAAGACCAAACTATTAAATGTGGATGAACTTACCCTGCAAGAACATGGAGCCGTAAGCGAACCGGTTGTTAACCTCATGGTTAAAGGCACACAAGAATTACTGAATTGTGATGTTGCACTTGCTACAAGCGGGATAGCTGGTCCTACAGGCGGTACGCCTGAAAAACCGGTAGGAACGGTATGCATAGCCGTAGCCTGTAAAAACTTGAAAAAAAGCCACACATACCATTTCCCGGGTGACCGACAAAGAGTTATCAATCGTGCTACGAATACCGCGATGATTATGGCTATAAGAATGATAGATATCCACTGTGATAATAAGTAATTTTTTGTATTTTTGCATCTGACATGAAAACCGGACTAATAATACGCATGACATTCGTAGTGCTGCTTTGGCTGGTGCTATGCTACCTCGTAATCATCAGTAATGCTCTGGGATTCATGAAGTTTTTTTGTATAATAGCGTCGGGTATAATCATATTTGTACCTCTGTACAAAAAACATTTCAAAAAGAAATAAATGAGTGCAACTATAGAAGTAAATACATCATACCCGGAGCAGAAACTTGACAGTCAACACTATCCGTTACTATCAGGTATAGATACTCCCGATGACCTGCGAAAATTATCACCCGATAAGCTACCTGATGTATGCAGCGAAATCAGGGATTTTCTCATACACTCTTTAAGCAAAAATCCGGGACACTTCGCATCAAGTATGGGTGCCGTAGAATTGACTGTGGCACTTCATTATGTATTTAATACACCCTATGACCGTATAGTATGGGATGTAGGACATCAGGCATACGGACATAAACTACTTACCGGAAGAGCTCCCCTATTTTATTCCAATCGCCGGCTTGGCGGATTAAGCGGGTTTCCGTCTCCGGCTGAAAGTAATTATGATACATTCAGTGCCGGTCACGCATCTAATTCCATATCAGCCGCATTAGGCATGTCGGTAGCCGCAGCACTTAACAATGACTCACCTCAGCGTCACGTAATAGCCGTAATAGGTGATGCCTCCATAAGCGGTGGTCTTGCATTCGAAGGGCTTAACAATGCAGCCAATGCTAAGAATAATCTGCTTATCATACTAAATGACAACGACATGTCAATTGACCGCAATGTCGGTTCGCTGAATTCGTATCTGGCACATATCACCACTTCAAAAAGTTATAATACAGTCAGATACCGAGTATACCGTTTCCTGAAAAAGCTGCATCTTATAAACGATAAGAGCCGCGGTCGCATACTCCGGTTCAACAATTCCTTAAAATCTTTTTTCACAAAGCAGCAGAATATTTTCGAAGGACTGAATATTAGATATTTCGGACCTTTTGAAGGTCATGATTTACCACGTATAATCCGTGTGCTTAATGACATAAAAGAGATGTCCGGTCCACGCATATTGCATTTGCGTACCACCAAAGGCAAAGGCTTCAAAGCAGCTGAAGATGACCCTGCATATTGGCATGCGCCGGGCAAATTTAACCCTGCCAACGGTCAGATTATAAAAGACTCCGCAACGGTAAAACCTCAGAAATATCAGGAAGTGTTTGGAGAAACTCTTGTCAAACTTGCAAAAAGCAATCCGGATATCGTAGCTATTACCGCTGCGATGCCATCAGGCACATCCGTAAGTATGATGGCAAAAGAATTTCCGGAACGCACTTTCGATGTAGGTATTTCGGAAGGACATGCGGTAACTTTTGCCGGTGGGCTTGCCAAAGATGGCAAACGTCCGTTTGTGGCTATATATTCATCATTTCTTCAGCGTGGATATGACCACTTGATTCACGATGTAGCTTTACAGGGACTGCCTGTAGTGTTCTGTATTGACCGAGCCGGTCTGGTTGGTGAGGACGGAGCCACGCACCATGGTGTATTTGATTTGGGTTATCTCAGTTCAATCCCCGGATTCACTATAGCATCGCCACGCAACGAATCATACCTGCGACATCTGATGTACACAGCACAACTACCGGATGTTAAATCACCTTGGGCTATAAGATATCCACGCGGTTACGGCGAGGACTGCTCAACCGATGATGAAATGCATTCAATACCTACAGGCAAGGGTGAAAAACTACGTGACGGAAAAGATGTAAGCGTATTGTCACTCGGACCTATTTGCTCGGAGGTTACAGATGCTATTGCCAAAGCTGCCGAACAGGGTGTTGATACCGGACACTACGACATGATTTTCCTCAAGCCTTTAGATGACGAAATATTGACTGAGGTAGCCCAAGCCGGTAGACCGATAATAACTGTAGAAGATGCATCGGTAAAAGGTGGACTTGGGTCTGCGGTAATAGAATGGCTCTCTGAACATGGTTATCATATTCCGGTGACACGTATCGGAGTCCCGGATAAATTCGTTCCACAAGGCACCGTAGCCGAATTGAGGGAGCTTTGTGGTATGAATGCTGCCGCTATTTCTGAAGCTATAATTAACGCTAAACAATCGGATTTATGAAAATCATAATTGCCGGAGCCGGAGAAGTGGGTACACATCTTGCCAGACTTCTTTCAAAAGAAAACCATGATATTGTGGTTATCGACCCATATCGTTCCCGTCTTGAAGCACTTGATTCATCATGTAATCTCCTCACCCTCATAGGAGCAGCTACATCATTCAGCGTGCTCAAAGATGCTGGCATAGCGAAATGCGACCTTTTCATATCTGTTACTCAGGAAGAAAATTCCAATCTGATGGCATGTTGCATAGCAAAAAGTCTCGGAGCCAAACGGACTGTGGCACGTATTGACAATTATGAGTATATGCGTCCGGAAAATCGTGACTTCTTCACTAAAGCCGGCGTAGACTCCATGATATATCCGGAACTTCTTGCCGCTAAAGAAATACTCAAATCACTTGAACATTCATGGACACGCAACTGGCTTGAGATACATAATGGCAAACTGATTGTAGTTGGTGTAAAAATACGTGAAAACTCACGACTTGCGGGACTTCAGCTAAAAAACATCTCCATGTCAGGACATGATTTTCACATTTCGGCAATAAAACGACATCACGAAACGATTATCCCGCGAGGCAATGATTATATCCTTGCCAACGATATAATATATGTGACCACTACTCTTCAACATCTCGATACCCTCCGTGAAGATTGCGGAAAATCGGAGCAACCCATAAAAAAAGTAATGATAATGGGCGGCAGCCGTATAGCCGTAAGACTCACGACACTTGCCGAGTCAAAATACAAATTTTCAATTCTGGACATAGACCGTGACCGCTGCGGTTATCTTGCCGAAAGATGTCCCGACGCTTCAATCATTCATGGAGACGCCCGCGACACCGATACGCTGATTGAAGAAAACATCGCAGAAACTGATGCCTTCATCGCCTTAAGCGACAGCTCCGAATCAAACATATTGACGAGCCTCATAGCTAAAGATTACGGTGTAAGCAAGACGGTAGCCGAAGTTGAGAACATCCAGTTTATCTCTGAAGCCGAGACACTCAACATCGGTACTATAATTAATAAAAAACTTCTGGCTTCAAGCAAGATATTCCAGATGATGCTTGACTCCGATACTGAAACATCTAAATTCATGGCTCTTGCCGATGCCGATGTTGCTGAAATCGAAGCTAAAAAAGGCTCAAAGGTTACCAGAGGCATGGTAAAAGACCTCAATCTATCCCATGATATGACCATAGCCGGTCTTATTCGCAACGGAGAAGGTATGCTTGTTAAAGGCGATACCGTAATAAGAGAAGGCGACTCAGTAGTGGTCTTCTGTCTGTCAGGAGCTATACATAAAGTAGAACGTTTATTCCGATAAGCTAATGAAACGCTCAAACATGCGAATCAATATACCTATGGTTTTGCGGGTCATAGGGTGGTTGCTTATGATTGAAGGCGGATTCATGTTGTTCCCGCTCATTACTTCATATATTTTCGGAGACACAGATGTAATAGCATTTTTAATAAGTACGCTGATAACACTGTCATGTGGTGCTCTTCTTACTTTCAGACTACGTCCGAAACGCACCGAAATGGGACGACGCGAGGGATTCCTGCTTACAGCTCTTGTGTGGGTAGTATTCTCACTATTCGGTATGTTGCCATTCTTAATCAGCGACATCGATATAAGCATTACCGATGCCTACTATGAAGCAATGTCAGGGTTTACCACTACTGGCTGCTCAATAATAGGCGATGTGGAATCCCTTACCCACGGACTTAATTTATGGCGCTGTCTTATGCAGTGGATTGGAGGTATGGGAATCATACTCTTTACTTTGGCCATACTGCCTATGCTAAATCATTCAGGCGGAGTGCAAATGTTTAATGCCGAAGTCACCGGGATAACGCACGAACGTTTGCGCCCTCGTATAAGTCAGACTGCTAAAAGCCTGTGGGGTATATATTTTACTTTTACCGGATTACTTATATTTACATTATGGTTAGGCAAAATGCCGCTTTTCGACAGTATTTGCCATGCATTTTCCACAATTTCTACCGGAGGGTTTTCCACTCGTAATGCCAGCCTCTCGGCATGGGATTCTGTTTACATCGATTCTATCATAGTCGTCTTTATGTTTTTAGGCGGAACCAATTTCGCTTTAATATATAAAATGACACACGGGCACATCAAATCGGTATGGGAAAACAGTGTCTTCCGCACATATATCTTTACCATTATAATCATCTATGTCTTATTCGTTATAAGCATATTAGTCCAAGGACAATATACTGGATGGCAATCTGTAACCCTTGCTCCCCTATTTCAAGTTATTTCCACTATAACCAGCACAGGATTAATTGCTCCGGACTTTTATAATTGGGGAGCTTTGACTATAGCTCTCATATTCATCATGATGTTCAGCGGAGCATGTGCCGGCTCGACAAGCGGCGGTGCTAAACTCGACCGTGTACTCGTACTCTTCAAAAGCTGCCGCAATGAACTTTATAAATGCGTTCGTCCTAATGCGGTCACCGCTGTGAGAATCAGTGACAAAGTAGTATCGAATGATATCGTTACAAAAGTTGTGGCGTTTATCTGCATATATATACTTGTGATTATAGCCGGAGCACTCATTCTTACAGCCTTAGAAGTTCCTGTCATAGATGCGTTCTTTACCACATTCTCATGTGTTTGCAATACCGGATTCAGTGCTGACATAACTGGTTACGGCAATAGCATACATATCATGCCTGACGCAGCAAAATGGATTTTGTCATTTATGATGCTTATTGGTCGTCTTGAATTATTTACCGTGCTGATTCTATTTACAAGCGCTTTTTGGAAAAAATAAGCCTGATAATGCCGCACAATAAAATAAATGCGAAACAACCTGTAGGCAATATTGCCTACAGGCTGTTTCGTTGATTTAGAATTATCACTAAGCTTGTGACGCCTGATATCTGGTATGATACTCTTCGAGAAGATTACGGATAGCGGTACCAATCTTAAGATAATCCGATTCGTTAAGATTAGCTAATGATACGCGTACTGACCACGCCGGTCCGTCAAATCCGTCACCATTAAGCAGTACCACAGCTGACTCTTTGGCAAGACGAATAACAAAATCAAGGGGCACATAATTATCACTCAGATATTTTGCAAAGTCATCACCATAGAATTTCTTTGCCCAAATCATTATGTCTATTTCTGAATAATAACCAGCTCTTAACGGGTCAACCAAAAGTGTAAATCCTGTGGTCTGCCATAAAGCCTCAAGTCTGTCTTTTATCAGATTCATCATTGTCGACTGATATACTTTGGTCGTATCAAGATTACAGAATGCAGCAAACAAAAGCATCTGCATCTGCTGAGGTGTAGAGAGCCCGGCGGTATGATTAAGAGCCACCATACGACTGTCTGCCACCATGCGGTCAATAAACCTGATACCTTCCGGATTAAGCGACAACGAATCATAACGACGATTCAAATCAGCTTTTTTATCTTCCGGTAAACGAGCTATTAAATCATCAAACACATTCTTTCGGTTAATAGCTATAGTTGCGAGCCGCCAGCCGGTTGCCCCAAAATATTTTGAGAATGAATATACACACATAGTGTTATAGGGCAAATCATACATCAGGGAATGAAAGTCCTTCACAAAGGTTCCGTACACATCATCCGTCACAATCATCAGGTCAGGGTTGTCTTTCTTTACAACATCTATAAGCTGATTACGCACCTCCGGGGCGAGAGTATATGAAGGTGGATTGGACGGGTTGATGATACATAGCAACTTTATAGCCGGGTCACGCAACTTGTCAATCTCACTCTTAGGATATTGCCAGGTATGATATCCGTCAAACTGCACCTTATCCGCTTTTATGTCAATCACATCAAATGAGAATCTATCAAGCTGAGGTATCTCGATATAAGGCGTAAATGCCGGAACCATCAGAGCTATTTTATCACCCTTATTCAAAAGATGATTTTCCTGCAGCGAATCAAATGCATAACACATTCCGGCAGTACCTCCTTCGGTAGCGAACAAATCATATACATCTTTATTGGTTCCACCACCCATCTCACGACACAAATAATCTCTTACCGTGGCTTCTACTGATTTTAGTATTCTGTCAGGCGTAGGATATTGGTCACCTATCACAGCCTCAGCCCACTCATAAGCAAGAGCATCAGGGTCAAAATCATGGCGTACCACAAGATAATCAAATGCATCACTTAGAAGTTTAGCTCCGTTTTCATTCTTGTTTTTGTGAAGAAAATCCTTAAATCTCTGAGCTATGCCTTCTGAACGAGGTATACCTGCAATACCCACAGGATTATCACTTACCAATCGACATTCGCTCATCGCCCATTTCCCCAAAAGGAAGAATGCCTCACGCGGATAAGTGGAAATCCAGTTAGGATTACCTCTGCCTGCATTTAGAAACGTAGCTGTACTCTGCTTGGCATCTTTTTCTGCAAGTGCTATAAGTTCATTTTTAATTTCAAAAGGACTCATTTTCGACAGGCGAAGTTCATATTCGCGGTTGTCAGGATTAATTGTTGTATCCATAATCTATGTATTAAAATTGTTTTTAGAAGAATTGTATACTGAGTTTTATTCTTAACGGAGCATCTACTACATTACCAGAACTATTACCACCCCCCATAATATAAGAAGCGTGTTACCGATAGCATACGTAATGGTATATCCCATTGCCGGCACTGTTGAGCCTAATGAATCCTGAATAGCACCAAGAGCTGCAGTCGTGGTTCGGGCTCCGGCGCAACAACCTAAATTGATAGCCGGACGAAACTTAAATAATTTGGCTCCAATCCATACTGCGAGTAATAACGGAATCGTGGTAACCAGCATACCTACAATAAACATAGTAAACCCTACCTGCTCTATGCCTGACACAAACGATGGTCCGGCTGTAATACCGATAACAGCTATAAATGTATTCAAGCCCAGATTATTAAGAACCCAAATGGATTGTGATGGAATATTACCTATCGAGGGACGTTTAGCCCTGAGCCAGCCACATATCAGACCGGCTATAAGCGCTCCGCCGCTGGTAGACAGACTTACCGGAACGCCACCTATCTTTATAGCAATAGCTCCAATCAGACAGCCTATAGTAAGACCGAATCCCAATAATATAAGATTCGATGCTTGAGAAGGGCGGTCCACATATCCTAATTTTGGAGCGGCTACATTGACCTCCTGAGCCAGACCGATTATAGTTATTGTATCACCGGCTTGTAATACAGTCTGCGCCATAACAGGAATCGGTGTATCCGAACGCTTGAGTTCCTTTATTGCGATACCATACATATATTTCTGTCGGCGAAGCTGGTCCACAGTCATGCCTGCAGCACCTTTTTTACTGATCAGCACACTTAACTGCTCTGCCGGGAAATTCAGCAGTTCAGCATCATTAATTTCCGGACCAATCCAGCTCTCATCAGTAATAATATACTCTCTACGACCTGAAAGTACTATTTCATCACCTATACCTACCATAGTCTGAGGTTGAGGCTCCGTCAGTTTACCATTGATTCTCAATCGTTCTACAAATATTCTGTAGCCCTTATCTATAAAATGCTTTTCAATGGACTCCACGCTTTGAGGTGTAGAAAACAGTTCTGCGGTAACCTTATACGCACGGAAAGCTACAGGTCGTAAAGCATTGATGTATGCCGGGTCACTGCTCAAATCACTACGATTCATTTCAGCTTCCAATGCTGCCGTATCCTCCCTGACTTTCTTTAATCCACCTAACATCCACGGACCGACTGCCGACAAAAGATATGCCGAACCAATTGTTCCGAAAATGTAAGTCACTGCATACGCTACCGGTATAATGTTAATCATTGCTTTGGCTTTTGCCGGGTCAAGCCCCAAAGAATTAATAGTATCTGACCCGACCCCGATGGCTGCAGAGATTGTAGCAGAGCCGGAGAATAATCCGACAGCTTCACCAAGATTATAGCCCATAATTTTTGCAGCCACTATAGTGGTAACCAAAACAAGCACACACACCACCACTGCAAAAATCACCTCCTTCACTCCCGAGCCTCGCAATGAACGGAAAAATTGCGGACCTACGCTATAACCTATAGCGAACAGGAATAAAAGGAAAAACACATTCTTTACCGGTCCGGGGATAGGAATGTCAAGCTGTCCTATTAAAACTCCCACCAGCAACACAGAGGTTACATTACCCAAAGAAAAAGTCTTATACTTGAATTTTCCAATCCAAAATCCAAGAACAATAGTAAGAAAAATAGCTATCGACGGGTTATCCCTCAAGGTATCTATCAGCCAATCCATATGAAATTTTTTAGAGTAAAACTATTCTTCTAACACTTCGTTAGATAAATTTGTTTCAGTTCATTCTACAATAAAAAAATCCGCAGTCTGAATTTATCAGACTGCGGATAAATAAATTTATACCATACATTGATTGTAGCTTAAATCAATCTTCGCTTTATATAATCACACATTACATCAGGATTTTTACAACCGATGACGCGTTTTCCTCCATCATGCAATTCTATCAGAAAACAATCAGACGCCTTCCCGTAAAAAGCTATATATCTGCCTATATCCTTTTCACAAAACAATCCCCAATATCCGAAATAGCCTCCGGACGCACATATCCTTATAGCCCCCATAGTGGGTTGAAACAATTCTATATCCTTAATCTTACTTAAAGGTATTTTATGCTTTTTAAGTAAGCTCTTTATCACTACTGACTCATCACTGACTGATACAGAAACAGGTGCATATAAAGCTGAGGTCAGTAATAATACAGCAAGAATAAACACTATGGCATAAAACGTCGGTTTCTCATCAAATGTCAGCACACACCCTACAAACAACACACCTGTGATAACCGTAGTCAGCAGTATGGAGAATTTACTGAACTTAACGTTTGATTTCATTCCTATTTAATTACGACACTCGCCATATCAATACATAAATCGATATGGCGAGCATCTATATTTATTACTTAAATTACTGTTGCTTGGCGTCAAGCATTGACAATGCAAATGAATAAGCTCCTATAGAAATAGCTTTACTTGCTCCAAGTTTGGATATAGCCACACCTGTGCACTTCATCGGGTCATATATTACAGTGCGCTCCGAACCATATACTTTGATTGGACGTGCGGCACCATGTGCGAAGTTAACAAATTCCTCCTCATCATCAAGGTCAAACACTTTCTCTGGTAGACGGGGTATCTCTTCACCTTTAATGGAATGAAGCACTCCACGAAGCTGCTCAAGAAGACTCGGCATAAAGAACTTCTTAGCTCCGGTAAGACCTCCACCTATAACTACCAGCGAATCAGTGAGTGTCACCGCGGTAGCGATGGCATCGCCCGCCACTTCACCGAACACACGGAATGCTTCAATAGCGGCTTCGCGGTTACCGGGAATTTTGCCCTCAGCAATATCGCAGATATCCTTAGGCTCAAAGGTATGATTTATATCACCTGATTTTTCAGCATAAACACGCTTGATAGCACGGATAGCGACTCCTTCTTCCACAAATACCTCGGGATGATGTTTGTGACGCAGACAGAATGTCTCGGCAGCTGAATTGTTACCACGGTTTAGATGATTGTCAATAACCATACCCATGCCGAAGCCTGTACCGAAAGTATAACCGAGAAGATTGGTATAATGCTTCGAGCTGCCCATCTCGGCAAGACGGTTGTTGATTTCAGGAAGGATACCGCCTATAGCTTCACCGTATGCATAAAGGTCACCGTCATTATTTATAAATACGGGTATGTGAAACGTATCTTCGAGAAACGGACCGAGAGCTACACCATTACGAAACGACGGGAAATTGGGCAGATAACCGCCGATTATACCATTGGGATAATCAGCCGGACCGGGGAAAGCAAAACTTATAGCCACCGGTTCCTGATCAAGTTTGCTTATAATCTGCTTGAAACCGTCAACCATCGTAGCCAGACATTTATCAAGGTCCTGGGCGTTAGAGGGCATTGTAATAGGTTCAACTATAAACTCATTGGACTGCATGGCTCCGAATACCAGGTTTGTACCACCGGCATCGAGAGTAATAACTATTCGTTTGTCGAATTTATACATTTGGGTTAGATTTAGGTGTTATATATTCTGATGTAAGTATAATCAATATTGGCAAAGTTAATCAAATATTATATGTGATACAAATTTTATCGCGTCACCAGATTCAGCGGCTGACTTTATCAGGATTCTTTGCTATAAACTCTTTCCATGAGCGGCACCCTTTTTCAAATTGAGGTCTTGAGGACTCATAAAAGTGACATAAAGCTGCCGCTAAAGCATCAGTGGCGTCAAGTAACACGGGTAGTTCCTCTACGCTTAAATTCAACTGACGGCGTATCATCTCCCTGACCTGCTCCTTAGATGCCGCACCACTACCGGTGATGGCCATCTTTATCTTTCTGGGCTCATACTCGGTTATCGGTACCTGACGTGACAGAGCCGCAGCCATAGCAACTCCCTGAGCTCTACCCAACTTGAGCATCGATTGCACGTTCTTGCCGAAAAACGGAGCTTCTATAGCCATCTCATCAGGCAGATACTGTTCCACAAGTCCGAGCACACGGGTATAAATACGATTCAACCGCATATAATGACTCTCAAATTTGCTGAGCTGAATCACACCCATGGCGATATTTACCGGCTTCTTCCCTTTGACGCCAAGTATTCCGTAACCCATAATATTCGTACCCGGGTCTATCCCTATGATTATACGCTCATATTCTTTCAGTATCACAGACATCGACAAACGTTTAGGAGGGTAACAAAATATGGTATCTGAGTTGCACCCACAGGACACAACTCTTTATACATAATTAAGAAATAATCATTAAACCATCTGCTTACATACTCTTCCGAATCTGCAAACCATTGGAAAGCATACGATATATCTTCACCGGCTTCTTCTGCCAAATCATCCGGTAGCATCACTTGACTTAAAACGGGCGTTGCTGATGCATCAATACCGGAGATTTTTCCATCAAACAAATGACTGTCCGCCCACAAACGAAACCTGTCTTCAACTTGGTGACTGACACAAAAAGTTATATTACATAGTATCATTTTATCTGTTTTTCAATCCAAATTTAACTGTAAGGAAACGAGGTATAAAACTCAAATGACGCCACACCGTTAACGGTACTCCATAATACCGGCACATAATCTTAAATCGCTCCATTAGTGATTTTCTATGATTAGCCGTTGTCACGCCTTCGCTTAGATAATCAATCAAGACCTCCGGTATATACTGATTTTTATCAGAACGTTGCAGACATTTTATGCACCATTCATAATCAGCTGAAAATCGATAATCAGTATTATATTCCGACGTTATATCCGCGCGAACAATGAATGCCTGATGACACACAAGCATACCTTTGGAAAAGTCCTTGACACTTAAAGTCTCCGGAGCCGTAAGATGTCTCGAACCTAATCTTCGACCTTTGCTGTCCACAATATCAGTCTGACCGTAAACCACTCCGGGATACCCGTTGGAAACAATACTACAGGCAATAATTGACAGCGTATCAGCTCTATGAAATGCGTCTCCGGCATTAAGGTAAATGAGATAACGTCCTCTGGCTAATGCTCTGCCTTTATTCATTGCATCATATATACCATTATCCCGCTCGCTCATAATCACCGTCCTGTCCGATGCATACTTTCGTACAATATCAAGCGTTGCATCCGATGAAGCACCATCCACAATCAGGTGCTCGAAATCAGTAAAGGTCTGAGCCGTTACGCTATGCATGGTGGTGGCTACAGTATTTGCAGCATTATAGGTTACAGTTATTACAGATATTAGAGGTGTCATTCCTTTTAGCAATAAAATCAGGCTCAATTATAAGCTGACATACTACAAAGATACAAAAAAGTCACAATTTTTTGCTAATTTTGCAACTCGTAATTTTTAAGGTAAAAAGATGATTACTGTCAATAATTTAGGAATACAGTTTGGTAAAAAAGCATTGTTTCAGGATGTGAACATGAAATTCACTCCGGGCAATTGTTACGGTATAATCGGTGCTAACGGTGCAGGTAAATCCACTCTGATGCGTATGCTCAGCGGTCAGCTGTCACCTACTCACGGCACAATTACTCAAGGTCCGGGTGAACGCATGAGTGTACTTGAACAGGACCACTTCAAGTTTGACGAATGTACCGTAATGGATACCGTGCTTCAAGGTCACTCCGTGCTATGGGATATAATGAAAGAAAAAGATGCCATATACGCTAAACCGGACTTTTCCGATGCTGACGGTATTCGCGCTTCTGAGCTTGAAGAAAAGTTTGCCGAACTTGAAGGTTGGAACGCCGAAAGCGAAGCTGCCGCACTACTCAGCGGATTAGGAATCAAGGAAGACAAGCACTATATGTTGATGAAAGACCTCAGCGGTAAGGAAAAGGTAAGAGTCCTATTGGCTAAAGCCCTGTTTGGCAATCCTGATAATCTGCTGCTTGACGAACCTACCAACGACCTTGACCTTGATACCGTGGCATGGCTTGAAAATTATCTTTCAAATTTCGAGAATACCGTGCTTGTCGTATCGCATGACCGTCACTTCCTTGATGCAGTAAGCACCCATACCATTGACATCGACTATAATAAAGTATCGATGTTTGCCGGTAATTACAGCTTCTGGTATGAATCAAGCCAGTTGGCACTGCGTCAGCAGCAACAACAGAATAAGAAAGCCGAGGAAAAACGTAAGGAACTTATGGAATTTATCCAACGGTTCAGCGCCAATGTAGCAAAATCAAAGCAGACTACCTCTCGTAAAAAAATGCTTGAAAAACTCAATATTGAGGAAATACAACCTTCATCACGCCGCTATCCGGGCATTATATTCACGCCTCAGCGCGAGCCGGGTAATAAAATACTTGAAGTCCATGGATTGAGTGCAAGCATTGACGGCGATATTCTTTTCCATGATGTCAATTTTCAGATTGAAAAAAATGACAAAGTAGCATTTTTAAGTCGTGACCCCCGCGCTATGACGGCTCTTTTTGAAATTATCAATGGAAAACGTAAAGCTGATGCCGGTACATATGACTGGGGACAGACAATCACCACGGCTTATTTACCATTGGATAACTCTGAGTTTTTCCGTAATGAGCTGAATCTTGTCGACTGGTTATGCCAGTTCAGCAATGACTCAAGCGAGATATATCTGAAGGGATTCTTAGGCAAGATGCTGTTCTCCGGTGAGGATGTACTGAAGAAAGCTTCCGTACTGTCCGGTGGTGAGAAAATGCGTTGTATGATAGCCCGTATGATGCTGCGCGATGCCAACACCATGATTCTTGACTCACCGACGAATCATCTTGATTTGGAATCGATACAAGCTTTCAACAACACATTACGCAATTTCAAAGGTATAATATTGCTGTCATCACATGACCATGAATTTATCCAGACTGTATGCAATCGTATAATCGAATTGACTCCTAACGGAATTATTGACAAAATGATGGATTATGACGATTATATTACCGATGAACGAGTCCTTGCGGCACGTGAACGCATGTACACTCAGAAATAACATCTCATTTACAGAATCCTATGATAAAACATATAGTTACATTCCGGTTTTCCGGCTCTGAAACAGAGCGTAGAACCGTAGCCAGCAAATTCCGTGAAGCTCTTTTAGCTCTTCCGGCTCAGATACCGCAACTAATTGATATTGAAGTAGGCATAAATATTAATCCGGCTGAAGAATGGGATTTGGTTCTCACAGCTACAGCTGCTTCACTCGAAGATGTCGCCATATACTCAGCTCACCCTGCACATAAAGCTGCCGTAGCCTTAATATCAGAGCATAAGGCCGGACGAGTGTGTGTGGACTACGAAATATAGATTGTTATTTCAAATCATCCGAATCAGGCAAATCCGGAAGAAACGAATATGTTCCGGCTGCTATGTCATACCCGCAGCAGAACGTGGATATACCATTAGTCACCACCATATATCGTGCGCCTAAAACCATATTATAACGCGCTATCTGGTCAAATACCGATTGTGTTATCCTCACATCGGCAGCCTTATATTCCACAACCATAACAGGACGCCGTGATGAGTCAAAAACCACGGTATCACATCGGCGTGTAGTATTATTCACGTTCAAAGTTACTTCGTTTGCCATGCTTGACAACGTGTATCCCCTGCACTCTGAAAGCATAGCTACAAAATGCTGACGTACCCATTCCTCAGGTGTCAGCACTACATTACGTCTGCGTAATCTGTCCCATACACATATCCTGCCCACGGAATCACGACTCAACCGCAGATGACCATCAGGCAAATCAAGCCTCGGATATTTTGAAAAATCCATCATTAGAATATGGTGATAAGAATAATATTGCGTAAATTTACAAAATCTAATCAATATATGCGCTATGGCTTCTGCTGCCGTTACCTTCACTGACCTGAAAAAATCCATATCCCGTGGAGAATTGGCTCCCGTGTACATACTTCACGGAGAGGAAGGATATTATATTGACGAATTGGCGAAGCAATTTGAATCATTGGTACCTGCAGATGAACGTGACTTCAATCTCTACACTCTGTATGCTCCGGAAACAGAGCCTGAACTGATTGCCACCACATGTCGCCGTTTTCCCATAATGGCTGACCGTCAGGTAGTGATTGTAAAAGAAGCTCAGGCTGCGAGAGCCGACCAAATTAATAAGCTCCATCACTACGTGGCATCCCCTACCCCCTCGACTGTATTGGTAATATGTTTTCGCGGAGCTGTGGCCAAAGGAAAGGACTTACTCGCCCAAGCAAGAAAGACCGGCATTATTTTTGAATCAAAAAAACTTACCGATAAAAACATTGACTCAACTGTAGCCGGAATAATCAAGGACCTTGGATTGACTGTAGAGGAAAAAGGACTCAACATGTTGCGCGACTATATCGGGCTTGATGTCGCTAAGATGTACAACGAGTTAACCAAGCTATCGATGATTTTAGGGAAAGGAGCCATGGTCACTCCGGAAAGCATTGAACAAAACATCGGTATCAGCAAAGATTACAATAATTTTGAACTTGTCGATGCCATTGCGTCGCGCAATGCTTTGAAAGTATACACCATAATAAATTATTTCCGAGCAAATCCTAAGAAAAATCCGGCTATTCTTACAGCATCAGCCGTCTTTGCTT
The DNA here is from genome assembly GCA_947176205.1 of uncultured Porphyromonadaceae bacterium. Taxonomy (GTDB): domain Bacteria; phylum Bacteroidota; class Bacteroidia; order Bacteroidales; family Muribaculaceae; genus Paramuribaculum. The sequence continues at coordinate 16,273 of CAMWPX010000021.1, forward strand.
ACTTTTCATCACTACTCATGTGCCAGTTCAGTCGCGACAAATCGCCCGGTGCCCTTATGGCGCTTTTGGACTTGAAATGGCAAGTACAATTACGCCGTTTTGAAGTCGGAATGCGTAATTATAATGCTTACCAGACAATAGAGATAATTTCAGCGCTAAGGGATTTCGATGTCAAATGCAAAGGTATCGGGTCACGTCAATCAGAATTTGACCTGCTGCACCAACTTATGCATCACATTCTGACTGCTCCCGGCAACATAACGTTTTAATCCCTGCCAACGCAATTATTTCAAATGGAAAAGATATCCGAGTGTCACGTGAATTGAAGAACCGCGTGAAGCAGAAAACTCATCTTTTTTAGCATCAGGGAAAATATTGCCCAGCCCATAATAATACCGCCCCTCAAGCAGCAATGAATGGCGGCGTTTTATAATCAGTTCCATACCCAATCCGGCAGTTATACCATAGTCAAACTTATTTTCAACCTCCATTTTCATCTGGTTAAGCCTACGGTTTTGATATGGGAACCCTTGAACGAAAGTAGGATTTCGATAATCGAAATTGGACGATATATTGTCCCCTATCAAATAGCTTACCGAAGGTCCGAGATTGACAAAACCTTTGAAATTTTTTCCGCCGAAATAGATATGGGTCAATATAGGAAGCTGAATATAGGTAAGTGTACGGCTATAAGAAAATTGAGTCTCATCAAACACTTCTTGCCATCCGCCTTGCACTAAATTCAACTCACCGATAAGTCCGAAAAAATTTTCTTCTGTATAACGGGCTTGAAAACCAAGTATCATGCCCATATTCATAGTCTGCTCCACTCCGGGCACGAATTCCATACGTGAAAACGACATACCGCCTTTGGCTCCGACAGCAAAATGCGGTTCATATTGACGTTGGGCACTGCTATACAGACCGCATAACAGAGTCAAAACACAAACAATATATTTTACCCGTTTATGCATCAGAGAGGATATTTATTGATGGAGCCGTCGCGACTGTAGTTAATAATAAACATCTCATTGTTGACCCAACCGGCAGCACCATCTTCACGGGCAAAGTTAAAACAATTTTGAACTCCATCATAAGCCGGAGTATACAGATTGAAATCCCCGTCATTGACCCTCAGAGCTCTGAGAAGATACATAGCTGTATCAAATCCATACAGACCCTGCGAGGGAATAACATTAATCATCGAGCCTCCATACCATTTAGTAAAACGGTCTTCAACATCACGCACCGATGAATCGCTCTTACCAGTGTTATAGAATCTTGAGAAAATATAAGTATTGAGTTTATGCATTCCACTCATAGGGTCGCCACGAAACGACAGCCATTCAGGATAACCCCACATTGAGGTTTTTCCTTTGGAATTTGCTGCAAATACCGATATCTGAGGAAGGATAGCCTTTAATTCTGAAAGCTTGGATGACATTGGTAGAAATGCATAATTTCCCGATGCAGATAAATCCGCAAGGTTATCTTCGGAAAGTTGACGCTCAAATTCTATATAAGTATATTTTCTACCGGCCGCATCAAGCTGACGTTTGAAACTATCTATAAACTCTGATTTTTCACTAAGTCCGTCTTTTCTGCACAATATCACCGGTTCCATATCCGGAAACTCTTTCATAAAATATTGTATAGCCTTGGCATACATAGTTGTATGCGGGACGATGGTATTCATCACATTATCCATAGTCCGATATGACTTATCCCGTGCGGCAAAGGTATTGAATACCGAAATACCGTTTTCTTTTGCATACTCCGCCAGAACTTTTATCTGAGCCTCGTCATCCGGTCCTATTATTACCTGAGCCGTCGCTAAAAGCGGTTCAGTCATTACCTCTTTGACTCCCTGCATCGTACCCTTGGTATCATAGGCAAGAACCTTTATAGGCTTCCCACATGCACGCATACTGTCGACTGCGAGTAAAAATCCTTTATAATATTCAGTAAATAGCTGTGATGGTTTTTCTTTTTCTTCCTGTGACAGCATGAACGGCAACACCAGTGCTATTACTATATCATCAGATTTTTTTGCCTCAAAAGGCACTGTCTGCACCGGATTAGCCATAGGTTCATCAGCTACTGTGGCTTCCGGTTCAGTATCAAGATATACATTGTTCAACGGTATTATTATCTTTTCTCCCGCTTTTAGCATCACTACTTTCGGATTTGCAGCCTGGATCTCTGCTACAGACACACCGAATCGACGTGAAAGAGAACTGAAAGTGTCACCACGCTGCACTTGGTAGGTACCATCAGCCTCCGCCATATTGTTTTCAGGCGCAATTGCATTATCTCCTGCTTCACCGTGTACCTTAACATATTCGCCGACGTTTACACCAGCAGCACGCTTTGCACGGTGCAACCCATAAAACTA
>CAMWPX010000022.1 GCA_947176205.1 uncultured Porphyromonadaceae bacterium
TTTCTCAAAGATTTCTACTTTTTCGTCAGAATTCAAATGCATTCTTGGAAAATTTATTTGGTTAATAATTAGTTAATTGGATGGTCTATTGACTTTTCCGACTGCAAAGTTACCACAAATACTTCATTCCACCAAATATTTTTTGTGTTAAGTAGCGATAGTGGCAGATATATTGTTGTCAGGCGGAGATTTATGAGTGCTGTGATAATGTAAAACGTAGCGGTGAATCATTTGATTCACCGCTACGTTATGTGATAAGTATGGAGGATTAGTCCATATTGAGTTTTTCTTTTGACGGATTACGGAAGTGTATTTTGTGTTCGGCGTATTCCTGAGTGGCAATCAGTGTGGGTTTGGGGAGTTTTTCGTAATAGCGTGAGATTTCTATCTGCTCACGGTTTTCCGATATTTCCTCAAGGCTATCATTAAGCGAAGCGAATTCTTGAAGTTTCTTTTCAAGGTCGTGCTTCATTTCTCCGGAAATCTGATTGGCACGTTTAGCAATGATGCATACTGTTTCATAAATATTGCCGGTGTCCTGTGAGAGCTCAATCATATCACGGGTCACGGTGTTAAGCGGCGCGTTTGTTTTCTTGTAATCCATACTTTATTATTGATGTAGAGATATTATTCTTTAGTGTAATTCTGAGCTATTTTGAATATATTGTCAGCTTCCTTACGATTAGGGCTGTCGGGGTAGTTATTGATGTAGGCGTAATATTCATCAATGACAGTGCGGAAACGGTCCACCTTCTTTTCGGGTACGCTTTGGCTTGCTTCCTGATAGCGCGATTTCAGCACAAGAAATTCAAGGTCTTCCTTGTAGCGCGAATAGGGATAATTCTTTATGGCGTTTTTAGCTACAATCACGGCAGATTCATAATTGTTGCCCATATAGTTGCCGAGGTTATAATAAAGCTGGGCGTTTTCGAGTTCCTTGAGGGTAAGTTTGTCCTGCAATTCGAATATCGCGTTCTGGGCTATGCTGACTTTATCACTTTTGGGATAGTAGTCGAGGAATGATTGTAATTCTTCGATGGCTTTTATAGTCCCGGACTGGTCAAGCTGTGTCTCAGGAGAATCAAGATAATATCCGTAACCGCAGTAATATCTGGCAAGTTCGGTGTATTTTCCTTTAGGGAAACGATTATAGTAAGTTTTGAAATAGACACCGGCGTTAGGGTAGTCTTTGTTTTCGTAGTGGCTGAGGGCAAGCAGATAGAGAGCGTCTTCGGCTTTCTGTGTACCTTTGAATACGGTAATTACATCAGTGAGTATAGTAGCAGCCTGTACATATTTCTTTTGTTCGAATGCACGCTTGGCGTAGTCGAGCTTGTAGTCGTAGTCGGTGCTTTTTTGAGCCCTTTGATATTCGCCGCAAGATACGGCCAAAAGAGATATTACCGACAAGGTTATATAGGTAAAAATACGATTAGTCATGTAGGTTCTTTGATATCAGAATGCAAAGTTACATTTTTTTTTGCGGAGCGCGCACTTATTATATGAAAAAAATCTAAATAGAGGAGTGTATTGATGTTATTAATACTTTTTTGTGTACATTTGCACTGAATTGGAGGGGTGTTTATAATCAAAAATCTGCATTAATTTAACTTGGATGTAATGCAACCGACATCGGAAAAGAAAAAAAATAATGTAAAGAAGCCGTTACCTTTTTGGGCTAAAATATGCATTCATATCGGCATTATGTTTGTTACTTTCATAGTTATTCTATGGCTGGCTTGTCTGTGTCTTGACTCATGGACTCATCATGGTGAGTATTCTGTGGTGCCAAGTGTGGAGGGCATGAGTTATAATGATGCGGTTAGAAAGCTCGTAGATGAGGAGTTTCAGTGTGAAATATCTGATTCGGTGTATGATACCAAGATGTCTCCGGGGGTGGTTGTGGCTCAGTTGCCAAAGGAAGGGAGCAAGGTTAAAGGTAGACGTGTGATATACCTTACGGTAAACGCATTTTCTCCTAAGACGGTACGTGTGCCTCAGGTTGTGGACATGTCACACCGTCAGGCTGTGTCCACTCTTGAGAGTTTAGGATTTACCCATATCACGGTGAGAGAAGTTCCATCAGAGTTCAAAGGGCTGGTGCTTTCAGCCCGATATAATGGCAGACCTCTTATGCCCGGTGGTCGTATTCCGGTCAATGCATCGATAGTACTGGATGTTGGGGCTGGTATAAATTCGGGAGTTGATTCTCTGGATGAACAGAATGAGGCATTGACTATCGATGATGATGTGCCCGCGATTTCCTTTGATATGATGGACTGATGGAAAATACATTGGATATAGATTTCGAGGAAGAACCAGATTTGTCGGCAGAGGAGTCGGAATCAGGGTTGTATGAGCATTTTCGGTTTGTAGCCGATAAGGGGCAGCAGTTGTTGCGCGTGGATAAGTTTTTGGTGTCAAGACTGGAGAAGTCATCGCGTAATCGAGTCCAACAGGCGGCTGAAGCCGGGTGCATATTGGTTAACGGGAAGGCTGTTAAGTCAAATTACCGTGTGAAACCTCTTGATGTGGTTACGGTGGTAATGGACCGTCCGCGATATGAACTTGAAATCATACCTGAAAATATTCCGCTTGAGATAGTGTATGAGGATGCTGATTTGCTTGTGGTCAATAAGCCGGCGGGACTTGTGGTACATCCCGGACATGGGAATTATTCGGGTACGCTTGTCAATGCACTCGCATGGCATTTCAAGGATAATCCCGATTATGATGTGAATGATCCCCGCATGGGTCTGGTGCACCGTATCGATAAAGATACGTCGGGACTTTTGGTAGTGGCTAAAACTCCGGATGCCAAGACTCATCTCGGCAAGCAGTTTTTTGATAAAACTACCCGTAGGGAATATGTGGCAGTGGTGTGGGGAACCCCTGAGCCTGCCGACGGCACTGTGACGGGAAATATAGGAAGGAGTCTTAAAGACAGATTGCAAATGGCTGTGTTTGCTGATGGTTCTCAAGGAAAACATGCTGTAACTCATTATTCGGTTATTGAGAAGCTCGGTTATGTCTCATTAGTCAAGTGCCGGCTTGAGACAGGACGCACCCATCAGATAAGAGTGCACATGAAGCATATCGGTCACCCTCTGTTCAATGATTCGCGTTATGGCGGTGACGAGATACTGCGTGGGGAGCGTACCGCCAAGTATCGTCAGTTTATAGATAACTGCTTTAAGGTGTGCCCTCGTCAGGCGCTACATGCCCGAACGCTTGGGTTTACGCATCCGCGCACAGGTGAGACCATGGACTTTGAGGCTCCGGTGCCTGATGACATGGTCGGTCTGATTAATAAATGGCGCAGTATTAAATAATCCTAAGAAATGGTGTGATATTTTGCGGTGTTGAGGTAAAAGCGTATATTTGAATTTCCAAAATTCAGTAATAGAGAAATCCACTCAACAACGATAATAATCATATCATGAGTTGCGACATAGATTTTAGCGATATAGCTCCATATTCCGATGAGGAATTTCCCGAGAAAATGAAACATCTGGTCAGAGAACCGGAGTTTGAGCGGGTTATAAAATCAGTCATGCCCGGTGTGGATTATGCACAGTTCACTTCACAGCTTCTTTCGGTAAAAGATAAGAATTCCTTTCAGCGCATTATAATCAGGCCTTTTCTCGAAAGGCTTGAGGCTACTACTACCGATGGTATAACGATAGGTGGTCTTGAGAATATTTCCCGTGGCATGTCATATACGTTTATGTCAAATCACAGGGATATTGTGCTTGATGCTTCGTTTCTTAACTTTTCGTTTATCAAGCATGATATGCCTACGTCGGAAATCGCTATAGGAAACAATCTTCTGATATATGATTGGATTACGGATTTGGTGAAACTCAACAAGAGTTTTATTGTAAAACGCAATCTACGTATGATACAGGCTCTTGAGGCAGCCCGACAGCTTTCGGCTTATATCCACTATGCTATAAATGAGAAAAAGGAAAGTGTGTGGATAGCGCAGCGCGAGGGTAGGGCAAAGGATTCCAATGACCTGACGCAGGAAAGTCTGGTAAAGATGCTTGGACTTGAGGGCGGTGGTAGTCTGGGCGAAAATCTCATGGGTGTGCATATAGTTCCGCTTGCAATATCATACGAGTATGACCCTAATGATTATCTGAAAGTTACGGAATTCCTTATGCGCCGGCGGAATCCGGAGTTCAAGAAATCACAGCATGATGATTTGTTGAGTATGGAAACGGGTATTCTGCAGTACAAGGGTAAAGTTCATTTCCAATTGGGTAAATGTATCGATGCAGAACTTGAGGCATTATCGGAGGAGATGGACAGGACGGAATATATCAAACATGTATGTGCTATTATAGACCGTAGCATACACTCTGATTATAAGATATATCCGATTAATTATATAGCGTTTGACGAAGTAAATAATACCGATAGATTCCGTGATTATTATACAGCGGAAGACCGTAAACGTACTGATGATTATATCGCTTCGCAGCTTGCAAAAGTGGAAGTGACAGACATTACTGATGAAGAACGGGATTATATGCGACATCTTATATTAAGTATGTATGCTAATCCGCTTATCAATAAGTTGGCTGTAATAGAGGATAACTTGCTGTAGGTAAAATACATAAGGTATATAATTATGCGTGTGCCCTTAATACCGTTTATCGCATTTCTGGTAATATGCGTACCGGTGGATTTGTATATCCGCAGGGTGTTATTGACTCGATGCAGATGTGTTCGGGCAGCAAAATGGTATAGCGTCATATCCTGTGTTATTTATGCGGTGTTGATAGCTGCGGTATGTGTGCCGCGCAGGAGCGGTAGTAACGGACAGTTGGCTGCTGTAATGTGGATATTTTTTGGCGCGTTGACATTGTATCTGCCCAAACTGTTATTTGTCATTATCGATGCTATGGCGTGCCTGCCAAAATTGTGGCGCGGTAAGCGTTGGCGTTATCTATCATGGATTGGGGTGACTTTAGCCGCATTCTTGTTCTGTGATATGTGGTGGGGGGCGTTGGTGACAAGATTTGAAGTCAATGTGGTATCGCAGGATATATATGTGAAAAATCTGCCCGATGATATGGATGGTTACCGATTGGCACAAATATCTGATTTGCATGTGGGTACATATGGCACGGATACCACATATATTGATAAGCTTGTAAATGAGGTCAATTCATTGGATGTAGATGCCGTGGTGTTTACCGGCGACATAGTGAACCGTCGGTCGGAAGAACTGTTACCGTTCGTTACAGTTTTTTCCCGATTAACAGCTCCGGATGGTGTATATGCTATATTGGGCAATCATGATTACGGAGATTATTCCGATTGGGAATCACCGGCAGCCAAGGCGTTAAATATGACCCGGCTATATGATTATTACCGTGACATGGGGTGGAGACTGTTGCGTAACGAGCATGTGTATCTAAAGAAAGGGAATGACTCCATAGCTTTGATAGGTGTGGAGAATATCGGGGACCCTCCTTTTAAGGTGTATGGGTCATTGACTGATTCTTATCCTATGCTGTCAGATAGCGTGACCAAAGTGCTACTTACGCATAATCCCGCACATTGGGATATGGAAATAGCAGATAACGATACGGTAAATATAGCACTATCGCTGTCAGGACATACGCATGCCATGCAGATGGAAGTATTGGGATTGTCGCCTGCTGCGCTGCGTTATCCTCAGTGGCAGGGATTGTATAAGGATAATTCGGAATCACATCAGCTTTATGTAAATATAGGTATCGGAGCTGTCGGGATGCCTATGCGTATGGGTACTCCTCCGGAAGTGACTGTGATTACATTGAAAAAAGCAGAGTAAAGGGGGTATGGCGGTAAAGACTCATTTAGGTTATATCGGTATAGGCAGTAATATTGATTCCGGAGAGAAGGAAATAACGCTTGCCCTGGAGTTTCTGGAAAAGAACTGTGATTCGGTAGAGTTATCAAGGATATATAAAACTCCGTCTGTCTCAGGTGATGGCAGTGAGTATTATAATGCTGTGGCACGCGTGGTGACTAATATTGAAGCTATTGAGTTCAGCCAAGAGTTGAAACGGTGGGAGATAAGTAGAGGGCGGCGTGACCGGGAGCGTGAGATAAAGATTGTACCTATTGATTTGGATTTGGTTATATACGATGATGAGGTGTTACGTCAGCGTGATTTTATGCAGAGTTATTTCACGATAGGATATCAGTGGCTTTTAAGTGGTGCTGACCATGCTCCATCGGAACGCATTGTGTGATAAGGAATATTGAAGCTGTCTAATTGCCGGCTATAATTATCAATCCGTGTCGGACTCAAATCGTAACTCAATATTACTGAATCAGGTGAATATTTATTGATAAAGTCGTTAAGCGGATGTGTTACCCCACGGCATATCAATAGAATATCAGTGTGTTTTGATATAGTGTCATTTTGTGGATTGCGGTAAATAATACATAGATGCTTGTCGCCCAAATCAATAACAGTATCGTGCTTTTGTGAATTGACAGGTGTGACTTTTAATTGATGTATGCCTTGTCTACCCATGTATTCAGAATACCGGAATTCCGCGCGGTTCTTAATCTGTACGGTGTCCTGCCATGCTGTAGTTATTATTTCCAATAAGGGAGTCCCACGGTCAATTATTAAGTCGGTATGATACGACGTGCGTGCTATGTATGCCCTGCTCGGTAAGTGTGATGAGGCAGTCAGACACGGAATTAATATTGAGAGTAAGCATGTGCCCAGTGTAATGTAACCCCAAAGTTTTTGTTTTTTGATTAACCATAATTTTAATGTTATCAGAAAGCATATATATGGGATAATAGTCCATACGGATATGTAGATATTATCTATGGTTGCTCCCGGAAGTGAAGAAAAGAAGTCGGTAACAGAGGTGATAGCATTGGATATGATATCAGTGAGCTGAAATAGGATGGGTGGTTGCAATCCCATATATGTTACGGCAATTATAATTATGCCGATAAATAAAAATGGAGGGAGAAGCAGTGTTACCGCTATATTCGCCAATAGAAAATAGACAGGGAAGGAATGAAAATAAATAATGGATAAGAGCCCTGTGCCAAGCATGGCTGAAATGGATACGGCTAATAGACTTACGATATTATACGTTATTTGATTGCGTCGGCTTATAGGGTTGAGGTCAATGGCAAAAATCAATATGGCGGCAACAGCTGCAAATGACATTTGAAAACCAATAGATATGACGGCTCTGGGGTCGAACATTAGAATTATGAGAGCTGCCGCGCATAGAGAATTAAGTGCAGAAACGCGTCGGTGTAATAGAGTGCCTGTAATCAGAATGGATGCCATGATTACAGCTCGGGTGACCGACGGTGAGAATCCTGTGATTATACAATATCCCCATAACACTGTCATGATGATTACAGAACGTATCTTTTGGTGTCCGATGGCGTATAGCGGCCATAGTGCGAGGGAAAGAATTATTGTGATGATTCCTACGTGTAGTCCGCTGAGTGCCAGTATGTGTGCTAATCCGGCTTTTTGAAAGGACTGACGCGTGGAGAAAGACAAATCGGTTGTGTCACCTGTAATAAGGGCGTTTAGGAATTCTTTAGTAGATGATGATAGTCCGCTTTGATAAATAGTGTCTGATATCTTGGTCTTTATCCGGTAACCTGTGGCTGATACTCCGTATCCCGGTATGATGTCCAATATGTTGTTTCGGTCAATTATAGTGGAAAAGTATATATGACGGTCAATTAGGAAGGTGTTATAGTCAGTTTCATAAGGTAAATCCGTGCAGGGCTCAGGATGATTGAGTTTTGCCTTGATTGTAATGATGTCATGTGGTCGTATTTCAGGGGTGAAATCAGCCAGAGTAACAGATATGTCAAACGGTCTGATAGCTGATAATGTGTCAGAATCGTCAGCCACGGCGTATATTTCAACTGTCATCAGTTGGGATGTATCACTGATTTTATGCTGCTTTACGGTGCCTTGAAATATTAACTCATTGTCGGTCAGCTCATCATGGTCAGCCGTTGAGTAAAAAGATGCAGAAAAGAATGATATTAGAAAAGATAGCCCTAATGCGGCGGAATAATTGTACCGGATAATCAGTAATACAATGCATAACAGCATTATACTGATGGCAATGGTTATATCCCATAAGAATAATCCCATTACAGTTCCCGCTGCATAAGCTATGGTTAAGGGTAGTAGCGGGAAAGCGGACAATACGGAGCGTCGAGGCATGAACGCTTCTCTGTATTATAAAAGAATGGGGGTGAGATAACGAGCCATTATGTAACCACCACCAAGCAACCAGATAAACAGACAGAATGCAAGAACGAATGGTTTGGCTCCGGCTTTCTTGAATTTTTCAATGCTCGTTTCAGCGCCTAAAGCTGTCATAGCCATAGTGAGAAGAAATGTGTCAAAATAATTGATAGCATCTATGGCGGCCGTTGGGAGCAGATTAAAAGAGTTAAATCCGATTACGGCAAGAAAACCGAAGGCGAACCATGGAACAGTAAGTTTACCTTTTCCGGAATTGTTTTGTTCAGGGTCTTTTTTCATTCGGAGTGCTACCCAGTAACCAAGGATTATAAGTACCGGAACGAGAAGCATTACTCGTATCATTTTGACTATTACGGCTACGTTTGATACTTCAGATCCCATAGCGTTACCGGCACCAACAGCATGTGCGACCTCGTGAAGTGTCGAGCCGGAGTAAATGCCCATTTGCTGGGCGGAGAGTTCCAATAGCCCCGTGCGGTACATTATAGGATAAAGGAACATGGATATCGTTCCGAATATAACTACTGTGGCTACCGCAACTGCGGTTTTGTATGGTTTTGTCTGAATTGTTGATTCTGCACCGAGAACAGCGGCGGCACCGCAGATGGCGCTTCCTATGGATGTGAGCAGCGTCAGGTCTTTATCCATACCGAGTGCTTTTCCTATGGCGATTCCTAAGAAAATAGTGACGGTTACCACTATGATATCAATCAGTATTCCGGCTGTTCCTACTGACAATACGTCTTGAAACGTGAGTCTGAAGCCATAGAGTATGATGCCTATACGCAATAATCTTTTGGAACAGAATATTATACCCGGTACCCATGTGGCAGGCAGATGGTTGCGGAGACTGTTAGCGTATATCATACCGAGAATAATACCGATAATCATCGGACTTAATGAAATTTCTTTTAGAAAATTTATTTCACCAATATAAAATGCGGCACATGAAAAAAGAGCCATCAGAAGGACTCCGTGGAGCATACTTGCCCGTTGTTCGTTAATCATCGGTTATTTAATTATTGTTGTTAGACATTTTGGGTTTATTCATTCCATATATTCCATGATGCTTCAGCTTGAAGTTGAAGCATTTCCAAACCGTTTTTTATAGTGCAACCGCGAGCCTGACAGTTATTTAGAAATGCTGTGCGGGCAGGATTGTAAACCAAATCATAGCATAAGTGCTTTGGTGACAGTAATTGATAGGGGATAGGGGGCGCGGTTTCTACATCGGGAAATGTACCTAATGGTGTAGTATTTATTATTATAGTGTGCGAATCAATCGTATCGGCATCTAAATCATCATAGCTGATTTGTCCTGCACCGGGAGTCCGTGATACTTTAATATAATTTATGCCCAATTGTTTCAGTCCTGCGGCAATGGCTTTTGACGCTCCTCCGGTGCCAAGTATCAGAGCATTATTCTGGTATGGTTTGAGGATAGTACGGATGCTATTACAAAAACCGATTATGTCGGTGTTATATCCGCATAGTTGTCCTTGTGAGAATTTTATGGTGTTTATGGCACCTATGCTTTGGGCTGTGTCATCAATATAATCGATATACGGTATAATGGACTCTTTATATGGAATAGTGACATTTAGTCCACATAATGATGGGTTGGATGCTATCAGCTGGGGAAATAATGATATGTCAGGTAATTCAAAGTTTACGTATGAAGCCTTGATATTGTTTACAGTGAATTTGTCGGTGAAATATTGCCGGGAAAAGGAGTGCCCGAGTGTGCGTCCTATTAATCCATAAATTTTTTCGCCCGATTGAGTCATAATAAACTGTAGAAATGGTATGTGTTTTGCAAAAGTAGTGAAAAATCATACTCTTTTAGTATTTTTGCAATAAATCTGTTGATAAAATTATGTCTGTAGATAAAATAAGGTCATTGTACCATAGCGTATTTGGTTCTGAGCCTGAGACTGTGGTTCTGTTGCCTGCTTCTGGTTCTTCACGCAGGTATTATAGGGTGTCAGGTAACAAGACTGTAATAGCGACATCGGGCGAAAATGTTAGTGAGAATAGGGCATTCGTTTATTTCGCACGATATTTTAAGGCATTGGACCTTCCTGTTCCTGAGATTTATGGGGTAAGTGATGATGAACTTTGTTATTTGCAGCAGGATTTAGGGTCGTTAAGTCTTTTTGATGAGTTGACAAAGTATGGTGTGGGGTCAGTTCGGGTCATGACACTTTATCGTAATGTGATGAAGTTGTTGCCTCATTTTCAATTTGGCCATGAAGGTATAGACAAGAACTACTGTTTTGTAAGAGAATCCATGGATAAAAGGGCGGCGATGTGGGATTTGAATTATTTCAAATATTCATTTCTAAAACCTGTGTTGGAAGAATTTGATGAAGACCGCCTGGAGGATGATTTCGAAAAACTTGCTGAAGCCGTGGTCAGCAATCCCGAAAGGGCGTTGATGATTCGTGATTTTCAGTCACGAAACATTATGATTTGTGACGATGATGAATATCTGATTGATTTTCAAGGATTACGCAGGGGGAGTTGTCTTTATGACGTGGCATCGATGTTGTGGCAGGCGCGTGCGGGGCTTTCCGATAAACAAAGAGAAGAATTGTTTGGGGTATATATGGATGAGGCTCAGCGTATTATTGGTGGAAAGATAGAGAACGCACGCAAGCGCTACGAGCTTATGGTTTTATTCCGTACGCTTCAGGTATTGGGAGCATACGGATTTCGTGGATATTTTGAGAAAAAAACTCATTTTTTAATGAGTATTATTCCCGCAGTTGAAAATCTTCGGCAGATTTGCGGGACTATGTCATTTAGCGGATTGGATTATCTGATGGGGCTGCTGATGAAGATTACGCGTATGTCAAGATTCTCAAACGGCAGTCAGGAAGACGGACTGACGGTAAGGGTTACCAGCTTTTCTTATCGTTATGGAGTGCCTGATGACTTGACCGGTAACGGAGGTGGATTTGTGTTTGACTGCAGGGCAGTGCATAATCCGGGGCGATATGAAGAATATAAGTGTATGACCGGGATGGACGATGCCGTTATCCGGTTTTTGGAAATACACAGCGAGATGCCTCAGTTTATGGAGGAATGTTATGCTCTGGTCGATAGGGCTGTTGAAAAATATATAGAACGTGGATTTACGAGTCTGATGGTAAATTTCGGTTGTACCGGCGGACAGCATCGGTCGGTCTACGGTGCTGAGTCGATGGCTCGTCATATAAATGATAAATATGGTGTCAGGGTTGTTCTGGAGCATACCAGACAGTCTGTAACTAAAGAATATCCGAAACGATGAAGGCTATGATTTTCGCTGCCGGTTTGGGCACAAGACTATATCCCATTACCCTTAATATCCCTAAGGCTCTTGTGGAAGTCGGTGGAAAGCCGATGCTTCAGCATGTACTTGATAAACTTCCGGCATTAGGTATAAAGGATGTGGTGGTTAATGTGCATCACCACGCTGATAAAGTAGAGCGCTATCTTGGTGACCTCATGGCTACGATGAGTATCAATGTGAGTGATGAGAGAGATTGTCTGCTTGATACCGGTGGCGGAGTGGTTAAGGCTATGCCATGGTTGCATGGTGAAGAAGTATTGCTGCATAATGCCGACATACTGACAGATGTGTCTATAATGGATATGGTTGAGTATCATCGTGATTCTGAGGCCGATGTGACCCTTCTTGTCAGTAAAAGGGAGACATCGCGCTATCTGCTCGTGGATGATTTCATGAGGATGCGCGGATGGGTGAATGTGAAGACAGGTGCAGTACGTCCGAAGGATTTACCGGTCGAATACCTTAATAATAAAGTCGCGTTTGGAGGAGTACATATTTTATCCCCCCGGGCTTTGGATGCTATTCAATCGTATAAAGATATCGGAACGCCGTTTTCAATTACGGATTTTTATATCGATTCGGTAGATACTCTAAAAATCCAATGCTTTATACCACAAGATAACTATATGTGGTATGATATCGGCAAGCCGGAAACGCTTGCCGCAGCCCGGGAAGCATTAAAATCAAGGAAAAAGATTGTGGAATAAAAAAATATTGTTACCTTTGCGGTCGCAAAACAATACAAAACCAAATTTAATTAATTTTTCAATGGCAACAAAAATCAGATTACAGCGTCATGGTCGCAAGAACTATGCGTTTTATCCTATTGTAATCGCCGATAGCAGGGCACCACGAGATGGTAAATTTATTGAAAGGATAGGTTCTTATAATCCGAACACTAATCCTGCTACAGTAACTTTGAATTTCGATCGGGCTTTGTATTGGCTTAATGTAGGTGCTCAGCCTACTGACACTGTTCGTACTATCCTCTCACAGGAAGGTGTGCTTCTTATGAAGCATCTTCAGGGTGGTGTAAAGAAAGGCGCATTTGATGAAGCTGAAGCACAGCGTCGTTTTGAAGCTTGGAAGCAGAAAAAACAGGCTGCAGTTGATGCAATGCGTACATCTATGGCAAGTGTAAAACAGGAAGAAGCTAAGAAGCGTCTTGCTGACGAACAGGCTAAAAATCAGGCTAAAGCTCAGGAAGTGGCTAAGAAAAAAGCTGAACTTGCTGCTGCTAAAGCCGAGGCAGAAGCTGCCGCTGCAGCAGAAGCCGCTCCTGCCGAAGCAGAAGCTGAGGCTCCCGCAGCTGAATAAATTTCAGCAGCAATATAGCATAGTCCAAGTTGATATGTTATACAAAAAAGTCACGGAGTATTTCTCCGTGACTTTTTTATTGAAGATCATGCTATATTTCATTCGTGTGTTTTTTGATGTTTGATTAATAAAAAGTAAATTTGTACTTTGATATTTAGAATAACCTTCATAATATAAGCAAATAGCTATGGCAGAAGAAATTAAAGAGGAGAATGCTCCTAAGGGACTTAACTTTGTGGAACAGATGGTCTATGATGACCTTCAGGCTGGTAAAAACGGAGGACGATTAAATACCCGTTTCCCGCCTGAACCGAATGGATATCTGCATATCGGTCATGCTAAAGCTATATGCATGGATTTCGGTGTGGCTGAGAAGTTTGGCGGCACATGTAATCTGCGCTTCGATGATACCAACCCGGTGAAGGAAGATGTAGAATATGTGGATTCTATTCGGGAGGATATCCATTGGCTCGGCTTTGATTGGGGCGACCGCGAATATTATGCAAGTGATTATTTCCCACAGCTTTATGACTTGGCAATCAGAATGATTAAGGAAGGTAAAGCATATGTGGATGATCAAACATCGGAAGAAATTGCGGCTCAGAAAGGCACACCGACTACTGCAGGTATTGAAAGTCCATATCGCAGCCGTAGCGTCGAAGAAAATCTCGATTTGTTTGAGCGAATGAATGCCGGAGAATTTGACGAAGGTGCGCGTGTACTTCGTGCTAAAATTGACATGGCATCACCTAATATGCATTTCCGTGACCCGATAATGTATCGCATAATCAAGCATCCGCATCATCGTACCGGTACGAAATGGAAAGTGTATCCCATGTACGATTTCGCTCACGGACAGAGTGATTATTTTGAGGGAGTAACGCATTCTATATGTACACTTGAATTTGTGGTGCATCGTCCGCTTTATGAATATTTTGTCAAGGAATTGGCTGACGATACTTACTGCCCGCGTCAGATAGAATTCAATCGACTCAATCTGACCTATACCGTCATGAGCAAACGAAAACTTTTACAACTTGTAAAAGAAGGTCTTGTGGCAGGTTGGGATGACCCCCGTATGCCGACCATATCCGGAATGCGCCGTCGTGGATTTACTCCCCGGTCAATACGAAATTTCATAGACCGCATAGGTTATACCAAATATGAAGCTCTTAACAGTGTTTCTCTGCTTGAGCATGCTGTAAGGGAGGATTTGAATGCTGTGGCTACTCGCGTTATGGCAGTGATGAATCCTCTTAAAGTTGTGATTACGAATTATCCTGAGGATAAGGTGCAAATGGTGGAGATGGAGAATAATCCTGAAGATTCTACTGCCGGAACACACCAGATGCCTTTTACACGAGAGATATACATAGAGCGTGATGACTTCATGGAGAATCCGCCTAAGAAATTTTTCCGTCTTGCACCCGGAGGTGAAGTACGCCTTAAAGGAGCTTATATTATCAAGTGTGAAGATGTCATAAAGGATGCTGAAGGCAATATCGTGGAATTGCATTGTACTTATGACCCGGATACGCTTAGCGGTATGCCCGGTAGTATGCGGAAGGTAAAGGGAACTTTGCATTGGGTATCGGCTGATAAAGCTGTTGACGCAACCGCACGTATATATGACCGTCTGTTTAATGTTGAAAATCCTGCCGCAGAGACTGATAAGGATTTCCGCGAATTGTTAAATCCGGATTCACTCAAAGTTGTAGAAGGAATTAAAGTCGAACCCTTCCTTGCTGAAAATGCCGAACCGGGAAGACCGTTCCAGTTCCAGCGAATAGGGTATTTTACTGCTGATAAGGATTCCAAACCCGGACTGCTGATATTTAACCGTACGATTGCACTCAAAGATAGTTGGGAAAAGACTAAGGATAAATAAATACCGATGGGGTATAATGAAGAAGAGGACACATCAAGGCAGCTGTATGAGAGTTTTATTGAGGCTCTTAATTCCGGCGGCGATATAAGTTCATTCGATGAAGATGAGCTTATAAGTGTTTTTGACTTCGCTTACGGGGAGAGTAACGAGTATGTGAAATACGAGGTGCTCAATACAGCTTTGCTCCATTTTCCTGATAATAGAGAGCTAAATGAGCGGAGGGTAATGTTTCTGAATGAGTTCATGCCGTCAGAACTGATATTGCCTTTGTCTCGGAAGCTTTCCCGTAATTCCTTTGTCCGCAGGGCATTGGCGGTGTATGAATATGATACTGCTGAAAAACAGGTAAAATATCTGATATCGCTTATTGATGAGGTTAAGGACGGCGCTCTTGAGGATATGCACGTGTTTTTCCTATGTCATCTGTTTGAGAAGATTGATATGTTTGACCGTCTTGAAGGTCTTGCTGAAAAAATATCATCAGTCAGTGAATCACCGGTAGCGGTATATGCCTTTTTATATCAGCACTTTGCTGATGTACTCGATAATGAGAAGGTTATCGAGTATGGTGAAAAGATTACAGATGTAGATTCGTTTATGGATAATGTGTGGGGCATGATGGCTCTATCACATGCTTATAACGGAGATTCTTCTGAGTCAATTAAAGAAACTGCTGACTTCGCACTTGCTATTAATCCGAGAAACTCTGAAGCTTTAATAGCTAAAGCATACCAAAATATATTTGATAATCCTGCGGAAAGCAGACGGCTTTTCGATGAAATAATAGCTGAGAAGCCGGATGTATTGGTGGCATACTATTATAGGGCACTTGCAAGTATCTCTGAAACGGATAGCGTGAGCAAGTATCTGAAGGATTATTGTGATAAAGGAGGTGAGTTTAACATGGAATTATATGAGGTATTCTATAGCTTCGTAGATTCGGACACGCGCCTTTATCTTGATAAGCGTTTGGGTGATTTGCTTAATAAACAAGAGTTTGATGTAAATTATAAGTGGTGTGAGACTCTTATTGAGATGGATAAGTTCAGTCTCGCCGAAAGAGTCTGCCGTATATATAAAAGTAAGCTTGAAGAGTTCGACAAATTCGGATGTCGAAATGAGGAATCACTTATCAAGATGCGATACCTGTGGTATGTTTCACTGTATTTGCAGGGCAATTATTATGATATAATCAATGATTATTCGCTTGTCAAGTCTACGGATAATCTTTATGTAGGAGAAGCTCCTGCTATCTTGATAGTTTTACTTTGCTGGCACAATACAGGAGTACCGGTAGAAAGACTGAAGGATTTTACTAATACTTATATAAAGTTATTGAGTAACTACATGACCGACCCAATATGTTATTTGTCAGATTATGATATAGCCAAAACGTTGTTTTATTTGAAAAATTTCCAACGTTTTCTGTCAGGTGACGCTGTCAGTCAGTGGGAATACAATCCGTTTTATATACATGAAGACCGAAGCATGGATGTATATTAAAAGAAGGGATTGAACATTTTTTCTCTACCGATAGTAGTGGATGGACCATGTCCCGGATAAACTTTAGTATCATCGGGGAGTGAAAACAGTTTCTTACGGATAGAGTCTAAAAGAATTTCCTGATTACCGCCGAAAAGGTCAGTGCGTCCGATACTGCCGTTGAAGAGGGCATCACCGGTTATGACAAATTTACTTTCGGGAGAATATAGTGCGATAGAACCCGGTGAATGTCCCGGAACAGTCAGGACTATAAGGTATTCATTACCAAGATATATTCTGTTGCCATTTTCAAGATTATGCTCGATGTGAAGTGGCGTTGGTTCGGGGATGCGAAGATGGAATCTGGCAGCTTGTTCTGAACGCATAATCCCCAGCGGGGCATCTGCATTATTAGCCTGAGTTTTTACGTTATAATGTTGTGATACATAGTCGTTGCCTAAAGTATGGTCAATGTGGAGATGGGTATTGATTAGAGCTACGACCGATAGATGGTGACCGGAGATAAACTCGTTAATCCGGTTTTGTTCTGACGGTTTTGACATGCCCGGGTCAATAATTGCGGCTTCATGAGAATTTTCATTCCACACCACATAGGTGTTGACTTCAAACATATTAACCGGGAAACAAGCTATTTTCATAATTCAACGTATATCAACTCCTTAGTTGAGAAATATGGTTCTGTAAAGTAATCGCTAAGTGGAATCTGCAGTACAGGCCTACCGGCACTCTGTATCTCATTTTGAAGGTCTCCGCCTTTAAGACATAACAAGCCATTTGGCAAAACGTTGCGATTCTTAGGTGAAATATTTTTTCGACTTAAAGATATAAGTTGGGGAAGCTGCATTACTGCACGACTTACCACGTAATCATATTTTTTATGGCATTCACCAATATCACCATGTTGAAACGTCACATTATCAAGGTGTATTTCTTTGGCGATGGTTTCAGCTACACGTATCTTTTTGGCGATGCGGTCAATAAGGTGAAAATGGCATTGAGGAAAAATTATGGCGAGAGGTATGCCGGGAAAGCCTCCTCCGGTACCTAAATCCAAAAGGTCTGTACCTTCGATTGGGGTTATGAATTTAGCTATGGCAAGAGAATGTAAGATATGATGAGGATAAAGATTTTCGATATCTTTACGTGATATTACATTGATTTTCTCATTCCATTCGTTATAAAGCGGTCCAAGCATCTCAAATTGTGAAATTTGCTTTGCTGTAAGATTCGGGAAATATCGAAGAATATGTTCCATTAGGCTTATAGTAATAAGTTTTGTTACAAAAATAGTCAAAAAATCCGTATCTTTGAAGTGTAAAAGAAATAGTTGCCATGGTAAAAATAGGAAATTTCAATAAACTCACGATAACAAGATTTGTGGATTTCGGTGCATATCTTGATGGCGGAAACGGAGAAGAGATATTGATACCGAACCGTTATCTGCCGGCTACATGCGTGGTGGGTGATGAATTGGCGGTATTTGTGTATACGGATTCAGAAGATAGATTAATAGCGACTACCGAACAGCCTTATGCCGTGGTGGGAGATGTGGCGTTGCTTGAGGTTGTTGCTGTAAACAAAATCGGCGCGTTTCTCGATTGGGGTTTACTGAAGAATCTGCTGGTACCGTTCAGCGAGCAGAAAGCTCCGATGAAAGTAGGCGGTCGTTATCCGGTATATGTATATCTTGATGACGCGTCGAAAAGAGTGGCGGCTACAGCAAAACTGAATAAATATATCGGAAATGTAATGCCTGACTATAAAAGAGGCGATGAAGTTTCGGTTACTATAGTAAGACATCTGCCTCAAGGATGGAGTTGTGTGGTGGATAATCTACATTTCGGCATGTTATATGACAACGAATTGTTTTCGGAAGTAGTCCCGGGAGAAAAGTATAAGGCATTGGTGAAACGGGTGCGTCCGGATGGTAAGATTGACTTGACTCTTGGAGCGAATGCCCATGATAGGGTAGAGGTTATAGCCGCTCAGATAGAGGCTGACCTTAAAGCCAATGGTGGAAGCCTGAATATTGGTGATAGTTCCACTCCCGAAAGTATTAAATCGGCATACAAGTGTAGTAAAAAAGATTTCAAAAAAGCAGTAGGGTTATTGCTGAAGCGGCAAATTATTGGTAGAGATACCCGAAATTTATCACTTTTAGATGGTTAAAGTCCTATTTGTGAAAAAAAATTCGCATATTTGCATTTGATTTTTAATTCCTAAATTATCATTAAGC
>CAMWPX010000023.1 GCA_947176205.1 uncultured Porphyromonadaceae bacterium
CCTGTAGCATTAGCCACCATTTCGTGGTCACCGAACAACTGGCTGATAAGTTTTACGTAAGGAGTTTCACCGCAGCCCGAGCATGCGCCGGAGAACTCAAACAGAGGAGTTGCGAACTGGCTGTTCTTAACATTGGCTGACACATCTACGAGATGCTGTTTTGAAGCCACATGTTTCACGCAGTAATCCCAGTCTTTCTGTACATCGAGCTGTGTTTCCAGAGGTTTCATCTCAAGAGCCTTCACGCCCTTCTTACCGGGGCAGACATCGGCACAGTTGCCGCAACCGAGACAGTCAAGCACATCTACAGCCTGTATGAACCGCATGCCGGCGAAAGTCTTGCCGATAGCGGGCAGAGTAGCATCTTCAGCGAAAGGAGCCGCAGCCATTTCCTCTGCATCAAGAACAAACGGACGGATAGCAGCGTGAGGACAAACGTAGGCACACTTGTTACACTGTATACAGTTTTCTACCTTCCATTCGGGGACGAAAGCTGCCACACCACGTTTTTCGTATGCTGCCGTACCCTGTTCCCAAGTACCGTCTTCACGACCTGCGAATGCCGATACCTTGAGTAAATCACCGTCCTGACCGTTGATGGGTCGAACTACTTCATTGATAAATGCGGGATCATCATTTTCCACTTTGGCATCTTCGGGCAGCGAGCTCCAAGCCTTGTCGACAGTGAGCTGCTTATATTCACCGCCGCGGTCCACAGCAGCATAGTTCTTGTCTACCACATCCTGACCCTTCTTGCCATAGCTCTTCACGATAAATTTCTTCATCTGTTCTACAGCCAAATCCACGGGTATAACCTCGGTGATGCGGAAGAATGCGCTCTGCAGAATGGTATTGGTGCGGTTGCCCAATCCTATTTCCTGAGCTATCTTGGTAGCATTGATATAATATACGGTGATATTGTGGTCGGCGAAATATTTCTTCACCTTGTTAGGGAGATTCTTGGCAAGTTCCTCACCTTCCCAAATGGTATTGAGCAGGAATGTTCCGCCATCGCGCAGACCGCGGGTCACATCATACATGTGCAGATAAGCCTGTACGTGACATGCCACGAAATTAGGTGTGGTCACCAGATAAGTAGAGCGGATAGG
Organism: uncultured Porphyromonadaceae bacterium; assembly: GCA_947176205.1. Taxonomy (GTDB): domain Bacteria; phylum Bacteroidota; class Bacteroidia; order Bacteroidales; family Muribaculaceae; genus Paramuribaculum. The sequence goes on from CAMWPX010000023.1 coordinate 1,110, forward strand.
CTCATCACCGAAACGCAGGTGAGAGCAGGTGAAACCGCCAGACTTCTTAGAGTCGTAAGCGAAATATGCCTGACAGTATTTCTTGGTGTTATCACCGATAATCTTCACAGAGTTCTTGTTGGCACCTACAGTACCGTCAGCACCCAAACCATAGAATTTAGCTTCATAAGTGCTTTCACCGCTCAAAGCTATCTCCTCAACCGGAGGAAGTGACTTGAAGGTAACGTCATCGACAATACCTACAGTAAAGCCGGTCTTGGGCTCGGGCAAAGCAAGATTGTCAAATACTGAAATAATCTGTGCAGGAGTGGTGTCTTTAGAAGCCAGACCGTAGCGACCTGACACAAGCATAGGAGCGTCAGCCACGCCGTAGAAGCATTCAGCCACATCAAGATAGAGCGGTTCGCCGTTGGCTCCGGGTTCTTTGGTGCGGTCAAGCACGGCAATCTTGCGTGCAGTCTTGGGCACGGCGGCAAGGAAATGCTTGGCTGAGAAAGGACGATACAGATGCACTGACACCATACCCACTTTTTCACCTTTCGACATCAGATGGTCTATAGCTTCCTGTGCGGCCTGAGTCACAGAACCCATGGCTATAATCACGCGTTCAGCTTCGGGGTGACCGTAATAGTTGAACAGGTGATACTCTCTACCGGTGATAGCGCTGATTTTATTCATGTAATCTTCTACTATCTCGGGCACGGCTTCATAATATTTGTTACATGATTCGCGGTGCTGGAAGAATACGTCGCCGTTTTCAGCCATGCCGCGAGCCACAGGAGCTTCAGGAGTAAGAGCACGGCGGCGGAACTCATTGAGAGCGTCATGGTCAACAAGCGCTGCCAAGTCATCCTGCTCAACCACTTCTATCTTCTGAATTTCGTGAGAAGTACGGAATCCGTCAAAGAAGTTCACAAACGGCACACGGCTCTTAATGGTCGACAGATGTGCTACACCTGCCAAATCCATAACTTCCTGCACACTGCCTTCGGCAAGCATGGCGAAGCCTGTCTGACGCACTGACATCACATCCTGGTGGTCACCGAAGATGCTCAAAGCATGCGAGGCGAGCGTACGTGCCGATACGTGAAATACGCAGGGAAGCAACTCACCGGCTATTTTATACATATTGGGAATCATCAGCAGCAAGCCCTGTGAGGCGGTATAGGTAGTGGTCAGGGCACCTGCCTGAAGCGACCCATGCACTGCTCCTGCCGCACCGCCTTCTGACTGCATTTCCTGCACCAGAACGGTCTCGCCGAAGATGTTTTTACGTCCTGCCGCAGCCCATTCGTCGACATATTCTGCCATGGTCGACGACGGTGTGATAGGATAAATTGCGGCAACCTCGGAGAACATATACGAGATATGTGCTGCTGCCTGGTTGCCGTCACAAGTTAAGAATTTCTTTTCTTTACTCATTTTGTCTGTTACTATTTTGTGGAAATTAAATATCTGATTCACACAGCGAAGCATTGCCACTACGAGTAATAGCCATACTCCACCGCGAAGTTACAAAAATCCCATTAAACAGCCAAGCATCCACCCTCCAATATTTCATTTCTCCATTGCAAGTAAAAAACCGAGTCAAAAATAACGTGGGGACTCGTCCAATTATTCTCTTACCAGGCATCGCCAAACACCTTGCACGAAATAACAGTCCACTCCCACGCCTAATCGATTATCGAACCGCAATTCGCTGCACGTGTACCCGGCTACAGAGCGGTGCTGATAGAAGCCGATGTGGTCAACGTACCCACCCCGTCGACTCACCTCACTCGCCCTCCACAAATAACCCCTGCCAGGATCTTCCTATGCAAATAGGTTTTCAACTGCTTACGGAAAAGAATTTACCAAAACTAACCTCTATAGCTATACAAGTTTCGATGAAGTTACTCACGTATACACTCGAAAACCTAACCAAACAGCTCTGAGTGGGATCCCAAGCGGACAAGGCTGATTTCCTCTGAGTCTGGGTCAAACCATATTAGCAGAAAATCACCCTCAATATGGCATTCCATGTGCCCGGAGAAATCTCCTGTCAATGGATGCGGACGATTTTCTTCAGGTATTGGCATTTCATTTCGCAGTAATTCCAAGATCTTGAATAGCTTTTCAACTTTTTTTGGATTGTTGCGAAAACGTTTGTAATCTTTCTTGTATTGCCCGGTAGGTTTGAGCTTTTTCATAAGCCCATAGATTTTTCCATAGCTTGAATCGAAGTCAGGTCAAGTGCCGGTTCATTACGAAGGACTCCGCTTTCAGCTTCCTGCATTGCTGCGAGAGTCGTTGCATTTGGTTCATGGTATGCTGCATCAAGAAGTAGGGTCTCAACATAGTTGTTAAGGCTGCGATTCTGACGTTTGGCAAGCTGCTTGAGACGGTCTATGAGGTCTACCGACAGACGGAAACTCTGGTTCTTTTTTAATACTATATCCATAATTATGTTATTTTATAACGCAAAGTTAGTATAAATGTATTACAAATACAATAATGTTATACTATAAGTTCACGCAACAAGTTGGATTGTCCTTGTTTCCACCCCTGCCCCTACCTAATCTACCTATACATAATTCTTATCTGACATCTAAAATGCGGACGCTGCCCCACGATTGCGCGCGCCCGCATTCTATTTTGAATATAGAATCTATATCGTTAATTACTTCAATATTTTAGCCGTATAATTACCCTGACGGACAATATAAATACCTTCCTCCAACGCATCTACCGAAGATGCCACGCAAATGCCCTGCAAATCATACACCTCATAAGGCTTTGTATAGTCAATCTTATCAGTCGATGAGTCATCATTAATATCATCAATGCTGCTTGTAATTGCTTTGTCGGTAATTTCCAAGAAATAATTCCATGGTACGGCACTCATATAAGTGTTGACTGATCCGGACGGGACATGTAATGTTGCTTCATCGTACGCTACAGGGTCAAAAATTGTATTTGAAGCTGTTACGGGCTTCTCTGCCTTGTATTCTACATCTTTAACTGCTTTACAGAGTCCCCACACATTGTTGCCAAAGTTTGTGATACCATCATTCAAACGTATGGTCGTAAGACCACTACAATTATAAAAAGCATTATCATCTAAGGTTTTTACAGAGTGTGGAACATTAAGAGACACTACACTGCTACAACCCGAAAATGCAGATTTACCGATGGTTTCCACATTTTCGCCAAGCGTTAACTTAGCCATTGCCTGACAATCTGAAAATGCGCTATCTCCAATTACGCAGACTGACTCCGGAATAGTAACTTCAGTCAGTGACCTACATCCGGAGAATGAATGACTGCCAATTGTGGCAATGGTATTAGGAATCGTTACTGATTTCATTCCGGAGCAGTTGGCAAACAATGAATCGCCTATTTCAGTGACAGACGATGGAATTTCCACTGCATTCAGGGCGCTACACCCTTCAAAAGCCACATTTCCAATAGTCGTAACTGACTGTGGAATCGTTACAGAAGTCAATCCGGAACAACCGGCAAACGCATACGGACCAATGGCGGTTGTGATTGTTCGGATTGAATAATCACCCCCGAAAGATATAGGTGCACAGATAAGATGACTTTGGTCGTTATTGAAAATAAGCCCATTAGCACGAAAATAGACATCATCTTCCGAGTAGTTTACCACGCTAACACCTTCCGGTAATTTTAGAGAAATATCGTTCGGTTTAGCTATTTTTTTGAGATATTTGCAATTTACAAATGCATCAGAATTAATTGACTTAACGTTCTGAAGACATACATATGAAACTCCTGCGCTAAAAAATGCATAAGGCGAGATGTCAATTTTCGAACTTTGAATCGTAACCTCCTCAAGATTTTCGCAAAGCCAAAATGCATGATCCAAAATAGTTTCAACAGCATCCGAAATAGTTATACTTTTTAGTTTTGTGCAAGATTGAAAAGCATATTTGGTTATATCTATTATTGTGTTAGGCAATTGCACCGAAGTTAAGTCCTTTTGATTGTAAAAGGCTCCATTACTTATACCAGTAACGGGATACCACTCGTCATTACGTAAGATTTTATCCGGAATGACTAAATCGCCACTTACATTATTTTTAGTAGAGGTGGGATTGCCGTTTTTATCAAAGACACCACCTGCCACCCAGGCCTGACCGTTACCGAATTGATAATAAAGTGTTTGACCTTCATAAGTGTACTCGAAATCATAAGAAAAAGCAGGAAAACCTATACTGAAAATTAGTAGCAAAAATATTATCTTTTTCATCCAGCTATCTTTATTTAATGTTATCGATTATTGAACTGATTATTTTAGCTTCATACTGAGTCATTTCAGCGGGTGAGTTTCCCTTGGCGAGCTCAAACCATTCACAAGTGTCACCCGGAGCGCGTCGGTTTAAGGAAGCGCTGTAGTGTATCCCTTTTCTGACTGTAGCTACCAGATAATCACATTTATTCTGCAACCCAAAATCAATTGCGGCCGCTACATAATCCTTTCCGTCTCCTGCAGAATAAATCCCTACAATTTTGTTCCTAAACATCAATAAAGCTTTGAAATCGTCCCCCTGCATAAAAGAGCGACCATCAATACCATCACATTGACTGCACGTAGCCCCAATAGCCTTCAAATCATTGAACAAAAGATGACAAGCAGTGGTCTTACCCGCATTCATCACCCCATAGATTAGCAAAATTCTCATACTAAATTCCTTATTTATAAAAATATATTTTTACTTCTTTTCCATTGTAATACCAAGCACCTATATTGTCTATGTTTTTGGGAACATTGTCATTATCAAACCATGCTTTTACGCGAAATAATCCATCTACCCCCGGATTTTCATGGCATAGAAATAATGTAAGTTTTGTGTTCTGACTAATATCCAATTGCGTAAGTAGATTATCACCACAAGATAGATATGACAATTGTGTGTTCTTGCTCACATCAAGATTTGATATATACATACACGCACAAGACAGGTAGTTAAGTTTAGAATTCTTTGACACATCTATACGCTTAAAGAGATTGCCGTCACAATGCACTTTCTTTAATTCTGAACATTTGCTCAAGTCAATTTCTGTAAGTTGATTGTCAGAAAAAGAAAGTTCTTCGATTCTTGTATTTGGTTTTATCTCCTTAAGGCGGTTATTATTTGCAAAAAATTGTTTTAATTTCAAACACTTACTTAAATCTACTGTTGTCAGTTCGTTATCGGCGCAATGTAATATTTCAACTGATTCAAAATATTCTATGCCCTTCAACGATGTTATAAGTTCTCCGTTTACATATACATGCATTAAGTTCGCAACATCGCTTGGCTTAACAGTATTCTCATCTTCAATATAGCCTTTTAGTTCTAGTGCCTTTGCAAATGATGGGGCAATCCATTCTTTTGAATTGTCAACGTCATTACCACCCGAATTGGGCTCTTCTTTGTCACTACAAGCTGTTAAAGCACTTACTCCCAATAAGAGCCAACATAAAAACATCTTTACATTCATAGTTCTTTAATCTATGTCCCGGGCTCATCTACAGGCTTAAAATGATGATGATTAATAAAAAGAAAAGCGTGAGAGCCATACCTGTTGCCCGTTCAACAATCGGAGGCTCTGGAATGCCCGGTAAAGTAGAACGAGCAAACGTGCAGAAGCCTCACGCAGAAACGGATATGCAGCAATAGTCGACGCTCACGCGTCGGATAAGGGGCATAAACAATCCACATTGACATCTACCGTTTGCTACAATCCTGACTTTACCAGTGAAATTTTCCAGATTTCCGATTGTCAAGAAAGAGCGTCGAGTAAACGCATTTCAAAATGTCTGCCGACCCTCCCGCTTTTGCCCGTGACCGAGCTCCTGCAGACGGTCTGCAAGTGCAAATTTATTAAAAATCAGAGATTATGCCAATATTAGGAGTGAAAAAGTAAGATTTTGGCTAATTTTACAGTCGCTTAAAATCTATGACATGAATCTGATTATTGAACCGCAATTCGCTGCACGTGTGCCCGGCTACAGGGCCATGCTGATAGAAGCCGATGTGATCAACGCACCCACCCCTCCGGCTCAAATCGAGGAGATGAACCGGCTGGCTGACGACATAGCCTCGCGATATCAAGTAGCCGACATCAATTCTATCCCTGCCATAGCCGCCACTCGCCGTGCCTACAAAGCGTGCGGCAAAGACCCTAACCGATACCGCCCCTCGCAGGAACAGATGATGCGCCGGATAGTGCGCGGTTTAGGACTGTATTACGTAAACGCGCTTGTCGATGCGGGCAATCAGTTGTCACTCATCACCGGCTGCTCGGTGGGATGTTTTGATGCGGACAAGATTGATGGTGACACCCTGACTCTGGGCATAGGGCGTGACGGAGAACCATATGAAGGGATAGGCAGAGGACCTCTCAACATTGCCGGACTTCCGGTATTCCGCGACGTAACCGGGGGTGTCGGCACACCCACGAGCGACAATGAACGCACCAAAATATCCCTCGCAACTACCCGATTGGTAATGACAATACACCTGTTTGACCCCGCTATTGACCCCAATCACGTGGTAGCCACCGCGACAGATATATTTACCCGCCACTGCGGAGCCACAAACATACGCCATAAACTGTATGACTGAATATCTATCAGATATGTAGTTCGGTAAAGCGCATAGTTGACCCGTCGAGATGCAGTAGGCGATCAGTCAACAGACCGTTGACGCCAGCAAGATATTTAATAGCTTCAAGAGCCTGAATGCTGCCGATAATGCCGGCCACCGGTCCGATAATTCCGCCTACGCTACATGGCGTAAAGCCTGAGACTATATCTTGTTGTGGGAAAAAATCACTATACCGCGCCGAACCATCGATATGAGTCATCACCTGACCACCCATAGCCAGCACTCCTGCCATTGAATATGCTTTCCCTGACTCCACGCACACCTCATCTATCATATATTTGGTATCAGGATTATCAGAAGCATCGATTATAAAATCAGATTTTGCGAAAAGTTCAAGAGCCTTAGCGCGGGTAATCAATTCTTTAACAGCGTCAATACGTATTTCACTATTCAACGCCCGAAGTTCTGATGCAAGTGTCTCGGCCTTAGACTCTCCTGCCTGTGATTCGCAATAATGAATCTGACGCTGTAGATTGGTTATATCTATAGTGTCATAATCAGCCAGAATTATATGCCCTACACCAGCCCCGGCAAGATATGACGCTACTACCGAGCCAAGCGCTCCGCATCCCACTACGAATACCGTGGACTGCAGTAAACGGGTCTGCCCCTCCTCGCCTATAGCCTGTACAGATATATTACGCGCATACCGCATGCGCTGCTGTCGGGTCAGTCCATCCATATCAAGCAAGCATCGGTGCTACCCTGTGAAGCGCAGCGATAAATCTGTCACACTCCTCAATGGTGTTGTACAAGGCAAATGATGCGCGCACCGTGCCCTCCACTCCTAAAGCGTGCATCAGAGGCTGCGCGCAGTGATGCCCGGTACGCACGGCTATGCCGAGTTTATCAAGCAGCATGCCGGTGTCATAATGATGCGCGCCGCCTATAAGAAAAGATATTATGGCTTCTTTGCCGGGAGCCGTGCCGAATAACCTCATGCCGTCAATCTCAAGCATCCTGGCGGTAGTATAGTCAAGTAATGACTGCTCATGACTGCCGACACGCTCCACACCTATCACTGTCAAATAATCGATGGCAGAACGCAAAGCCGCGATACCTACGTAATCAGGCGTGCCGGCTTCGAACTTAAACGGCAATTCGGCATAATCCGTATGCTCGAAAGTAACATGACTTATCATCTCACCACCACCTTGATAAGGGGGCATCTTCTCCAGCAGCGACTCGCGTCCGTAAAGTACACCTATGCCGGTAGGACCATACATTTTATGCGACGAGAAAGCATAAAAATCAGCATCAATATCACTTATATCAACCTTACGGTGAGCCACAGCCTGTGCTCCGTCAATAAGAGCCACGGCGCCGACACTATGCGCCAGTGCCACAATCTCCTTGACAGGATTAACCGTACCGAGCACGTTTGACACATGTGTTACCGAAACCACACGGGTGCGCTCTGACAGCAACCCGCGATACGCGTCCATATCTAAGGAACCGTCAGCAAGCATCGGTATCACCTTTATGACAATCTTCTTGCGGTTACGCAGCAACTGCCATGGCACGATGTTGGCATGGTGTTCCATCACCGAAAGTATTATTTCATCACCCTCCTTAAGAAGCTCGCCATAGCTCGATGCCACAAGATTTATAGCCTCGGTAGTGCCACGCGTAAATATTATCTCACGGGTTGACCGGGCGGATATAAATTCCCTGACACGCTGGCGGGTCTGCTCCATAAGTGCCGTCATTTCCTGCGAAAGTGTATGCACTCCACGATGCACGTTGGCTTTATGTGTAAAATACATCTTCTCTATCTCCCGCACCACTTCGGAGGGTGTCTGTGTGGATGCCGTATTATCGAAATACACTAACGGCTTACCATAAATCTCACGGTCAAGTATAGGGAAATCCTTACGGTACATCAGCGGGTCAAACGACATAATCATTCGGCTATAGGTGAAATCAAATCATCTTTACATGAAGAAGAGCAGTCAGCACACGAAGCTCCGCGATGTCCGGCAAAACGATGCTGCACAAGCAGATGCAACCGCTCACGCAATTCCTGAGGACGCACACGGTCAATCACATCAGCCATAAACGCCTGCATAAGCATAGTACGTGCCTCCTTCTCAGGGATGCCGCGTGTACGCATATAGAACAATGCTTCTTCCGACAACTGTCCGGTGGAAGCCCCATGCGAGCATTTCACATCATCGTTATATATCTCAAGCTGTGGCTTGGTGTGCATTCGGGCAGAAGATCCGGCAAGCAGATTGCGGTTGGTCTGATAAGCATCGGTCAGAGCGGCACCCTTAGCCACGAAAATACGTCCGTCGAAATTACCTACGGCATTATCATCAAGCACATATTTGAATATCTGATTGCTCCGGCACTGTCCGCTCAAATGACGCAGACTTACATTATTATCCACATGCTGATTATCCGAACCGATAACCATGCCCGACAAATCAGCCTCACAATGCGGCTCGGTCAAGTCAATACTGTATTCGTTGCGTGTGTCACCGCAGGTGAGAGTCAGAGAACCTAACGACAGCCGTGAGCCTGCATACTGACGCACAAACATGTGAGCATGACGGGTAGTGCGAGCTGAAGACTCCTCGATATGGTAATAATTTAACGATGCTCCCCGGGCAAGTGACACCTCCACCACTTCATCAGCCATATAATCGGTATCGGCTGTCTGGGTATGGTCACACACCAGCACTGATGCCTCGGCATCTTCCTCCAACACCACAAGAACACGACGCAGAGCAAGCAGTGATGTAGGCGAATTGAATATATTGACCAGCTGAAGCGGTTTTTCCAGTTTTACACCCCGCTTTACATGAATCAGCACACCATCCTGAGCCAACAGAGTATTGAGCGCCACTGACGGCTTAGTGCCATCAGCAAGCGAACCGTAAAAGGTCTTTACTATATCTCCACAGGATTCAGCCGCCTCACGCAGACTCATAAAAGTCACTCCTTCGGGCAGCCGCTCCAACAACATACGCGACGGACGAAACACATCATTGACCACCACGCCGAGTAGCGTACTCATGTTTGGTACGTCACAGTGAAACGAAGCAGCCACATCGGCACGGAAATTCATGCGAAACACGTTTACTCCGTAATCACGTGCATAGAGAGCTTCAAGGTCAGTATGCTCATAGCCCTCTTCACCCTTACGCGGAAGATGTGCGTCACACAGTAACTCGTAAGCCGACTTACGCGCATCATTCATCACCGCGCACGAATGGTTGTCTATATCAGCGCTATTAACACGATATAATTCAAGATATTGACTCAGACTATTCATGGCCGGACAAAATTTTAATGACATCAACCGTCGATTTCTTCTTTAATCCAGTCATATCCACGCTCTTCAAGTTCAAGTGCCAGTTCAGGTCCACCGGTACGCACTATCCTACCTTTATACAGCACATGCACGAAATCCGGACGTATGTAATCAAGCAGACGCTGATAGTGTGTAATCACAATCGTGGCATTCTGTTCTGTCTTGAGTTTGTTGACCCCACCGGCCACTACACGCAATGCGTCTATATCAAGACCCGAGTCAGTCTCATCAAGAATAGACAACTGCGGTTCGAGCACAGCCATCTGAAATATCTCGTTGCGCTTTTTCTCACCTCCTGAAAAACCTTCGTTGACCGAACGCGAAGCAAGCTTGTTGTCAAGCTCAACTATAGCACGTTTCTGACGCATAAGTTTTAGGAAATCAGTAGCAGACATCTGTGGCTCATGGAGATAATTACGTTTGGCATTTAGAGCCGCACGCATAAAATTAACCATCGACACCCCCGGAATCTCTACAGGATACTGAAATGACAGAAAAAGTCCTTCATGTGACCTGTCCTCAGGCGAGAGTGCCAGAAGATCTACACCATGGAAGTCCACCGAACCTCCTGTCACCGTATAAGCCGGATTGCCCGCAAGTACACCGCTCAGCGTACTTTTACCTGACCCGTTGGGACCCATTATCGCGTGCACTTCACCGCGACGCACTGTAAGATTAATACCCTTGAGTATCTCTTTCCCTTCCACTGTGGCGTGAAGGTCTTTTACATCTATAAGTACAGGATTCATATTGTCTTATGATTATATTCTTTAGTTATACGTATTCAGCATCACCCCACCGAACCTTCAAGTGAAATGGCGAGCAGTTTCTGAGCCTCTACGGCAAATTCCATAGGCAATTTGTTCATCACCTCCTTGGCATATCCGTTAACTATCAAGCCTACTGCTTCTTCAGTAGAAATACCGCGCTGATTACAGTAAAATATCTGATCCTCGGAAATCTTCGAGGTGGTAGCTTCATGCTCTACAATAGCCGTATCGTTAGCTATATCAATATAAGGAAAGGTATGGGCGCCACATTCATCACCCAGCAGCAGGCTGTCGCACTGCGTGTAATTTCTACACCCTGAGGCTGCAGGCGCTACCTTCACAAGTCCGCGATAGGAGTTCTGACTTTTACCTGCGGAAATACCTTTTGACACTATGGTACTGCGAGTGTTACGTCCGATATGTATCATCTTCGTGCCCGTATCAGCCTGCTGGCGATTGCGCGTCACTGCCACGGAATAAAACTCTCCTACCGAGCCTTCTCCGGCAAGCACACATCCGGGATATTTCCATGTGATAGCCGAACCGGTCTCAACCTGTGTCCATGACAATTTAGAGTAATCACCCCTACAGAGTCCACGCTTGGTAACAAAGTTATATACACCGCCACGTCCTTCTGCATCACCGGCATACCAGTTCTGTACGGTAGAATATTTCACTTCCGCCCTGTCCTCCACTATTATCTCGACAATAGCGGCATGTAGTTGGTTTTCATCGCGCTGCGGAGCCGTACATCCTTCGAGATAGCTTACATACGAGTCATCGTCAGCTACAATGAGTGTGCGTTCAAACTGACCGGTACCCGAAGCATTGATACGGAAATATGTAGACAGTTCCATAGGACAACGTACACCCTTGGGTATATAGACAAATGACCCGTCGGAAAATACTGCCGAATTAAGTGCAGCATAGAAATTATCACGGTACGACACCACTTTACCAAGATACTTCTTAACAAGGTCAGGATAATCTTTTACTGCTTCCGAAATAGAGCAGAATATCACTCCGAGTTCGGCAAGTTTTTCTTTATGCGTGGTCTTGACACTCACCGAATCCATCACGGCATCCACAGCCATGCCGCTTAGCTGCTTCTGCTCACTGAGCGGTATGCCGAGTTTGTCAAATGTTTCGAGCAGCTCGGGATCCACTTCATCAAGACTCTTGGGTCCTTCTTTAGCCCGTGGAGCTGCATAATAGCTTATACTCTGGAAATCAATCTCAGGAATATCAAGATGCGCCCATGTAGGTGGCTCAAGAGTGAGCCAATGACGGAACGCTTTAAGTCGGAATTCAAGCAGCCATTCCGGTTCCTGCTTTTTACGGGAGATAAACCTAACCACCTCCTCACTCAATCCGGGAGGAATGATTTCCGTATCAATATCGGTGGTAAAACCATATTTATAATCGCTTCCGGTGACATCATCTATCACACATTTACTATTTGCAGCGGAACGATTCTTATCTTTATTTTCAATATCGGTCATAAAAGACTCTTATTATTTTCTACAAGGTATAACACCTGACTAAAGCGTAAAGTTATTTTGCCATACTCCCAGTAACCATGGAGCAAAAGCGGTCACACGCTCTGTAACCACACCACACTGTTCAAACAGAGTACTTGACGGCACAATGGCTTTCCATAAATTCAAAAGAATACTGATGACAAGCACCCATTTGAAACACATGAACGGAGCTCCAAGCCATGAATTTATCTGCGACAGATGCGCCACCCTTATCGTAGCACTTATCAGACGGGACACCAACCACACTCCGAGCCATACAAGTATGAACAATCCCACATGTCCTACTACCGCACACGCATAGTAACTCTGACCATGTGCTGAAATATCCGTACCGGTGCATGCCGCCACCAATCTGGTAGCATCATCGCCAAATGCCTGACAAGCAAGCACACCCATTATTATGGCTATCAGCGAACACAGCTGGCTGAAAATACCCTTGCGAAAACCAAGCACAAGAGCCACTACGGCAGCCAATATAATCAATACATCAAAAATCATTGCAGTCAAGTTCTATTCAAAACCACCTCGTAAAGTTCGTCAAAATCTCCGACATGACAAAATCTTGTTCACACCCCCGACTTATTTTCAATGCTCTGCTAACAGAATAAATATATTTTCATAAATTTACACCATATAAAATACCATTAACACATTTAACTTTATGCGAAACCTATTATTCATCATCTGCCTTTTTGCTATATCAGTAAGTACATTAACTTACGCACAAACATCACAATCGCAGGATTCATCTGCGACACCCGATTCTACCGTAAACATAATTAGCTGGTTCTCTGTCAGTGATACCGTAGAATATCTAATCGACAAAAGTAATTGGCGAATGAACGGGCAAGACACCGTCATTACAAACCATGCATCATACACCGTAAGAATCGTAGTCACTGATTCCACGGCATCAGGCTATAAGATGGACTATACCTATCTGGATTTTCATAGTGACACTATCGATGATTCACCTCTGGGTATTTACCAGACAAAACTGACGGAAAGCATCGGTAAAAAACTTATCGGCACTACCATCCGTTTTGAAACTACCGATTGCGGTGAAATAACTAAAATCACCAATCTCGGTGAGATTAAAAAACAGGCTAAAACCCTCTTTAAGGATGCGATGAATGAATTGGCTGAACTCCCTATAATGCGTGAACTGAAAGAATCCGGTGTAAACTTAGACCTGAAAAAATTTGCAAAAAATATTGATATCAATTTGTTGGTTGACGATTACCTCGATGACCTGAATTTTTTATTCGCTTACCATGGAAGGCAATTCCACATAGGTGAATCACAGTCACATTTTGATGCTACTGAATCAAACTACGAATATGACTTATATTCATATATTGAATCAGACCCCGATGACGGCACATACAGTATTTCTTTTGATATTACAAATTATATACCAAAAGAAGCGTGGAACGACGCATTACATGAGCTAATCGCAGAACTCCTTAATAAAAAAATGGCAGAAAACTTAGACAAAAGTTTACCCCTTCAGATTGACGGTAAAGGTATAATCGAATCTGACTGCTATATACGATACATACCCGAAGGATGGCCATACAAAGCCCTTAAACATGAAATAACAATGTTAGACACCGTCAGCCGGCTTAAACAGACTCGCATATTGCTGAATGCATACACACTCCACTGACCGGATAGAATAAACGAAAAGTAGCTAAGGCAAAAAGCCTTAGCTACTTTCTTTATTTATATCAGAAATGTTTTTACAAAACTACGCGGAAACCGATGTGTTCCATGCGAGTGGTAGGACGATAACCCCAACGCACTGCCGTACGGAGTTCACGACCGGAATTCGACCAACCGCCGCCACGTACCATTTTCTGATTACCTGTTTCCGGACCTGTGGGATCAACCATCTCTTCTGCAGGAACTGCATCTTTATAGAAGTCGTTTACCCACTCGTAAGCATTGCCATGCATATCATACAGTCCATAACCGTTAGGCTCAAACGAACCCACCTTATATGTTGATGACACATAACCCTCAATAGAAGAATCAACCTTGCGGCCACCTTCAGCCAAGTCATAGTAATCATAGATATAGAATTGAGCCATACCCTTCACCATCTTGGTTCCGTCGCCGATACCGAAAGGCAGATTATCTTCCTGACCGCCACGACAGGCATATTCCCATTGAGCCTCAGTGGGGAGCGCACCACCTACCCATTTGGCGTATGCATCGGCACCATACCACGATACATAGATTATGGGGTGGTCTTCATACCCGGCGGCAGGCACCCATTTCGAACCGTCCCAGTTTACACCGAAATTAAATTTGCCCTGGTCGCGGGTAGTTGAATCATATACGTATGATTCTGTATCATCTCCTACAGGACCTTCGCCATCCTCACCTATTCCTACAGCATTGAGGAAGTCGGCAAACTGCTGATTGGTCACCTCGTAAGCACTCATATAAAAATCCTTGGTGAGAGTTACCTGATGAAGCTTTTCATCTCTATAATAACTGGGCTCGTCAGGTTTTGAACCGAGCATACGGGTACCGGCAGGTATCTTCACCATAGTAAGACCATATTCTTCACCGGGAGCCAAGAATTTAGCGGAAACCGTAACGGTACCTGCAGGCATAACAAATGTTGTAGTAAGAGCTGTAGGATCAGCTACCTTCACAGCAGTTCCATTAGATTTTACGTCCCAAGAACCGAACTTATAATCGTCGTCAGGTACAGCTGTAATGGTGACCACATCACCCGGAGCAGCATTAGCTGTAGATACTGTGATTGTACCACCCTTCTGAGTGGATGCTACTTCAATGGATTGTGACACGGGTTCCGATTCATTGTCATCAGAACACGACATAAAAGCAGAAGCCATAGCACATACGGCAACTGCAGCTGCAAAATAAAACTTTTTCATTCTTTGATAATTGATTTTAATTAAAGATAAACTACAATTCAACTCCTATCCCACACTCTGCCATAAAGCAGATGCTAAAACCTTAATCTCTTTAATAGAGATGTGGATTTCGTAGCAAAGATAGAATGATTTTGTGAAATTCAATCACTTAGGCGCCACAATTTTTCTAAAAAACAATATAATAAACGATAATTAATTAAAATCCCTATTCATTCTTTAGATAAAGATTTGATAGACAATTGTTTTCAACCTTTCCACATCTCTATTAAAGAGTTGTGGATTTTTTCAGTTAAAGACTATTCATAGTTATAGCATCATTTATGCTGTTCATTGCTCCTGCGGCGAGCTTCGATAATTTTCACAAACGACTCCGGTAACACCACATTATACATATCCAAAGCTCTGTCGAAAAGCGGAGCTATCTGCTCATCAGTAAATCCGGCTATTCCACAGCCTATACGAGTCACATAGAATGTATTCTGGTCACACTCATACGCCACATCAAGAAATTCATCCACATAAGGCTTTATCGTCTCCACACCACCCTGCATGGTAGGTATGGCATACGATTGCCCCTGCAAGCCCACGCCCTGACCCCATACAGCTCCAAACTTCTCCCACGCCACACGCGCCGCACCACCGCCATGCATACCGGCAAGATTACTGCCGAACACAAATATATCATCTTCACCCAACTCAGTAATATTCTCAGGAGTATATCGCATAACATCACAATTAAATTCCCTTACAAAAGTAATAATTTACCGAGCTTCTTGCCTAAAAACTATAGCCATATATTTAATATAATACATAAAAAAGCAGGAAGTGCCTAGACATAAACACTCCCTGCTCTTAATAAGCTATATTAATCAATTAGATGATAACTTCTTACGGGCTGATTCAGTTAGAGGAAGTGCCTCATACATTATAGCTCTGGACTTCCTATTAGTTGAAGAAGATACTTCTGATATAGTAAATTTCATAACCTCAGTAAAGTCTCCGTTACCAGCATTAACATCATAGACTCCAACTGCAGGATTCGACCCATTTAGCGGTTGTATAATCTCACCATTATAACGAGCAATAATGGACCAATAGGTAGCCACTGTAGGATCACAATTACTAAACATATTAACTTTCACAGTATATTCACCAGTCTCAATAAGTTCTTCAGGTATAAAGATATTTTCATTGTTTAGATTATCAATACTACATCCCGCATTAGAATCGTGGTCAAGACCATTTTCCATATAATTGCCCTTATCATCATAAATAACATAACCACGATTAGCGTAATAGATATGATTACCGGAAGGAGTATATAAATGTAAATCTACATCTTTTGCATTTGAAAATGTTAAATTCACATTGAGATCTCCTGACTTACTTTCTACAAAACCAATTTCTTCTTCTGTCGGTTGAGTTACATTACCATCATTATCAATTGCAATTATAATAATAATAATAGTTGTATTATACCCAATACCAAAATTTAAAGGAATAACATATGTACTCAGACCGGCACGGGAAGAAGAAGACTTAACAGAACTATTTGCGTCTACAGTCCAAAATCCTTTTTCACCTTTAACCCCAATCATAAACTTATCGAAATTCTGTGGAGTTTGAATTGTTATAAAATTCATTCCACCAGAAAGTGCCTTGTCATTAAGGTCAAGACCGTAAATTGGTTCGCCATTAGGATTTCCTGATGGCATTTTCTCCTCAGAAAAAAGACCGTTACCCACAGAAAAGAAATTATCAGAGAATTCCTTTTTTAAATCCATAGTGACCTGTGGTTCTTCATTACTATCATCACTACAAGAAATAAAAGTAGTAATCACCAAAAACATGGATACCACTAAGGAATAATACTTAAATTTTTTCTTAAACATATTGCTATTTAATTAAAAGATTAGAATATTCAAAGACGCGTTTAATCTAAATAATGGAGTGGCATGTACCAATCGTCGTATAATGATTTTAATTCATTACCATTGCC
>CAMWPX010000024.1 GCA_947176205.1 uncultured Porphyromonadaceae bacterium
GGGCTGAAGTACTTGACTGCGACGGCTTCGAACTCTTCAAGGAAAAAGGCATCTTCGACCCTGCCACTGCCAAATCATTCAAAGAAAATGTACTTGAAATGGGTGGCAGTGACGACCCCATGGCTCTTTACGTAAAATTCCGCGGTCGCGAACCTGAAGTCGGCGCTCTGCTGCGTCATCGCGGACTCGTCCCAGAGAAATAATCAGTCACATCATATATCCCAAACCATAAGAGCGAGGCGGCATCAACCGTCTCGCTCTTCATATTGCACTAAGCTATCATTTCCATTGTCGTTGCGTGTGCAATTGCACACAATTGAATAATACAAAAGTAATATTAATTTCCATATCAGCCTAAATTTTCTATAATGATATGGCGAATTGAAGTGGCTGACCAGTGAGTGTTAATGCATAAAAAGCGGGCTGCCATGATGAGCAGCCCGCATATAATGGTCGATTTAATCTTGCGGTAAGTTATTCAGGCATTGCGATAGAGCCACCCATACGACGTGAAAGCGGAGCACGCATCTCGTCCGACATAGGAAGAGGTATCATATTACCTGACATCATGCTTCTGCCTGATGAAGGCTTTGAGCCGGTGGTAATCCACTCCATTGCGTAATGAGCCAGAGCATCATTGTCCGAGCCGAAATCGTACGGGAAGTAACGTGAGTCATCAAACTTGTAACCGGGTTCAAAACCGTTAGAGTAATCCTTAAATCCTTTGGCATTCTGACAATAGAAAGTAATGGGATAGAAGTAGAAATCATAGTTACGATAGTTGAAACGCACACCTTCCATACCCACGTTCTTACCGTTAGTGGGCATACCTACAGTGTTCACTGTCACACCCACACCACGCAAGCCATTGATTACAAGCTCACTGGCAGATGCAGTAGTCTCAGTAGTAAGCACATACACGGTATTCAGGCCAAGAGCGGCATTAAGAGCCTCGGTAATTTTATCATAACCCTCGATACGTTCAGGATTGGCTGATTCACCAAACTTGTAATCACCTACCTGACCGGCTGCGGTACGGGCGGAGTTATATGTAGTACGCACATAAATTTCACCCTTATGGGCCGAACCTGCAATGAGAGTACCGAGCACTACCGACGACAATACATGTCCTCCGGGATTATAGCGAAGGTCAACAATCAAATCGCTCACACCCTCAGCCTTGAAGTTACGGAATGCCTCAATCAGATTATCATCATCAGCCATATAGAAACCCATATAGTTGAGATAACCTACTTTCTTACCGTTAGAGGTCTGCAACACTTTGTTGGCATAAATTGCAGGGTCGGTATATGAATCCTTACCTATATATGTAGTTTTATAATTGGTAAGAGTGGCTGCACCCGCACCATTGAATTCTACTTTATTCAATTCAAGAGTACAGTTGCCATTGATTGCCATACCGCCGAGGCGCTGATAATTGTCCTCCGTGATTTCCACATTGTTAACCTTGGTGATGAAGTCGCCGCGCGACACTCCCTCCAAATAAGCAGGCGACCCGGGAGTACACCACACTACAGCCAGACCATAATGGTTCTGACCGGTCTTGGCATCGGTGATGATACCCCCCATCAGCATCAGACCTGAGTCAGTGTTAATGTCGCCGGGCGAACGTGATATCGGTGAATTGCTGTCGATATAGGTGTACCAGTACTTGCGCGCACCGTTTTCCCAGTGACCATCCTCGGCATTGACATTGTCAAAAGCTGCTACGCCATTAAGCATCTGGTCAAGAAACTGTTGGTAATCAAGAGAGTAGTCGAGTCTAAGCTCAGGAATATGCTCGTCCCACAGATAGCGTTCCGCCATGTACTCGTAAATCCATTCGTTTACCGTACGGTAGCGTCCGTCACCTTTTTCTATAAAACCATCACCCTGACGCAGCGTTATCAGACATGGCTCAGCGTAACCTTCAACTTTCAATGTCACAGTGGAAGACCGTCCATCATCACCCTCATTAGGGTCAACCTTCAGTCGCAGAGATGACAGACCGGCACCACCATTTGTAGTAAGTACGTGTACCCATTCATCAACTGATGTTGCAGTCCATTTTGCAAGAGCCTTAAATTCAAAAATCAAAGTCTGTCCGTTAAGGTCAACATCATTTACCTCTTTCCATTCTGCATTCTCTACACCTTGTCCTGGTTTTTTAGGTTTGGCATCACCCTGATACAAATTTACGATACAAGGTTCTGAATATCCGTCAACCTTAATTTCTACAGATGTGGAACGTTCTTCGACATCGTCTTCCATCGGATCGATTTCCAAACTCAATGTTGATTTACCAGCCCCACCATTTGCAGTAAGCACATGAACCCATTCATCAGCTGCAGTTGCTGTCCATTTTGCCTTGGCTTCGAATTCAAAATCTAAAGTCTCACCCTCAACATCAACGTTATTAATCTCGTTCCATCCGGCATTCTCAATACCGTGTCCTACTAAAACAGGGGTGTCTTTATCGTCATCACACGAGGTAAACCCTAATGCGGCGCAGCCAAAGGCTGCAGCCAGCATCAGGTTTTTTATTCTGAAAAATCCAGTCATATAGCTATAACTAAATTACTATGA
The DNA here is from genome assembly GCA_947176205.1 of uncultured Porphyromonadaceae bacterium. Classification (GTDB taxonomy): domain Bacteria; phylum Bacteroidota; class Bacteroidia; order Bacteroidales; family Muribaculaceae; genus Paramuribaculum. The sequence goes on from CAMWPX010000024.1 coordinate 2,587, forward strand.
TTTATTATTTAAGCTTTTCAGCCATAGCTTTAAGGTTAGCCTTCAATGCTGCTGAAGCATCTACAGCTGACAAAGTGATAATTTTGGGCATATTCACTTTCTTGCCTACATAAGCAGAGGTTCCGTTTTCTTCTATTTTAGTAAGCGTAATGTCAGAATAGCTACGGAAGTAGAATGTATTGCGACCCCATGAGCCGGGAGCTCCCATGAAAGGATAATATGTAGCGCCACTGGCTTCCACAACACCCTTTACAGTAATAGTCTTTCCATCAGCCGAAACCTCTATGGGGAACTGCTCTGAGTAAGCTGAAAGGTCACGACCGGTAGAAGGATGCTGACCGATACCCAGCATATAGGCATCAACACCGTTTACCTGACCCATAGTCCACAAGTAAGAACCGGATGACTTATCTGAGCGTGCCATAGGTACATAACATTCTGTATCGCTTGCAAATTCTATAAACCACTTGGGACCATAGTTCTTATAAGCGGCGTCTGCGTCAGCACCATCAGCAATAAGGTCAGCCGGAGATTTGAAGGGGAATTTTGATTCGGGTCCGAAACCACAGGCAACGAGTCGATTCTGACCATCATACTGAGCAGCAGCTGTTTCATCAGGACCGGTAGTAATGGTTACAGGGAAAGTAACGACATTGTCATCTTCATCCAATGCGGTAGCTGTGTACTTACCGGGCATATTCTTACGCATCTGACCACCCACTTTGGGAAGCTCCTCAGTGGTAAATGACACTGATTCAACGGCAGAAACATATTCTTCGTTACGTACATATACTGCAAATACGTATTCGGTCATAGGCTGGAGGTCAGATGTCTCAAACACAACACCTTCGTCGGTCATACTTTGAGCCACTTGGTCGGCAGAGCATGTAGGAGCATTGCTTACAATAATGCTTGCAAGCGAATTACCATTGTTAAGAGCCTGGTCAATAGAGCTCTTGAGCCAGAAACCGGCACGCAATTCAGCTGCATAAGAAGTTTTAACCTGGAATGCTTTGGTTGACCACGGAGCTGCAACTTCAGGTTCAACTTCAGTCACGGTAAGTTCGGGTTTGGGTCCTACAGGCTCACCGGTGAGGAATTCCTGATAGATGTATTTTTCACGACCGAGTTCATCAAACGCTACGATAGCAACAATATGAGTAGAATTGGGGACAAGACCTTTCATTTCTACTTCCTGCTCGCCTTTATAAATACGTTTGGGGGTATTCTGCGAATCATCCCAGAAGCCGATTACGAGGTTGCGTTCTTTAGTCTTATCACCGCCGCAGTCATAGTAGAATTCATCGCGGGTACCGATAACCATACGATATTCCACATATTCGGTAGCCGGTTTGACAAGAATGTTGGCTGAAGTAGAAGTGGTAGTTATAGAAACTTCAAAGTCGTAGGGAGCTTCGGGAGCTTTGCGTGTTTCGAATTCCACCATCTGGAAATCTTCTTCAAGTATGTCTTTTTTGCCTTCTGTGCGGCATGCACCGCCGAGGAGCAGATAGGGGGTTCCGGGATGAATGTGCGAATAAGTATCGCCGAATACATTATATTCGATATCTTCAGCATGGTGATCGTGTGATTCTGTAGTTTCATGACCGAATGCCTCCAGATACAGACGTTCATTGATTTCACCAAGTCCACCGATAAGACGTACCACATCTTCATAGTCAGCCTTCTTTACTACAAGGTGTTTCACCTTGGCAGCACCTTCGGCAGGATATTCCACATGGTAATCAATAGTACGTGTACCTACTTTATTCAGAGTAACGAGTTCGGTGTAAGGGATATCAGTGGTTGACAGATGAGTAACATCCACATCACTATATACATAGGGATTGATGCGGCGTACGGCTGAATATATCACATACTCTTTATCGCCTTCGATATCGGTGGTAGTAATAGTGGCTTTGCCATCTTCAAGCATTCCTGTGATTCCGGTTTCAAACAGTTCTTCAGGATTAGTTATTGGTTGGGCATCATTTTCAACGAGAACATAGGCATAATCGGACGCATCAGCTGATACTATAGTAAACGTAACTTTAGTACGCTGAACAGCATCATCATCTATCATGACTTGGTGATAACACATATCAGGTGAGAATGGTGTACAAATAACCTCACTGTATAAATCACCTCTACGTACTACCGAATAAAGCACATATTCTTTTGCCGATTCTCTAACATAAGACGCAGTTATTGTAGCTTCACCATTTTCAAGCACACCTGTGGTTCCATTCTCAAACAGTTCTTGAGCCGTAGGTATATACTCAGTATTTTCTTCTGACTCGGTATTTTCTTCTGACTCAGTATTTTCTTCTGACTCAGTATTTTTTTCAGCGATAATATAAGCATACTCTTGCGCGTCGGCAGATGTTAATGTAAACGTAACCTCAGTACGCGTAACATCCTTTACCTCAACACTATAGGAGGGGGGGGGTAATTTGATCGGGGGCAGGCGTCAACTCATTGTTGTCGTCGTCGCATGAAAGCATCGTTGCTCCGCACAGTACTACTGCCGGAAGCACACGGGTTAGAAATTTGTACATAATTGTTTTGATTGATTGGTTGGTTTTTAATTGTATTGTATTTTCTTTTCAATAATAAACTGATTTCATCTTATTGATGATGCAAAATTAATAAAAGCCACGATTACTCTGTCATTTTGACGCGAAATAATCACTTTCTGTAACAACAATGTAATTCATTCCCTAATATCACAAACAAAACGTAAGATATTTTCATGTTTTCTAATTAATATTTAACAAAACCGCATCAAATAAGGATAAATTTCCGTAATCGGGAAAAAGTTTATAACTTTGCGGCAGTAAAACATCACATATATCAATCATTACGCTAATGAAAGCATTTGTATTTCCCGGACAGGGCGCCCAATTCATAGGAATGGGCAAGGATTTATATGACAATAATGAAGTAGCACACGAGATGTTTGAGAAAGCCAATGAAATACTTGGCTTCCGCATCACCGACATCATGTTTTCTGGTACCGAGGAAGAGCTGAAGCAGACTAAGGTCACACAGCCTGCAATATTTCTGCACTCTGTAATTCTCGCCAAGACAATGGGTGAAGAGTTCTGCCCCGACATGGCAGCCGGTCACTCACTCGGCGAGTTCTCAGCTCTCGTAGCAGCCGGCGCTCTCACTTTTGAAGACGGCCTGCGTCTGGTTTCCGCCCGAGCTCAAGCCATGCAGAAAGCTTGCGAACTCCGTCCCTCCACAATGGCTGCCGTACTGGCTCTGCCAGATGAGAAAGTGGAAGAAATCTGCGCCGGTATAGACGGTGTAGTGGTTTGCGCCAACTACAACTGCCCCGGACAAATAGTAATATCAGGTGAAATGGAAGCCATAGACGCTGCTTGCGAACAGCTGCTCGCCGCCGGAGCAAAACGCGCACTCAAGCTTAAAGTGGGCGGTGCGTTCCACTCACCCTGCATGGAGCCTGCTCGTGCCGAGCTCGCCCATGCCATCGAAGCCACCGAGGTTAAGACTCCCGTATGTCCGGTGTACCAAAACGTTGACGCTCTTCCCCACACTGACCCCGTGGAAATCAAAGCCAACCTCATAGCTCAGCTTACCGCTCCCGTACGCTGGACTCAGACTGTAAAAAATATGATAGCCGACGGCGCCACTGAATTTGTAGAACTCGGTCCGGGTAAAGTACTTCAGGGTCTTGTAAGCAAAATCAGCCGTGAAGTAGCCGTAAGCGGTCGTCAGTAATCACGGTGTCATCTATTTACGAGAATAAAGTAAGCATACACACACTGCAGTCAGGACTGCGGTGTGTGTATCTCTATTCACCCTCGGCTGTTGATTATCTGGGGGTTATGATCAATGCCGGCAGCCGCGACGAGACTCTCGGTGCCGAAGGACTCGCCCACTTCGTGGAGCACACCATATTCAAAGGCACCGGACGCCGCAAATCATGGCACATAATAAACCGCATGGAAGCATGCGGAGGTGAACTGAACGCCTACACCACCAAAGAGACCACAGTAGTATACACCACCTTTCCGGCGGGTAATCTTGACCGAGCCGCCGATTTGCTTGCCGACCTCATCACCGATTCGCAATTTCCCGAAAAAGAGATTGACCGAGAGCGAGAGGTAGTGGCTGACGAAATCAATTCTTACCTTGACATGCCTTCGGAATCGGTGTTTGACGATTTTGAAGATATGATTTTTGCCGGTTCCGGACTCGGACACAATATTCTCGGCACCACCGATTCTCTTTCACGGTTCACACCCATCACATGTCGCCGGTGGCTCAGCGATTATTTCGTGACCTCCAATATGGTGCTATGTTACAGCGGCAATATGCCGGCTGATAAAGTATGGAAAAAACTCGAGCGCTATTTTACCGGTGTAAACCGTGGAGAAGCCCCGCTGTCAAGAGTCAAACCCGATAGTCAGCCCACATTCAACCACTGCCGTAATCTTGGCAACCACCAGGCACATACGGTGATGGGAGCCCGTATCCCCGACATGTACTCGCCCCATTGCCATGCCATGGCTCTGTTGGTCAACATCCTCGGAGGTCCCGGCATGAACTCGCTGCTCAATGTGGCTCTACGCGAAAAGCGCGGACTCGTCTATTCGGTCGATGCCTCCACGGTGCTGTTTACCGACAGCGGTCTGCTTCAGATATATTTCGGCTGCGATTCCGCTGATACCGACCGCTGCCGCCGCCTGATAGAGAATTTGATTACCCGTCTTGCCGAGACTCCACTCACCGCACATGCTCTCGCCGCTGCCAAACGCCAATATCTCGGGCAGTTGACCGTAGCGGGCGATAACCGCGAAGCCGCTCTTATGAGCGTGGCTCGCAGCGTTCTGTATCACAACCGTGTAATTAGCGATGTGGAACGCCGGCATATAGTGGAGAGGCTGAGCGCCGAAGAACTGATACAGTGCGCCCAGTTTATACGTCCGGAGCTACTGTCGTCACTAACATTCATCTAAAGCAACAAGACCCCATGAAAATAGACCATATAGACCTCGGTGAACGTCCGGTTATGCTGGCTCCTATGGAGGACGTAACCGACCGCAGTTTCCGCCTTATATGCAAGGAACAGGGAGCCGATATGGTCTATACAGAATTTGTGTCAGCCGATGCCCTGATACGCAACATAGCCGCCACCACCCGTAAGCTGAACATCCTGCCGGGTGAGCGACCCACCGCCATACAGATTTACGGACGTGAACCCGATGTTATGGTGGAAGCGGCAAAAATCGTAGAGGAAGCTGGTCCGGATTTGATTGACATAAACTTCGGATGTCCGGTCAAGAAAGTAGCCGGTAAAGGCGCCGGAGCCGGATTATTGCGCGACGTCCCAAAGATGCTTGCCATCACCCGTGCCGTTGTTGACGCCGTGAAGCTACCCGTCACAGTAAAGACACGTCTGGGCTGGGATCACAATTCAAAAATAATCACTACGCTTGCCGAACAGCTTCAGGATTGCGGCATAAAGGCCCTTACCGTCCACGGACGCACCCGCTCACAGATGTATACCGGTCAGGCTGACTGGGAAACCATAGCGGCTGTCAAAGATAATCCACGCTTCAAAATCCCGCTGATAGGCAACGGAGACATAACATCAGCCGAACAGGTCCGTCAGGCATTTGAGCGTTACGGTGTGGACGGAGTGATGGTAGGACGCGCATCCATAGGTAATCCATGGATATTCCGCGAGCTCAAAGCCGCCGCAGCCGGACAAACCCCGCGTGACACTTCAATTAAAGAAAAATTCGCTCTGGTACGCCGTCAGATAAGGGAAAGCATCGACCTTATCGACGAATACCGCGGCATACTCCACATACGCCGTCATCTTGCCGCCACATCGCTGTTCAAAGGCATAGCCAACTTCCGCGAAACCCGTATAGCCATGCTCCGAGCATCCACTCTTGCCGAACTCGAGACAATTCTTGACCATATAGAGAATGATATTCTGGGTTGAGACACCTTTTTGCAAGGTTTTTATTAACTTTGCATCAGCTACACATCATCAAAGTCCTATAATATGAGATTTACATTATGCGTTTTTCTGTCCACACTGTTATGCACTGTCGCTACAGCTCAGGACATTAAGCACTACGAGCTTCCGGTGGGAGACTTCCATATACTTGAAGTAACCGACGATATAAATGTGGATTACATATGCGATGCCTACCGTGCCGGAAAAGTGGAATATGAAGCCCCTGAATCATTCGCTTCAGCCATTACTTTCTCATCAGATAAAAAGGGAAAACTTACCATAGAGCTGGCTGACCGGGATAAAAAACTTACCGGACTTCCTACGGTAAAGGTGTATTCCACATTCCTGTCGAAAGCCGTCAATGAAGGCGATTCTACCGTAAGGGTGCTTTCGGTAGCTCCCGGTGCCACATTCAACGCATCACTGATAGGCGACGGACGTCTTGTGATACGTGACCTTAAAGTCAACTCTGCCGAAATATCCGTGCTCTCTGGCAAAGGCACTATAGTGGCTTACGGTACGGCGGCCTCGGCTTATCTGTCAGTGACCGGAGCCGGTCAGATTCAGGCTGATGACCTGATGTGTCAGAACGTACGGTGCACTCTCACCGGCACCGGCAATGTATTCTGCTATCCTACCGAGCGACTTGACGTAAAGGGTATCGGCAGCATAAAAGTGTATTACCGAGGGACTCCCGAGGTACATAAAAGCCGCCTGAGCAACGCTAAAATAATATCACTCGATGCCGAATCAGGGAAATGAATCCCCGGCGCCCATGAAGCTGCGCGTGGCGCGCACTATCAAGTGGAATATCGTCGACAAGATTTCCACCCAACTGCTTTACGGCATTACGGGTATAGTCCTTGCCAATCTGCTTGACCCCGCCGATTTCGGCCTGATAGGGGCGGTACTCGTATTTCAGGCATTCGCCACCATGTTTATCGACAGTGGATTTTCCTCGGCTCTGATTCAGCGCAAATCACCCACCGAACTTGACTACAGTAGCGTGCTGTGGTTCAATATAGCCATGTCCGTGGCGGTGTACCTCATCTTGTTTTTCTGCGCCCCTGTCATAGCCGACCTGTTTGGAGGCGATAAACGCATAATAGGGCTTGCCCGGGTGATGTTTCTCACATTCATCATCAATGCCACCGCCATAGTGCAGACCAACAGGCTGATGAAGCAGATGAATGTACGTCTCATAGCAGTAAGCAATTCACTGGGACTGATAGCCGGCGGAGCCGTAGGCATAGCGTTGGCTCTAACGGGCTACGGTGCTTGGGCACTCGTATGGCAGGCAGTCGTGTTAAGCGCATGCAAATCACTTACGTTATGGATAGTATCGCGTTGGCGACCACTGATAAAGTTTTCCTGGCACTCGCTGATGACCTACCGCCGGATAGGATTCTCCATGATGGGAGCCACATTTCTCAGTATCCTCTTTCAGAAAATATACTCATTTTTCATAGGCAACAGAGCCGGCATAATTCCACTCGGTTATTACACCCAGGCTGAAAAGTGGAGCACTATGGGAGTATCTTCCCTCGCTTCCATACTCAGCAGTTCATTTTTGCCCGCACTCTCGGAATATCAGGACGAACCTGCACGATTTACAGCAGCTTCCGCCAAGATGATCCGGTTTACATCATATCTGCTGTTTCCCTCCTGCGCCATGCTTGCCGTTATGGCTACTCCGCTGTTTCATCTGCTTTTCGGTCACAAATGGGACGGCTCCATCATCCTGTTTCAGCTTCTGATGCTCAAGGGTATATTTACAGTTCTGACCACACTGTATCAGAACTTCATAATGTCACGCGGACATGCCCGTCTGATTATGGCAGGAGAAATCATACGCGATGCCGTGGCAGTAGTTGCCATTATAATAACCCTCCCGTATATAGCGCTGTCATCACCAGCCGACATTACCGAAGGTGTCGCCATCTTCCTGTGGGGACAGGTGGCGGCTTCGGCTGTCACATGGGTTGTATTGCTGATTATAGGCGCCCGCCTGTCATGGCGCACACCATGGCGTGTGCTCACCGACTCTATCCCTTATGCCCTGCTCTCACTGCTGGCTGTCATAGCCATGCTGCTTGTAAAGCCTCTGTTTGACCAGCCATTGGCTATTCTTGCCTGCGAAGCTGTGACCGGTATAGGTATTTACTTGCTGATAAACCATTTATGCGACTCAAAAATACAGCATGACGTAATCGGATATATACTCGGCAGATGGCGGCAGCAAAAATGTTAGCCGGCAGATAGTAATAATTCGATAAATTTTCAATATTTTTGCGTTATGTCAGTCAACAAAGTAATACTCATAGGCAATGTCGGTGCCGATCCCACCATACGCTACGTCGACCAGCGTGCCGTAGCAGAAATGTCGCTCGCCACTTCTGAGCGCGCACGTACATCAGCTTCAGGAACGATGATACCAGAACGCACCGAGTGGCACCGGCTCGTGATGTGGGACAATAACGCAACCACAGCTGAGAAATATATCAGGAAAGGTACCCGGCTGTATGTGGAAGGTAAACTCCGCACACGCACATGGGAAGACCGCAACACCATAAAGCATACGGTAACGGAAATCTATGTAGACAATATGGAGATATTGTCACGTCCCGCCGAATCACGCTGATTACCCACTCAATCAAAGCACATAAATCAATCAAAAACATTTCAAAGATATGGAAAAGCCCAATCATCAGGCATTAGATGAAGAAATCTATCATGATGCCGACCCTACGGTGCTACCCGAAAACGCATTCCGCGAACTCGGCGCCGACGAACATTATCGCCCCGTCATGCACCCGGCGCGCAATTATCCCGAAGTTACGGTCTACTCCGTGTCATTAGGTCTGATTCTCGCCATAATATTCAGTGCTGCCGCAGCTTATCTCGGACTTCGCGTAGGTCAGGTATTCGAAGCAGCCATACCCATCTCCATCATAGCGGTAGGCCTTTCGGGAGCTCTCAAGAAAAATCACGCTCTGGGACAAAATGTCATCATCCAGTCCATAGGCGCATGCTCGGGTGTTATAGTGGCCGGTGCCATATTCACCCTACCCGCCCTTTACATCCTGCAAGGCACGCACCCCGATATTACCGTCAATTTCATGGAAGTATTCCTCAGCTCGCTCCTCGGCGGCGTGCTCGGCATCCTCTTCTTCATACCTTTCCGTAAATATTTCGTAAAGGACATGCACGGCAAATACCCCTTCCCGGAAGCCACAGCCACCACTCAGGTGCTGATGAGCGGCGAAGGAAAGAAAAGTACCGGCGGACAGGCGAAACTACTTGTAATATCAGCCCTTATAGGTGGTATCTATGACTATGTCGTAGCCACTTTCGGACTCTGGGCTGAATCGGTTGTATCCACCGTTACCGGCTGGGGAACAGCTCTTGCCGAAAAGACCAAGATAGTGATGAGTTGCAACACAGGTGCGGCTCTGCTCGGTCTGGGCTACATCGTAGGTCTGAAATACGCATTTGTCATCTTTGCCGGTTCGGCATTCGTATGGTGGGTGCTCATACCGCTGCTCGGCAGCTATGGCGCCGAAAGCATAGCCATACTCGAACCCGGAGCTATATTCAAGGATTATGCCCGACTGGTAGGTATCGGCGGTATAGCTATGGCAGGTATCATCGGTATAGTGAAATCACGCGGCATTATAGCTCAGGCAGCCGGACTCGCCGTACGTGAATTCAAAGGCGGCTCTCAGACCAAGAAACCGATGCGCTGGCAGATGGACATATCCATGAAGCATGTGGTATTTTACATGATTCTCGCTCTGGTGGTGGTATTCCTGTTCTTCTGGCTCGGAGTGCTCGGCAATCTGTGGCAGGCACTCGTGGCATGGGTGGTGGTTACGGTAATCGCGTTTCTTTTCACCACTGTGGCAGCCAATGCAATCGCTATCGTAGGCACTAATCCCGTATCAGGCATGACACTGATGACGCTTATTATCGCCTCAGCTATCTTCGTAAGCGTAGGCATAAGCGGCACATCGGGTATCGTGGCATCCATGATTATTGGCGGTGTGGTATGTACCGCTCTCTCTATGGCCGGCGGTTTCGTGACCGACCTCAAAATCGGTTACTGGCTCGGTACTACTCCCCGCAATCAGGAGACATGGAAATTCCTCGGCACACTCGTTTCGGCAGCTACTGTAGGCGGTGTGCTCCTGCTTCTCAACAAAGTCTACGGTTTTACAGGCGACGATGCGCTGGTTGCTCCGCAAGCCAATGCCATGGCTAAAGTAATCGAACCGATAATGATGGGTGGCGATACCCCTTGGATTCTTTACATAACAGGTGCCGTGCTTGCCTTGCTGCTCAACTGGCTCGGCGTTCCGGCTCTGGCTTTCTGTCTGGGTATGTTCATCCCCATGGAGCTCAATACCCCTATGCTTGTGGGCGGTGCCATAGCTTGGTTTGTAAGCACACGCTCCAAGGATAAAGAAATCAACGACGCCCGTCGTGACCGCGGCACACTCATTGCCTCGGGTCTGATAGCCGGCGGCGCGCTGTTCGGAGTATTCTCCGCGCTCACACGCTTCATAGGCGGTTCATTTACCATAAGCATGAACGAGAGTCTAAACCAATCACTTGGATTGATAATGTATCTGCTCCTCATAGCTTATCTTATCTGGGACAGCTGCCGCGTAAAGAAACTTTCCCGCTGAATAAGTGACTTCATCACTCAATAAACGGATAGCGGCGCTTGCGCTTCCCGCTATCATAGTCAACATCACCACCCCGCTATTGTCCATCGCCGATGTGGCAATAGCGGGGCATTTGGGTGATACCATTTGCATTGCCGCGATAGCTGTAGGGAGCACAGCGTTCAATCTGCTCTACTGGCTGCTTGGATTCCTCCGCATGGGCACATCCGGGCTCACAGCACAGGCTCACGGAGCCGGGACTTATTACGGCTGCAGGCTAATAGCAAAGCGCGGTCTTGCCATAGCCATAAGTGCCGGACTCCTTATATGTGCCTTGGGATTCCCTATCGGTACGATTGCCATGCATCTGCTCGATGTTCCGGCATCAGCGTTTGACGCCGCCACACAGTATTTCTTTATATGTGTGTGGGGAGCGCCTGCCGTATTAGGCACTTTTGTCCTCACCGGATGGTTTGTGGGTATGCAAAACACTCGCATCCCCATGTATGTGTCACTGATTATCGATATCTTCAACATCTTGCTCAGCATACTGCTCGCCATAATGTGTGACATGGGTATAACCGGAATAGCCACCGGTACTCTCGCAGCCCAATGGCTCGGATTTATACTTCTGCTGCTGAACTATCTGAAAAAAATCCGGTCACTGAAAACGGCATCCGTCACACATTCAGCAACTACAGCCGACAAATCAGCATACGGCATAACACGGTTATTCAAAGTCAACGCCGACATTTTCCTTCGCACACTTTGCCTCGTAGCTGTCACTCTTTGGTTCACACGCACCGGAGCCGCACAGGGACCGCAGATGCTTGCCGTCAACGCAATGCTTATGCAGATGTTCACCCTATTTTCTTATTTCACTGACGGTCTGGCATTTGCTGCTGAAGCACTCTGTGGAAAATATTATGGCAAAGGTGACCGTCAGATGCTGTCCATATCCATCCGCACATTCTTACGCATAGGATTCTTCGGGGCGCTACTATTTTCTGCCGTTTACCTGATTCTGGGTGCTGACTTTCTCGCTCTTCTCAGCGATGACCCCTCCACCGTGACTATAGCTACACGCTATTCGCTTTGGGCTGTATTCATACCTATAGCCGGATTTCTCGGATTCGTATGGGACGGCATTTGCATCGGGCTTACACACACCCGCTCCATGCTCGTGACCATGCTTTTATCCACTGCACTGTTTTTCATTACCTACAATGTGGCTTTCCCCACCTTGCATAATCACGGGCTGTGGCTCGCTTTTATCCTTTATCTCCTTTGCCGGGGTATCACCCTGACTATTCTTCACCGCCGCTTCCTCTGAAATACAAAAAAAAAGAACGACAGCCTTTGAATGGCTGCCGTTCTCACAAGTGTCTAACTTAACCTAAAATTATTTCACAAGAACTTTTGCTGTGTTTGCGCCATTGCGTATCACGTAGATGCCGGGAGTAACATTTTCAGCAGCTATTTTCACGCCCTGGAGGTTGTAGATTTCAAACTCGCCTGACACACCGTCAGCTGCGATGCTTTCGATGGCTGTAAGCTTATAGTCGGAGAATTTAACAGTAAGATTATAATCTCCCTGGATGTTTGTAGTCATGTAGATGTAGCAGGGAGTACCGTCAGCAAGCGCGTAAGGACCATCCTCGGGATATTCGAGAGAATCAGTTACATCGTTTTCTTCTTCACCTTGAGTTTCTACAAGTGCGAGTATTTCCTCTTCAGCGTCAGGAGCCATGTAGAAATAGATTTCTGTAGCGGATGATATTGAAGCGCCATCGGTAAGTTCAGAACCTGAAGGTACGTAATAATAATTTCCATCCTCATCTTCAAATTCCTCTGACTCTTCCATTCCTGTATAAGCGTAAACAGTACCGTTACCTTCTATAGTATAAGAGAATGACATCTGCTTTTCACCGAATTCAATCACTATAACAGTGGCCTCGTTAACTGTAACGGTAGCCACACTACCTTCTATAGCTACGCGCTCACCGTTGGCAGTTATTGCAATAAGAGCTTTACCTGTGGCAGGAGTAGCAGTCACAGTCACTTCAGTACCGGGAGCAACCACCGAGCCTGAAGCTATGGTCTGTCCGTTGGCTGAGAGAACTGCTTTACCTTCGTCAACTATAGAATACGATACATTATATCCGAAATGAGCTACGAAATCAGCAGCTTCTTCGCCATTATAAGTATATGAGGTAGCACTGGTCAGGAATTCACCGTCAGCATAAGTCCAATTGATAAATTCAGCACCTTCGCCTGCAGTGGCTTCGATGGTTACTTTCTTCTGAGTGGTCTCTACTGAATTGCCTTCGGTAGCGGGGTCAGTGATAGCTACCGTACCAAGTTCATTATCTGCTGCTACTGTAATCACGCGGGCGTTTTCATAATCAGGCGAAGGATAGTCAAGAACAAAATCGAGGATAACCTCACCGTTGTCAGAAGATGCCTGACCGAACTGGCAGGGAGATACACCTTCCCAGTCCATCATGTAACGTACGCGGTAACTGCCGTAAGGAAGGTCTGCCGGAACGTTAAACGAATATGTTCCTGCAAAAGTATGGTTTTTACCATCTTTGTTGGTGTACACAAGGTCATCGTTAGTTAAACCGTTGAAGTCGAAATCCACGAAGATGAAGGTATTCATCCATTCACCTGCACCGGCGGCGGTGATGTTGACTGTCTCACCGGGAGCAATGGTAAGAACGTTAGCGGTGCGGTCGGCATATACGGCGCGTGTGCCTGTAGTGCCCTGACCTTCTACAGTGATGCTGTTTTCACCGCATGATACGGCCAGCGATGTAAGACCACGACCGCTGTATGCAGAGTTGAGACCCATCTCACGACCTTCCACAGGAACCGGCTCGCAATAGTCTACACCTTCACGATATTCTGCCGTGAATGTCACATCTGAAGTCACCGTGTATGTATCCGAAGTCAGTACTTCGCCATTGGCTTTGATAGCCAAAGCGGTGTAACCACGTGTGGGTGCTGCTGCTACATGTACTTCAGTCATTTCATAAACCTCGGCACCCGAAGCAAGAGCTTCGCCATTCATAGTTACGGCTACGCTACCGCCTTCGTTGGGTTCGATGGTCACTGTATATACAGCCTTGGCAACAGCATCGATGGTAAGGGTATCATCACCGGAGAGAACTATTGTGTAAACACCGTCAACAGCCTCTATAGCTTCTTCACCAAGCAGTACACCATGCAGTATTTTAGATTCGGGCACTGTGAGTGTCAACTCATATTCAACTCCGCCAAGGAGCGAATTGAGGTCAGCCACAGCTTCTCCGCGACGGGTAAGGGTATATTCGATATCTTCGGGATTCACTACATTGAGAGCATAGATTTCATTGGTAAACACGGCTGAAAGTGTGACGTCACCTGTCACCATATAGGTATTGCCTATCACTTCGCGTTCTTCACCGTTTACAGCATATATGTCATACAGTGCGTAACCTTCGGCAGCCTCAGCTTCGATAGTAAGCTCAGAACCGATTTCCACCTGCGATGAAGCTTCAAGAGCCACACCATCTTTCTTGACAGTGAGAGTACCGTTTTCTACATTCTCGTCCACAGTGACGGTTACGTTCGGGTCAAGTTCCTCACGATCCGATGTGGCGAGAGTAGCAGTAGTTGATTCGTTAGTACCATTTTTAATACCACCGCCATCAGTAGTAATCAAAGATGAGTTACCAAGTATAGCAGCCCAACCGGTCTTTTTATTACAGAGCTGGAAGTCAGCCTGAGCGGTAACATCGTTGCCAAGCGTATTGTTGAACTTACCTTTGGATCCTGAAGCAATCTCGTCAAATGTATATAACGACTTCAGCGAACCGAACAAGCGGGGATTGATCATAGCTACTTTCACATCTTTCGCTGAAAGAGCGGCATTGAAAAGCTGTACCTCGTCAATCTTACAAGTGGTGCGATAACCTCCCGCCTGGAAATAGCCATTGTTAGCGGCTATATACATAGGAGCGGAAAGCTCAGATTCTTTCACCAGCTTGTCATTGAAATAGACACATGCCTTAAGGTTGGTGTTGTCCACTACAACTACGAGGTAAACCCATTCGCCCACAGGAAAAGCTGTGTCGATAGCTCCGGCAAAACCGCAGCCGCCGGCTCCGTGGTCAGAAGCACCCTTACCTACTACTTCAGCTGTACCATCACTCAAGGTAGTGATACCCCAGTTGCCGGTATAATCGAGTTGTGTAAGGTTAGAGAACGAAGCTATAGAACCACCCTTGGTAGCATAGCTGGCGTCGTAACCGCAAGCTTCCACTTTGATCCACATTGCGAATGTGTAATTTTCCGTACCGTTCATGGCCGACGAACTGTTACCGAGCGCAGCGTAGGGAATCACAAGACGGTAATCCGTCGGTCCTGACGTGGGATAACTTGACGGCATGGTCTTTTGCAAAACCTTGTTCTCCGCAAAAGAGCACACGGGCATAAGAATTGCCACGAGGAGGAGAAGTAAAATTTTTCTCATGATGTTTAATTGGTTGGTTAATCAAATATTAATTACTATTTTTATATTTTAATGTTTTGGTATCAGACTTATAAAGGCAGGTATTATTTAAGATTAATTAAAGGTCTAATTATATAGATTAATATCAGCAAGCGATACTTCTTTGCTTGTTAAAACAAGAAATCCAGCTCCTCGTCGCAAAGGCTGTCACTTAATATATCTATTTGTGTAATGTAAGCGTTCATAACTATTTAGATAAAGGCTCTGTTATTTTTCACAAAGATATGTATACGCAGTCATTCACACAAGCGATTTTACACGCTTACCCCCCCCCATTAACACAATTTAACTTCAGTTAACTTCAGTCATCATTCTATATAAAAAAGGAAAGCACCCCTTCTTGGGGTGCTTTCAGATGAGAGTAT
>CAMWPX010000025.1 GCA_947176205.1 uncultured Porphyromonadaceae bacterium
ATATAAACACACTTCTGGACAAAGGTTCTGACCCTGAAAATTTTGACCCCTCAATATCTGATTTGAAGAAACTGGCTTCATCCGGTATCTATTTCCAATCAGGTTACTTGCCTTTTGAATCAGCTCTGACAGCTCGAATAGGAACCGACAATCTGCGTATCACAGATACATCCGCAGGCATAAAACCGCTTACCGGCACTCATCACCACAACCATTCGCATGAAGGACAATGCGATGATACAGCCGACCCTCATATATGGACTTCTCCCCGCAACGCCAAAATCATAGCACATAATATGCTCTCAACTCTCATTGAGATAGATAGTGTAAATGCCGAGGAATATAAGGCGAACTACCGGCAATTGGAAAAATCACTTGATAAAGCTGATTCTACAATAACCGCCATGCTTGACACCGTGACTCAGCGGTCATTTGTAGTATGGCACCCGTCATTAAGCTATTTCGCTAAGGATTATGGGCTTGAACAGATAATACTTGGTGCCGACAACAAGGAACTCTCCGTAGAAAGCCTGAAAAACACAATCGATGAAATACGTCATCATCATGCCACGGTGATGTTTATTCAACCCGACATGGACTATGGACGTTCACAAATCATAGCCGCCCAAGCTAACGTTCCGGTGGAAACCATCAATACTGCTTCATACGACTTTATCAACGAACTTGTACGGATAGCCGGCTTAATCGGTTCCCCCAAAAAACATTAATACATTTTTCATTACAGTGACTGACCAGACTCTGATACAGCTTGAAAACATAAGCATGCAGTGGAACCGCAAAGAGGTACTCCGCGATGTCAATCTGCAAATCAATCAAGGCGATTTCATAGCCATAACCGGGCCAAACGGTGGTGGTAAAACCACGCTTTTGCGTATTATACTCCGTCTTCTCCGTCCCACATCGGGTAAAGTCATCTATAGTAACAATCATCTCACCATAGGTTATCTTCCTCAGAAGAACGCTATTGACTCACGATTCCCCATCACTGTACGCGATGTAATCGAGATGGGTATCACTCAACGTAAGTCGCTAAATCAACAGGAGATTGATGCAGCCATAGACAACATGCTTGACCAGGTAGGACTGACATCACACGCCCACGCCAGCCTCGGTGAAATTTCGGGTGGACAACTCCAGCGAGCACTTATGGGAAGAGCTTTAATCTCGAATCCGGAAATACTTGTGCTTGATGAGCCGCTAAGCTATGTCGACCGCCGTTTTGAACACCGTATCTACGAAATAATCAGCCGTCTTACTCCGCAAACTACAATTATACTGGTATCACATGATGTCAGTACGATAGGAACCATAGCCACACGGCATATCATTGTAGACCGAACACTGGAAATATGTACATCACTCAATCATTTCGCCCATTACGATTGCTGCAACCATCCTGAGCACCATATTCATCCCGGTCAACTCTGATTACTGAGCCAGATAAGCCTCGCACGCCTCGACCAGTTCATCATACCATGCCTGACCGAATCGGGCTATAAGCGGTTCGCGTAAAGCCTGATACAACCTTACCCCTTTGGCTCTGCCAAGTACTTCGGCACATTTGCATATTTTCCAGCGGTGATAATTGACTGCTGTGAAAGTAGGATATTCGGTAAGACGCAGCGGATAAAGATGGCATGATATCGGTTTACGAAACCCGATTTTACCTTCACGGTAAGCCTTCTCAATAGCACACAGGCACATTCCATCTGGTCCGTAGGTAGTAAACACACAATTTTTACCATCGACTATCTGCGTCACCAAATCACCCTCTTCATCTATGTAAGCCACACCCTTCTCGGCTATGCGTTCGCGGGCTGACGGGAGAAGGTCATCCCACACTTTTTCCACCACATCCTCAAGTATTTTCTGCTCATCGGGTGTGATAGGAGCTCCGGCATCCCCTTCTATACAACATTCGCCCTTACACTTAGCCAAATCACATAAAAAATATCGTTCAGCCACATCAAGGCTCACCAACGCATCCTGAATCTGCAACATAATTTCCGTGTTATCCTCCTGCATAATTGATTTCGTTATCTTCCTGAAAAAGCCTTGGTCACAGCCACCAGTCGGTCATAGCGTTCTCCGGGCATCCGGGTATAAACCCTGACGGTATATTCATTGACCGTAGCATATTTATCACCTTCCACCTCAGCCGTTGACCCCTTCGAACTGAATTTAGGCACCACGAGATACTGATAGTTATACGCACCCTGCTTTAGCAGCATGCTATGTTCATAACGTCCGGTAGCACGGTTAAACACCATGCGGCTGTCAGCATCAAATCGGCGATATGCCAAATCTCCGTCAATAAAAATATCGACATCGCGAAACTCCGGCATCTCAAGAGAGAAATGCGTGACCACATATTCGGCTTCACAATCCGGCTCGTCAGAATCATAACTGCGTATGCGCCTGCGTCCATGCTGTGTGGTGTCATAGGCATAAGGCTCATCACTACGAGGTGTATCCACCAGCAACAAAGCATGATAATAAGGGTCAGCCCATGTATAAGAGTCCACGCCCATGCCGGGATATGTAGTGGAAACAATCTCCATACGGCGATACTCATTGCCCGCCTTGAATATCAGTTCCGGACGATGCTCGAACCACAATACATTACCAGCCATACGCGACGGTGAAGTCAAAGCCACCTCATTGTCAGCACGACCGTTCTGCTCCACACACACCAGCACATCGGTATAGTAATTGTTCACCCCCGTACCGCGGGTATCCACACTCACGGTGAGCTGCTGATGAGATTCGTTATAGTCTACGTCAGTACGTGAGCTGACCGTGGCTGACACATTCATCATCGGCTCTACCACACAAAACCGTGCCTGAAGCAAAACCATATCCGGCTCCGATTCATCATACACTTTCAGCAGATAGTTTCCCGACTTGGTAAAACGCATCTTCTCATCAGGCAACGTTATCGAGTAATTCACATAATTAATCACTGTGGCTTGCGAATAGCAATAATCCTCCACTTCAGCCTCATTGAATCCGGTCAGATATTCAGTAGCCACCAGTCCGTCAGGACGCCAGCGACTATCGCAATGTGTGAGCGAATAGCGCAAATATCTGCGCTCGGGCGAAATCTCATCAAAACTCACCGTAAGCACATCGTCACTGCCAAGAATCAAAATCGGAGATACCATATCATCACCGTTAACCTTAAGCTGGAGCGTTTGGAAATCAGCATTAAAAATCCCGGTACGTGTATCATCAGCGGCATATACCGGTGCGGAAGCACAAATCAGGATTATGCCCGTGAACAATATTTTACGCAACGACCGCATCACCACACAATAGGCGTTTTGCCATGTACTTTCAGATAATCGTTAGCTCTTGAAAAATGATGATTACCGAAGAAACCTCGGGGAGCACTCAACGGCGATGGATGCACCCCCCTGAGAATCAGATGTCGCGAAGCATCTATCAGCGATGCCTTGCGTATGGCGTAATTACCCCACAGAATAAACACCAGATTGTCACGCTTACGGCTAAGCAATGATATGACACTGTCAGTCCACTGCTGCCATCCAAGCGATGCATGCGACCCCGGCTGCGACTCCCTGACGGAAAGCACCGAATTAAGCAGCAACACACCCTGACGCGCCCATCGGGTCAGACATCCGTCGGCAGGCATAGGCGCACCTGTGTCATCGCTCACCTCCATAAGTATATTACGGAGCGAAGGGGGCATCTGTACTCCCGGGGGTACCGAGAAACTCAGTCCGTGAGCCTGTCCCGGTCCATGATACGGGTCCTGCCCCAGTATCACTACCTTTACATCGCCGAAATCGCACTCGCGAAAAGCTGCAAACAGATTTTCTACCGCCGGATACACCACCGTCGTGGCATATTCACTTTCAAGCCGCTTCATCAACTCGGTGAAATACGGCTGATTCATCTCGTCGCGAAGCTCATCATGCCACGCCGGAGTAAGGGTTATTTCCATTAAAAAGAACTGTGTGGTTTGTAATAATAAGAAAAACTTAGTAAATTTGCGCTCAGTAACCGTCAATGAGCGCCCGTAGTTCAATGGATAGAATATCGGATTCCGGTTCCGACGATTGGGGTTCGACTCCCCACGGGCGTACTATCTAACTATAAACTGATTCCAAACCGACTGCCATTTTCTGACCGGCATTTACGGATTGGAATCAATTTTTTTATCATACGGCAGAGCACCTGTATTCAGTTGATAATGATGCCACCCAAAGCGGGCACCGTTACAGATTCAAACGTATAGCAGCGTGCAAACTGCATAATAAACTTCAATGTGGACTTCTTGGGTGATTCACCTTCGGCAGAGCCTACTGATGAGGATGTGTCCGGAGTAGAGATTAGCGGCATAGGCAAAACGGATTACAATGAATCAAGCTATTAAATATATGCTTTATTATTAAAACGTGTATTGCGCGCCATATATTATCTATACCCGATAAAAAAGATTAAGCCACGTGATAACGTAAAAATCTGCCAATATTGTGTCTGAATTGTTAAAAATTTCTATACTGACACTACTTAATTTGGAAAATCCCGACGGAATGACTAAATTTGTATTACTCTTAGAAAAAACATAACATAATACACAACTAACTAATTATTGCCTATCGAAACACTTCTACTCTAAAATCATATTAAGAATAGAAATGAACAGTACCATCAATCTTACCGACGATAAATTGGTAGCGGCTTATGCCGACGGTGATAATCAGGCTTTTGACATACTCTTGAAGCGTCATCAGAATCGTGTGTTCTCTTACATTCTTTCCATAGTGAAGAACCGCGATGTGGCTGACGACCTCTTTCAGGAAACATTCGTAAAAGCCATTATGACTATAAAACAAGGACGATATGCCGAATCAGGCAAATTCTCAGCATGGATTTCACGGATTGCCCACAATCTAATCATAGACTACTACCGTCAGGGCAAAAACGAAAATCTTGTGTCAGCCGACGATGAAGATGTGGATATACTCAACCGCAAAGACCTTTGCGACATCAACATCGAGGATATCATGATTGACGCCCAGATAAGCACTGACGTAAAGCGGATAGTGGAAGCACTTCCCGAAAATCAGCGCGAAGTACTCGAGATGCGATTTTATCGCGATATGTCATTCAAAGAGATAGCCGAAGCTACCAACGTGAGCATCAACACCGCTTTAGGCAGAATGCGTTACGCCATACTCAACATGCGCCGCATAGCCGAAGAGAATCATATCACGCTCACCAACTGACCTCTGCAACAGACCCCGTATCCATCCCATAACAAACGCACCGAGCCTCAGCCCGGTGCGCTTCTATTTCATATCCTTCAACCATTAAATATTTGTGGGAACGTAAGTTTGAAACATATACGTAATCTTCACTTCATCAGTTCCAACACCGGAAGCTTTCACCTTAAAGCGTATGTATTTACCGGTATCGCTCTTCACTATATAACAGCCGCCGTCGTGAAACGCATCGTAATGTAATGTTATATCCCGAGGTGCTGTGGTCACGCTTGACAGATTTTGAAAATCTCCGGCATAAACAATGTGTCCACCATCCACCCGAATATCGTTGAAAGAATCGTAGTAATAATTATATGAACAACGGACTTGACAACCGACATCGATTGTTACGTCTTCTCCTGTCCCCACTGTCACGGTGTTTAACGCGCCTGCCATGTCGATGTCTTCACCTTTGGGCTCGTCCTCATCATCGCTGCATGCTGCAAATGAGAAACTGAATGCTGCCACAAGCAACATCATCAGATACTTTTTTTCCATAAAAAATAAATGTATTTTGGAGGTCTTACAGCCCTTAAGACCGGTTTTTCAAAATACAGAAACGTGGACTGACTTCACCATATCCCTAAAGACGGTCCTGAGAAAACCTTAAGAGCAAGATATGAAACAGTAGCCCACGCTATAGCGCGAGAACCGTCTTGTTATCCATTGCTCTTGTTGAAAATTTCTCAGGTTTTCTTTAGCAAGATAAGCAAAACGCTTCCTAATAATAGATTAATATGTAAGTGACACTCCTCTGAATGTCACGACAAATTTACAACTATTTTTTGATTATCCCCTCCCTCACGTCACATTTTTAACCCTTAACACAATGGTCAAAAAAAGGGGGAGCAGACTGAATATCATGCTCCCCCTATACATTTCAACATGAAGTTAATCAACCGTAGGTAGGGTGACGTGGAAGTGAGGCGAGGGAGTGTGCTGGGTGAGCAGCAGACGCACCATCGAGTCAACAAGCTGAGGATAATCAGCAGCTACATTGTTATCCTCGTGGATGTCAAGGTCAAGATTGTACAACTCCGGTACACCGTTCTTGACTATCAGTTTCCACGGACCCATACGCAGCCCCATCTGGTCGGTCTCATTGAATTCCCAATACAAGTAGTCATGTCCCTTATAATCACCTTCTCCGGTAAGCAGCGGAGCTATAGATATACCATCGAAATAATCTGAGGGATTATCAGGATTGGCATATTTGCCGGGGAACTCTTCCACACCGGTCAACTCGGCAAACGTGGGAAGCATGTCATAAAATATTATGGGTGTATCGTTGGTCTGACCGGGAGCTATCTTTTCGGGCCAACGCACTATGAACGGCACTCGGATTCCACCTTCATGAATCTCACGCTTGAGTCCGCGCAGCTTGCCGTCGCGTCCGAAAAACACCGGGTCGGCACCACCTTCCTCGTGAGGACCGTTATCACTGGTAAATATCAATATAGTATTGTCAGCTAATCCTTTTTCATCAAGTTTACGCATAATGTCACCCACGTAAGCGTCAAGACGCGTAATCATTCCGGCAAACTGGGCATGAGTGTGTGTGGTGGCATTGTAGCGTGACCACGGCTGCCCTGCCCAATCAGGGTCATCAGTAAATCGCTCAGTATAATGCTGCAATATGGAATCGCGAGGCTGAACCAACTCGGCATGCGGAAGCGTGTAAGTCAGCAGTCCGAAAAATGGCGTATCGGCACTGCGCGAGTCAAGCCATTCGAGGGCTTTCTGATGAATGATATCGGCAGAATATTGCGTACGTTTCAAGTAATCGGGTCCATGCATGGGATATTTGATATTTTCCTCCATAGTCACACGCACAGTAGCTGTATCACCCGCCGCCTTACTGTATCGGTTAAGAAAGTTGGGATAATAAAGATGTGCCTGAAACTGGCATATAAATCCGAAATACTCATCCACGCCACGCTTGTCAGGCGTAGAGCGCGAACCTTCATATCCTCCTGCCCACTTGCCGAACATGCCGGTGTCATAACCACGGTCCTTAAACAGTTCGGGCATCACCACATGAGCCGAATCGTAAGGATGCTGACCAACTACGGTGTATTCGTCGTTATCACCATATTTCATCAACGGTTTATCAGCCCAATACTCCTTGTTGCCGCGCACTTCGCAATGACCCGAATGCTGCCCAGTCATAAGCGATGCTCGTGAAGGCGCACTGACGGGTGAGCCGGCATATGCCTGAGTGAAACGGATGCCGCTACGCGACAGCGAGTCAATGTTGGGAGTCTGAATATAAGGCTGACCGTAGCAACCGAGGTCACCGTAACCCATATCATCACACATGATAAAGATTACATTCGGGCGCTGCGATTCTCCGGAGGGACTATTGGCGGCTGCAACTGCAAGAGGGCTTGACAGCAGGAGCCAGAATGATGGTTTACGCATGGTTATTATTTAAGTGAAGGTGAAGGAATTGTAGCACCATTAGGTGCATTGATATGCATGGCACGGGATATCATCGGAGCTATGGCACGCGCATCGACAGGCGATGTCACACGGCGCGCTCCTATACCCGGACCACTGATAAAAAACGGGTATGATTCTGCAGCATAAGGACTCAATTCCGTATCCGCAAGATTTTCATCGGTAATAACCCAACCGGGACTTACCTCGATAATTACATCACCTGAATGAGCCACAGAAGTATTTCGGCGGAGAGCCTGCGGATTATCTCCTATACGACCGGCTATTACACTGTCTATGGTATAGACAGAACTTACGCCGCTCATGCGGGCAAGAAAATCAGCCACTTCCGAACGAAACTGATTGAGGTCAAGATTCCGCTCCTTAATCAACTGCCGGTTAAGATAGAAATGCCGGCGGTGATAGCCTTTGACCCAATCACCATTGCCATGTACGGCTATGAGATAAAGATTAAGCAATGACACTGCCTTACGTACCGAAAAATCGCCCGCAGGCACATTCCATGCCCGATAATCACGCTGGGCAGTTAACTTTCCGGGCACACCGGTTACAACCAACGTAACGTTATCCGCTCCGGTTATCAACTGAGCTTCCGACATCAAACGACTCAAATCACGGTCAAGCCGCAGATAAGCGTCAGCGCGCTCCATCTCCGTACGTCCCGATGTGTCAAGCCTCAATGTCAGATTAAGCATATCAGGTGATTCATCTCGCCCGAGCCGTGTAGTCTTGAGCAACTGTATAGCCATATTCACAATCTCAGTATTGACCATTGGAGTGGTTTTGAACCGCTCTATCCTGTCGGCAGCCTTACGCGGAAAAGTGTGACTGAACCCACCTTTAAGCGAAGTGCGTGCAAACGAAGGGAACAATTCCGGAGCTATCACAGGTGTCCAACGCAGAGTATCCAGCTTGCCATTAAGCGGAGTCCGGTAATTATAATCGGTAACCGTGCGGGGAACATCACGGTAATAAGCCGTTGATGCCCATGCTCCTGTGATATCATCAATCCAGAAAGCACTGTTGCCGGCATGTCCCGAAGCTATTATCGCCCCGTGAGCCGATGGCGCCAAAGATATGACATATGCTTCACCTGAAGTATTTATCTTAAGTTCATCAGCTATGGTCGACGAAAGTATAGCAGCTGGTGACAATGTCAAATCCGTAAAATTTCCTATCTGGGAATCGTCATACAGACTGTGTCGCGCCCGACCGGAATCCGCATCATAAACCGTAGCCGCCGAAATGCCGTTGACCGTAGGAGCCGCACCAGTATGAAGTATAGCCTCAGCAGCCACAGCATCTACGCCGGGGCCATAATCCACCGTGTGATAATAAAGCGAGCTGTCCATTATCTTACGCAAACCCTCTTTGCCGAAATATGGTGAAAGCACTTCAAGGTATTCATCGGAAAGACCTTCCACCGTAACCGTAATCAACAGCGGACTACGATACACGGCACGCACATTTATGCCACACACCAGACATATCCATGCGATTATGACAACTCTGATATATTTACTTACTCTTTCTATCATGACGCAACATAATCATATAAACCACTGACAGCAGCATATCGGAAAGCAGATAGGGTACGAAAGCCGATGAAACGCCCTGCGCTCCACAGAATACCCCGACTACAAACGCCATCACAGCAGCTATATTGATAATAAAATAAACCCTCAACACACCTCTGCATCTGCGTGACCATACAAGCAGTGGGACAGCCAGTGCCAGCGGATTGAGCCAAAGTATCTGCCAATTGACTGTGGTGGCTTCGTGAACCGATATAAACACCAGAAACGCCACTATGCACCCTACCAATCCTATCACGAGATAAAACAGCGCATAAAACCACTTTATAATCACCATCCTGCTAACCGAGATATAAGCTATCACCACACATAAAGCGAGCAAATAGCATCCGGCAGCCAATGGAGTAAGATACCAAGGCGTGGGAGCCTCACGCACATCACTTCCTGCTGTTCCGGCTATGACATGTGATTCCGCCACCACCTTCCTGCCCGAATGTGCAAATACAGCATCATCAAGCATGGCACTTAAAGCCACCGGAGCAAACATTACCTCACGCTCCGCAAGAGGGTAATCAATGTCAGCCCCCAAAGCTATATCTATACCGAACTGATACCATGGATAACCTTGATGATAATGCTTCATTATCGAACGGAACGAATAATCATCGCCCAGCTCAGCCGGAACACTGACAAACTCTATCGAGTCACCGACCGCACGTTCTATTACATGAACAGGACGAGTAGCGCAATTATCCTTCACATAATTATAACGGTACACCCTGTTCTGAGGCAAGAGATTCTCTTCTATCAGATTAATGGCTCTGAGCACTTCTTCATCGCTCAAATCAAGTACTTGCTCGGTCACATATCGTCCCGCTTCTGCATAACTGTTCAAGAAATGTGAAGTGGGAACCATACCTATGCGGTAATCGGTCTCACCTTTTACAAAACGATATACAAAATTTGGTGCGGAGAAATCAAACAGCCCCCAATGCACCACCACATCCGTCTCAGGAGAATATATACGCAGACCGGTATGCCCTTCAAGTTCATAAATATCCGCACCGGGTGAACAAGTGAGCAGACTTAGCCGTGGAATATCAATGCCCGATGAATCGACATCACATGCAGATTGTTGCGCTTGCACCGAGAAGACGGTAACAAACGCAACAATTAATGAAATCAGCGCCCTAATCATAAATTCAGCGTGCGTAAGGCATTATCACATAATGCCGCGCTCACGCAGTCGACACTGCCACGCCCAAGCCGAGCGCATGGTATCTTCAAGGGTAGAATCAGCCACCCAGCCAAGCACATTATTAGCCTTATCCGGATTTGCCCATACCTTTTCTATATCGCCTTCGCGACGTCCCACTATCTTGTGAGGAACCTTCACACCTGTAGCTGTCTCAAACGCATTGATAAGCTCCAGTACCGAAGTACCGCGTCCGGTGCCGAGATTGAATATCTCTATCTTGTCATCTGACTTATCCTCAAGCATGCGCTCTACTGCAAGCACGTGAGCCTTGGCGAGGTCAACCACATTGATATAATCACGGATACAAGAACCGTCGGGGGTGTTATAATCGTTGCCAAATACGCTCAGTTCCTTGCGGATACCCATAGCTGTCTGGGTAAGATAAGGAATCAGGTTCTGAGGCACGCCGTTGGGAAGCTCACCGATTTCGGCTGTGGGGTGAGCTCCTACCGGATTGAAATAGCGCAGAATCACGCTCTTTATGGGTGCACCTGAAGCGATGACATCAGTTATTATCTCTTCGGATATCTGCTTGGTGTTACCGTAAGGCGAAGTAGCATTCTTGATAGGTGACTGCTCGGTGACGGGATTAACATCAGGCTCACCGTAAACAGTACATGACGATGAAAACACAATACCTTTCACACCATTGTCAGGCATGAGTTCAAGCAGATTCATCAGCGTATTAAGATTATTGCGGTAATACAGTATCGGCTTCTGCACCGATTCACCCACCGCTTTGCTGGCAGCGAAATTAATAATACCCTTAATACCGGGATAATCGGCAAACAGACGCTTGAGGGCATCCATATCGGTGCAGTCAGCTTCAACGAAATCAGGACGAATGCCGGTGATTCGCTCTATACCGTCGAGTACGTCACGATTGGAATTTGACAAATTATCGATAATCACTACGGAATAACCCGCCTGCTGAAGTTCTACCACTGTATGTGAACCGATATAACCTGTACCACCGGTCACCAGAATTCTGTCTTTTTTCATTGCTGTGTGATGATATTATATTTCTGCAAATATATTGAAAATATTTCAGTCACGACAATCATTTATCAAGTAATAATCGCATCTGGCACTCTTTGCAGTCAAATTTAACTCTCAGCCTGAGATTACCCGATTCAAGCACCATGTCAGTCAGTCCCGCTCCGACTCGCTCCAACTTCCGCAAACACATACCAAGCTCCCTTCGCAGGCAATAGCGAGTAGTCATTACACATGTACCGGGCTCTACCCTGCGTTTTCTCACCTCGAGCGCCGGTTCTATCGTTTTAACCCCATGCTCGCGATAAAACTTGACAGCAAGGTCATTTGCCACATTATCGTGATAATTAGCCGTATCCCGGATATACTTAGCTTCCGGATTTTCCTTATGTCGAGAATCATACTCATACCGTGCAGCGCACATACGCCTGTAGGCTTCAAAGGCATTTCTGCGTAATGTGGCCAACCGCGACCGGGGAATAAACAGGTGGTCACCCACCCTGTCGTCAACAGTTCGTATATTATAGACAGTATCGCCCGACCGAGTCAATGTGTCATACCGATGCTGCAATTGATGCGTTTTAGCCTCATCACATTCCATATCAGCCGATACCGTAATGCATCTCCCCTTATAATCAGTCACATCAAGAGCCACACCTCCCTTGATTTCTCTCAGTGTAAGGTCAATGTCTATGACTCTGCGCGCAGTGCCACGCTCAAGCGTGTCCTCTCTTACTTTATCATGATTACGAAACAAAGATGTACCGGAAGGAATATCTACCGGAACTGCGGGATATAATCTATTGCCCTCTATCCTATTGAGTCTGAAACCGTGAAACTGACGCAAACCGTCAAAGTAGCCCAACCCATCACCGTTGGCAAGACCGGTCGTCAACTTTGCAGTGATGCACCGTGGATTACATGTAATAACTTTACCGACCGGCACTCCTGTCCATTTAGGCGAATCAATTGACGCCATTTTTACATCCGGCCGACGCGCTCCGGTAAAATATCTTGTATAACCGCGATTAAAACTTCTGTTCAAATCAGGTTCAAATGTCACCTCGCTTCTACCTGACGATGACCTGACATATCTGCCAGCCGATGCCGCTACAATTTCATCGAGTTTCCTACTGTAAGCTGCAGTGACATTTTTCACATAAGCCACATCTTTAAGACGACCCTCTATTTTCAGAGAACTGACCCCGGCATCAAGCAGAGTCTCAATATCTTCCGAACGATTCAAATCACGCAACGACAACAGATGCTTGCCGCCACACAGCAGCCTGCCATCGCTGTCATACAGATTAAAGGCATGACGGCATATCTGGGGGCATTCTCCCCGGTTGGCGCTGCGTCTCACAGTCGAGAATCCAGCCTGACAATCACCGCTATAGCTTACGCATAACGCACCATGCACAAACACTTCCACCGGTACTGAAACACTCCCGCATATCGACCTTATTTCGTCGACACCCAATTCCCGTGCCAAAACTATCTGCGAGAATCCGACTTCTTCAAGAAATTTAGCTTTGTCTACCGTGCGTATGTCACATTGCGTACTCGCATGCAAAGCTATAGGAGGCAGATTCATCCTCAGCAACGCCATATCCTGCACTATAAGCGCGTCGACACCAGCTCTGTACAATTCATGAACCAACGTCTCCACCTGCGCCAGTTCATCATTATATATTATGGTGTTCAACGTCACATACACCTTCGCATCAAATTCATGTGCATAATCCACCACCCGAGCTATATCGGACACCGTATTGGCGGCAGCAGCCCTCGCTCCATGAGATGTAGCCCCCATGTACACGGCATCGGCTCCATGCTTGATAGCCTCTATTGCGATATCGGCATTACGTGCCGGAGCAAGCAATTCAATTTTTCTCGGATGCGAACTATTCATATTTTCCTCTTATTATTTCACAAAGATACTACATCATTTCCATACCTCAGACGCCAATCACCACTTATTAAACAGTTTTCAAACATTTTCATAGAGTCATGTGTTATAATATCAAATAAGTTCAGAGCCTATCATCTCTCGTTTTTATATCATAATATTTCAAAATGTTATTAAAGTAAATTCCATATCTCTAAGACTCTAAACTTATACAATACACTTTTATCTATATACAATAAGGGCAACCGTCAACGGCTGCCCTTCACGTTATAATATATTTCCGCTTAATTATTTACTTATACGCTCCTGAAGTTCGATAAAGCGCTTCTGCTGTGCCTCGGTCATGCTTTCACTTTCCTCCCTCAACATCATTACCACCATAAACACTGCCGTCTGTTCGTCATCATCCAGCGTACTGAGATAATCCTTATCACTGTCTGACGGCATTGCTTCGGAATTTTCAATCATGACCTCATATTGGTCCAGAAGAAAATCACGCTCTGCCTCTGTATACATTTCATTTTTATTCATCAGCGACATGATTCCCTCCACATCTATCTTCTTTAGCACAACCTCTTCGGTAGATTCGGTTTTCTCCACATTAGTAGTCCCACCACTACCGGAACACGATATCACTGACAATACCACTGCCGCAACAGCAATCAATTTGATTATTTTATGCATACTATACTATTTAATTGTTATCTTTCATCTGCAAATTTACTCTTTTATATCATATTGCATTATATATGTGTCGCTTTTTTCAATATTATTTGTAAAATCAAATGTTTTGAATTATCTTTGCACAACGATTTCCGACAACTATTTAACCGTGTCGAAATAATGTCTTGAATGACATTGCGGGAAAACTACCCGCTGATTTCAACTCCAACACCATAAACACTATCAATCCAGTTAATACTTCTGCAGTGTAAGTCGTGTCATGTTCGGGCACATCAGCTTATTACGTCATGCCATGCCTATTTATAAGCCGGCTGCAGCAGTCATAAAAATGATACTATTCATCTTAACCACCTATGCATAACTTCTCTGACTTAAGTTCAATGCCTGACGAACAGCTTAAAGAAATAGCCTCGTCTATGGGACTTAAAAAACTTGACATGTCGGACAAAGACAGCGTTATTTACCGAATCCTTGACCAACAGGCCATAGATTACGCCGCATCGGCTGCTGCCGACAATACACGTAAGACCAAAGAGCCCCGTCAACGTAAACAGCGTGCACCAAAAGCTGCCGCTGAAACACAACCTGTAGAAGAGACGCAGACTCAGAAGGCTGAGGTTCAACCTGAAGCTGAAGCCCCTAAACGTCGCGGTCGCAAACCTAAAACAGCCACACCCACAGTCGATGAGCAAACTCAGGCAGATGCTGAAGCTCCAGTAACGACCCAACCTACAACCGACACCGACTCAGAGAAAGCCGAACCGCGCCGTCGCGGTCGCCGCAAAGCCACAGAAACAAAAGAACCGGTAAATACCGAATCTTTAGAGACCGTCATTCCTGAATCTGTTAACGTTACAAAAACTGACGTCACTGAACCCTCCGAAACTCAAACGGAACAAAAGTCGTCAGAGACCGTAAATGAAAATACACCTGAAATCACACCTCAGCGACAGCCGGCACAAAACAACGATTTCAATCAGAACAACGGCAAACGCGACAATAATTTCAACAAAAACGGTAACAACCAGAATCCCGGGAATAATCAGCAACGAGCCAAAGATTCATCATTCGGCTCATTCTTCCCAAGAGGTGAAGGTAAGAAATTCGTACCCCGCTCACAGCGAGAGAAAGAAGCGGCAGCCGCTGCTGCAGCCAATGCTCCTATCACCCTCAACGAACCGTGGGTCAACGAAAAAATCGAACGTCAGAAAGAAAAAAACCGCAACAAAAAGAACCGTAACAATAATAACGGTGGCGGAAATCAGCAGCAGAACGGCATGCGCGATAATCAAAATAATCAGAAACAGCCTCAACCTGCCGAACCCCAATACAATTTTGACGGTATCATAACCACTACAGGTGTGCTTGAAGTAATGCCCGAAGGCGTAGGCTTCCTTCGCTCAAGCGACTATAATTATCTATCATCGCCCGATGACATATACCTCACTCAGCAGCAGGTACGTTCATTCGGACTCAAGACCGGCGATGTAGTGCAGGCTGCTATTCGTCCTCCCCGTGAAGGTGAAAAATATTTCCCGCTTACAAACGTAATCTCCGTCAACGGCCGCAGCCCTGAATTTATTCGTGACCGTGTACCATTCGAACATCTCACTCCACTTTTCCCGGAAGAAAAATTTGACCTTACTTCAGGTCGCTCAGCCAACATCTCCACCCGTGTCGTCGATATGTTCTCCCCTATCGGCAAAGGTCAGCGCGGACTTATCGTGGCTCCGCCAAAGACCGGTAAAACAATCCTGCTTAAGGATATAGCCAATGCCATTGCCGAGAATCATCCCGAGACATACATCATGATTCTGCTTATTGACGAACGCCCCGAGGAAGTAACTGACATGAGTCGAAGCGTCAACGCCGAAGTTATCGCCTCAACATTTGACGAACCGGCCGACCGTCACGTAAAAATAGCAGGCATAGTCCTTGAAAAAGCCAAAAGGCTTGTGGAATGTGGTCACGACGTTGTAATTCTACTTGACTCCATAACCCGTCTTGCACGTGCATATAATACATGTGCCCCGGCTTCGGGTAAAATACTTTCCGGAGGTGTCGATGCCAACGCTCTGCAGAAACCAAAACGCTTCTTCGGTGCGGCACGTAACATAGAAAACGGCGGCTCACTCACCATAATCGCTACTGCCCTTACCGAAACATCTTCAAAAATGGATGAAGTCATATTTGAAGAATTCAAAGGTACCGGTAACATGGAGCTGCAACTTGACCGCAAACTTTCCAACAAACGTATTTTCCCGGCTGTCGACATCATGGCATCAAGTACGCGACGCGACGACCTTCTACTGCGTGAAGAGACTCTTAACCGCATGTGGATACTCCGCCGCTTCCTGTCTGACCGTAATTCTATCGAAGCCATGGAATTTATCAAAGACCGTATGGAACGCACCTCATCTAACGATGAACTGCTGCGAACCATGGGCGACTGATTACAACAAACTGAAAACCACACTACGCATCACTTTTTTTAGCGAGTGTGGTTTTATTAAAAATCAAACGCCGTATCGATCTTCAACAGGTGGATACGGCGCTCTTCAATAAAATGAAATTAAAGTGTGATTTTCATATCTCAGATCTCTTGTCTCTTTTAATCATCTTTTCGCTTTTACTCATTATTTTTGTCTAACTTTTATCTCTTCAAATCTCTTTTTTACTGTCAAATTTATCGTTTCTTTGATAATAATAACAGCATTTTGTAGGCAATCAGTTCACACGACATAAAATTATTTTACTAAGAAATGTTAACGACTATTTTTACACAACATCCTACATTTCAATCAATTGTATTTTTGTAACATATTACACTAATGTTACAGACATGTTTCTATTATGTTTCTTTAACTTTTAGAATACTCCCCGCGATACTTAGCTTCGTAAAAAGCCAACATCCGGTCTTGACATTTTGCTATAACTATACCCGATAAGCTTACATAACGTCACACACGTATTTTCACACAATTTGTAGCAATAGACTTTTATTCCCTCACGCTTTTTCTTACCTTTGTATATTATGGATTTCAAACTCACCTCACAATACAGCCCCACAGGCGACCAGCCACAAGCCATCGAACAGCTTGTAGAAGGTGTAAACCGCGGTGATAAAGCTCAGACACTGCTCGGCGTTACTGGCTCCGGAAAAACATTCACCATGGCTAACGTGATTCAGCAGGTGAAAAAGCCTACTCTAATCCTAAGCCATAACAAAACTCTTGCCGCACAACTCTACAGCGAGTTCAAAAGTTTCTTTCCGGAAAATTCCGTACAATATTTCGTTTCATACTACGACTATTACCAACCCGAAGCCTACATACCGTCAGTCGACAAATACATCGAGAAAGACCTCATGATTAATGACGAAATTGACAAATTGCGTCTTGCCACTACATCAGCACTGCTGTCCGGTCGTAAAGACGTAATTGTAGTCAGTTCCGTGTCATGTCTTTACGGCATGGGCAACCCGGAAGATTTCAACAGCAATGTCATAACCATACGTGTAGGCGACAAAATAGCCCGCAACGTTTTTCTACGCCGGCTCGTAGGTGCATTATACTCACGCAGTGAGATAGACTTTGCCCGAGGCACATTCCGCGTCAAAGGCGACACGGTAGATATATATCTGGCGTACGAAGAGATTGTGGTACGTGTGGTTTTCTGGGGCGATGAAATCGAATCCATAGCCACATTCTATCCCACCGATTACGGCACGCTCGGGCAGCACGACGCATGCAAGATATTTCCTGCCAACATATTCGTCACCTCGCCCCAACGTATGGCTTCAGG